>JAQGOV010000571.1 GCA_028293425.1 Verrucomicrobiales bacterium
AGTCATGGGATCACCACGGCAATCTGATCAAGGGGCTGCCAGATTCCTGCCGGGCAGTGGACCTACCCTGCGCTGCGCTTGTGGCGGACCTCAAGCAGCGCGGGCTGCTGGATTCCACGGTCGTTCACTGGGGCGGAGAAATGGGCCGGCTACCCGTGCTGCAAAATGATGCAGGCCGCGACAAGTGGGGCCGGGACCATAATACTTATGGCTTTTCCATGTGGCTGGCCGGCGGCGGTTTCAAACGTGGTCATGTTCACGGTGAAACCGACGAATTCGGTCACCACGCTGTGAAGGACGTTGTCCATCATTATGATTACCATGCCACGCTCATGGATCTCTTCGGTCTGGACCATGAGAAGCTGACGTACAAACGGAATGGGCAGGAGATGTCGCTGACGGACAAGCAGGAGGCCCAAGTGGTCAAGGAGCTCATGGCCTGAGTGGCAGGCGGATTCTTCACGGAAGATTCGTGCTTTCGATGTCCTGAATGGCTGACTGCTTTCGTTATAAAGCGGACACGTAATTCGCACGACAATTTATGAGCATGGAGCAAAGTAGTTCTGCTGGGAACGGTGAGCCGTTTGTGGTTTCCCGGGTGTTGGATGCGCCGCAGGCGAAAGTCTGGAAAGCCTGGACGGAAAAAGAGGCTTTGGAAACGTGGTGGGGACCGAAGGGCTTGACCCTGAGCGTGGCAAAGCTGGACCTTCGTCCCGGTGGCGTTTTCCATTACGGGATGCGGGCTCCGGATGGCCACCTTATGTGGGGCAAGTTTGCTTATCGTGAAGTTGTTCCTCCCCAGCGAATTGTGTTCGTGGTTTCCTTCACGGATGAACAAGGGACTCCCATTCGGCACCCGTTCAGTTCGACATGGCCATTGGAAGTTCTTTCGTCGGTTCATTTGGAGTTGGAGGGGGACCGGACAAAGCTCACCATGTCTGGCATTCCAATCAATGCGACAGAGGAGGAGTGCAAGACCTTTGCAGGAGCCCACGAGGGGATGCGCCAAGGCTGGGCTGGCACATTGGAACAACTAGCGGCTTATCTCTCCAAATAGTCGATTGGAAGCACTTTTAAAAAAGTTCGTTTGAATGTCCTGAACCGTTTTCCTCGTTCGTCTTAGAATTGAACTGAGACAACAATTTTGAGCAAATTTATGACTACATCACAAAATACGTCGGTCCAACCTTATCTGTTTTTCGACGGCCGCTGCGACGAGGCGCTTGAATTTTACCGCAAAGCGCTTGGGGCCGAAATCGGCATGCTCATGCGCTTCAAAGACAGCCCGGAACCTTGCGGGGACGCCGCGCCAGACAAGGTGATGCATGCAAGTTTTCGCGTCGGCGGGTCAACCATTCTGGCGTCGGACGGCCGATGCTCGGGCAAGCCCGCATTCGAGGGTTTTGGCTTATCTCTCACGGTGCCCAACGCCGCGGAAGCCGAACGCTTGTTTAATGCCTTGGCGGACGGTGGCCAGGTGCAGATGCCGCTGGCCAAAACCTTCTTCTCCCCGCATTTTGGGATGGTGGCAGATCGTTTTGGTGTGTCCTGGATGGTCTACGTCATGCCTTGAGCTGCGCAAAGCCCTTTCCAAACATATCTTTATGCTTAAAAAAATCCTGATCGCCTTCGCAATCGTGATCCTCGTGTTGGTTGTCGTGGCTGCCCTGCAGCCGTCCGATTTCCGCGTCGTCCGGACGGCTGCGATTTCCGCTCCCCCTGAAGCTGTTTTCGCCCAGGTAAACGATTTCCACAATTGGGACTCCTGGTCACCCTGGGCCAAGCTTGACCCGGCGATGAAGCAAGGCTATGAGGGCTCGCCCTCGGGAAAAGGTGCGGTTTACGCCTGGACGGGAAACCACAGTGTAGGCGAAGGCCGAATGACATTGACCGAAAGCCGTCCGGCTGAACTCGTGCGCATTGACCTCGACTTCGTCAAGCCCTTCAAAGGTCACAATAAGACCGAATTCACCTTCCGGCCTGAGGGCAAGCAGACCACTGTTACGTGGAGCATGGAAGGTCAGAAAAACTTCATTTCCAAGGCCATTGGACTTTTCATGAGCATGGACAGGATGATTGGACGAAACTTCGAGCAAGGACTGATTCAACTGAAAACAGTCGTGGAAACATCCGTAAAAAAGTAATCAGCCCCTTTGGTCCCCCGGAAAAACACTGAATAAAGGCGGGAACTCCCTATTCCAATTAATACGTGTCCGTATTATTGTGTTGAAAATGCCGAATTTTCGGCTTTACTAATGCACAATGGGTCGGGCTCGTAATATGCGGCAGCTCAAGCTGAATTTATTGGCGCTCGGGGCAGCAGCAGCAGTTCTGCTGTGTTGTCCCGCGCAAGCAGCTCACGAACAGACGGCTCCGGCCGATTCCTGGCCGATGTTTCGCGGCCAGCCTTCCCTGAGTGGTGTTGCAGGAGGGGAGTTACCGGAAAAGCTTTCACTTCTATGGAGTTTTAAGACCAAGGCCGCCATAAAATCTTCCCCGGCCATCGTGAACGGTCGGGTTTATGTCGGCTCCAGCGACAAC
Source organism: Verrucomicrobiales bacterium (assembly GCA_028293425.1). Classification (GTDB taxonomy): domain Bacteria; phylum Verrucomicrobiota; class Verrucomicrobiia; order Limisphaerales; family JAQGOV01; genus JAQGOV01. The sequence continues at coordinate 2,542 of JAQGOV010000571.1, forward strand.
AACGTTTACGCCATTAACCTCAGCGATGGCAAGGAGGCCTGGAAATTTGCCACGACCGGGCCTGTTGAATCCTCTCCCCTGGTGCTCGGAAACCGAGTTTATGTCGGCTCGCACGATACTTACCTTTATGCGCTGGATGCCACTTCCGGCAAACTGATCTGGAAATACCAGACGGGCGACAAAATTCCTGGCGCGCCGAACTGGATCAAATCCCCCAAGGACGCGACTTGGATCCTGGTGGGAAGCTACGATTACAAACTGCACTGTGTGGATGCGGAGACTGGCAAAAGTAATTGGGTGTATGAAAGCAGCAATTACATCAACGGCTGTCCCGCGATTTCGGAGGGACAAACTGTTTTTGGGGGTTGCGATGCGCTGCTGCACGTCATTTCTCTTGCCGATGGCAAACAGGTAAAGGAGATCGAAGGCGGGGCGTACATTGCCGGCTCCGTGGCGCTTGCGAACAATCGAGCGTATTACGGACATTTTGAAAATGCCTTCCAGTGCATGGACCTGCAGAAAGGCACTAATATCTGGAGCTATCAGGACAAAGCTTTTCCTTATTATTCCTCTCCGGCGATTGCCCAGAACAAAGTGGTTTTTGGCGGACGCGACAAGCGTTTGCATTGCGTCCAGATGGATAACGGCAAGCCCCTCTGGACGTATTTCACCCGTGGCAAAGTCGACAGCTCGCCCGTAATCTGCGGAGACAAGGTGGTGGTGGGCTCGGATGATGGCCGGATCTATTTGGTTTCACTGGCTGCAGGCAAAGAGCTTTGGTCCTATGAACTGGGGCAGCCTGTTGAAAGCTCACCAGCGGTCGCGGGTGGGAAAGTAGTCATCGGGTGTGATGACGGCAGCATCTATGCTTTTGGCAGCAAGGGCAAGTAGCGCAAACGAGAAGAATGTGAAGTTATGAGCACAAGCACAGTCAGTCCTGAACGAACCCCAGCGCCTCCGATTCAAAAGGAGACCACGGTGGGCAATTATTTCGTTTCAAATTATCCGCCCTTCTCCTTTTGGAAACAAGATCGAGTGGGTGAACTGTATGAAGCGCTTGAGCGGCCACCTAAACCCGGAGTGCCACTGGGCATCTACATGCACATTCCGTTCTGCCGCAAGCGTTGTCATTTCTGTTATTTCAAAGTTTATACGGACAAAGATTCGGCGGCGATCCGCGGTTATATCGATGCCGCTCTGAAGGAGTTGTCCATTTATGCGGCCAAGCCGTTTATCGGCGGACGCAAACCGAATTTCGTCTACTTCGGCGGCGGAACTCCCAGCTATCTCTCCGTGGACCAGCTCAAGCATCTGACCAACTCCATGAAAGCAATGCTCTCGTGGGATGAGGTCGAGGAAGTCACCTTTGAAGCTGAGCCCGGCACCTTGACGGACCATAAGCTGAAGGCAATCCGGGAGATGGGCGTAACCCGGCTAAGCCTCGGTGTCGAAAACTTTGACGACCACATTCTGGAAATCAATGGCCGGGCGCATCATAGCAAAGAGATTGCCAGGGCTTACGCCTATGCGCGGGAAATTGGCTTCCCCCAAATCAATATCGACCTGATTGCAGGCATGGTGGAGGAAACGGAACCGAACTGGAAAGAGAACATTCGCAAAACCATTGAGATGGCCCCGGACAGCGTCACCGTTTACGAGATGGAAATTCCATACAACACAACCATCTACAAGCAGATGAAGACGGAAGGCAAGCTGGTCGCACCCGTGGCGGATTGGGAAACGAAACGCCGTTGGGTGGATTATGCATGGAATGAGCTCAGCCAGGCGGGCTATACTATTTCCAGTGCCTACACCGCCGTGCGAAACCCGGAAAAGACGAAGTTCATTTATCGCGACAGGCTTTGGGCCGGGGCAGACCTGCTCTCTCTTGGCGTTGCCTCCTTTGGCCATATCGGTGGCATCCATTATCAGAATCACCACGATTTCGATCCGTATGTCGCGAAGGTGACCGCGGGTGAACTGCCGATCTACCGCGCCTTGACCCCAAGCGGCGAGGAACGATACATCCGAGAATTTATTCTCCAGCTCAAACTCGGACGCGTTAGCCGGAATTATTTTGCCGATAAGTTTGGAACAGACCCCTGCACCCAATTTGCCAAGCCGATTCAAACGCTCACGGATTGGGGCTTCCTGGCGGTGGATGGGGACAACATCCGGATGAATCGAGAAGGCCTGCTGCAAATTGACAAGCTCCTGCATGAGTTCTTTTTGCCGGAGCATCGGAACGCGCGTTACGCCTGAGCGATTATGCCTGTCGTACAAATTAAAATACCCGGGACGGGACTTATCCATCCGTTGGACGATTTTTATGCGCGTGCAGGCTTGCCCGTTCCGCCCGTCGCCGAGGTTGAGCCCCTGGCTATGCCGGAACCTTTCCGGTCGTTGTTGGTCCATCAGCAGGACATGACTTCGACTTTGGAGAAATTTCACAACAGCCGCATTCATCTGCGGCTCCACGGTAAGCGCCAACTGGAGGACGATTATTTCCGCGAAGTCATCCTGGAACTGGATGGGAGCAACAAGCCGGTTGAATTCGGAGCGATTCATATTCACCTGAACTTATTTCCAGCGGAAGCCCGGCACTGGATCCTGCAGGAATATCTGCCCCTCGGCCGAATCCTGAACGAGAACGGCATTCGTTACACCAGCCGTCCCGTCGCTTTTTTGCGATTCGCATCAGACAAATTGATCAACGAAATGCTCGGGCTCAGCGGGGCGCAAATGCTTTATGGCCGCCGCAATCGTCTTTTGGACCACCAAGAGCGTCCGCTTGCCGAAATCATTGAAATCCTTCCGCCCACCGAATTGAAAAAGTCCTAGAGGCAACTCACCCAACATATATGGCGACACAAAATTACGATGTCTTGATTATTGGGGCGGGGCCAGCGGGCGCTTCGGCTGCGGCGGTTCTGGCCGAGAAAGGCCATCGCGTTTTGATTGTGGAGCGAGAGAAGTTCCCGCGCTATCACATCGGTGAATCACTCCTCCCGTTCACCTATCAGCCCTTGGAACGCCTGGGGTTGATTGACAAGATGAAAGGCTCTGCATTCGTGAAGAAGTATAGCGTTCAATTTGTTGCTCCTTCGGGCAAGGCCAGCCAGCCATTTTACTTTTTCAATCGCTACGATCGTGAAACGGTGGCTCAAACCTGGCAGGTTTTGCGCTCGGAATTCGATTGCATCGTCCTGGACAATGCCCGGGAAAAAGGCGCTGAAGTGCTGGAAGAAACCAAAGTGACAAATCTCCTGAAGGAAGGAGACCGGATCGTAGGCTTACGCGCACAGGACAAGAACGGCAAAGATCTGGAATTCCGAGCCCCCATCACTCTCGACTGCTCGGGCAAGGAAGCCTTCTCGGCCGTGCGCCAGAATTGGAGAGTGAAAGATCCCTACTTAAACAAGGTGGCAGTCTGGACCTATTACAAAGGAGCCAAACGCGATCCGGGCATTGATGAGGGTGGCACCACCGTGGCCATGGTCCCGGACAAAGGCTGGTTTTGGTACATTCCGCTCCACGATGACATGGTGAGCGTAGGAGTGGTCGCCGAAGGCAAGTACCTGAGCCGGGAAGGAGTGAAAGATCCCGAAAAAATCTTTAAGCGCGAAATCGAGCAGAACCTCTGGATCAAAGAGCACCTGGCAGCAGGGCAACCGTCGGGACCGTATTACCTGACCAGCGAATACTCCTTTCACAGTAAATACTGCGCCTGTGAAGGCCTGCTGCTGGTAGGGGATTCGTTTTGCTTCCTGGACCCGGTTTTCTCCAGCGGTCTGATGATGGCGTTGAAGAGTGGCGTGCTGGCAGGCGATGCGGTCCATGAATGTCTCCTCGCGCAGGATTTTTCCCCAGCTCGCTTTGCAGATTACGCCACCACGCTGCGGACGGGCATTGAGAACATGCGCAAGCTGGTCTACGCGTTTTATGATCCGAATTTCAGTTTCCGACTGCTCACTGATAAGTATCCCGCCCTCGCCGGAGACATCACCGATTGCTTGAGCGGTGATGTAAACAAGGACTTTTCACAACTCTGGAAAGCGGTTGAAGAATTCGCCAAGGTGCCGGATGAACTGCCAGTGGGTCAGCCGCTCATGAAGGCTTCCGAAGTTCAACTTGCCACAGTCACAGGGAAATAGGACTTTCAGGCAGGTGCTGGGATGAACATCGTTCAAATAACTCCAGGAGCGGGTGGGATGTATTGTGGAAATTGCTTCCGCGACAATGCGTTGGTATCCGCGTTGCGCAACCTTGGCCATGAGACGCTGATGGTGCCGCTTTATCTGCCCATGACCCTGGATGAGGAGGACCAAAGCCAGGGCACCCCTATTTTCTTTGGCGGCGTCAATGTTTACCTGGAACAAAAATCAGCACTGTTCCGGCGCATGCCGCATTGGCTGCACAATCTTTTGGCATCCCCGAAAGTTTTAAAATGGGCCGCCGGCAAAGCTGCCAAGACACGCGCGGAAGATGTCGGTGAGCTCACGTTGTCCATGTTGCGCGGCGAGGAGGGTTATCAGGCTCGCGAGTTGGACAATTTTATAACGTGGCTCAAAGACCAGCCCAAGCCCGACCTGATATGCCTCTCCAACGCTTTGTTGGCGGGCATGGTACGCAAGCTCAGAACCGAGCTGGGGATTCCGGTGATCTGCATGCTTCAAGGCGAGGACTCGTTCCTCGATAGTTTGCCGGAACACATTCGCGGGGTTGTTTGGCAAACCTTGGCGGAGCGTTGCGCGGAGGTGGACCATTTTATTGCACCGAGCCGATATTTTGGTGACCTCATGGCACGCCGGCTTTCCTTGCCGCCGGAGCGAGTCTCAGTTGCATTCAACGGAATTAACCTGGAAGGCTACCCAATTGCTCAACCAACTCCTTCTGCCGAACCGCCTGTCCTCGGTTATTTCGCGCGTATGTGCCGTGAGAAAGGATTGGCCACGCTGGTAGATGCCTTCATTCTCCTGCGCCGCAGCGGGCGAGTGCCGAATCTTAAGTTGAGAATCGGCGGAGGCTGCGGGCCTTCGGACGAGGCCTTTGTCGAAGAGCTCCGCGGGAAGCTTTCGTCCAATGGCTTGCTGGGGTCAGTTGAATTTCGGCCCAATGTCACTCGCCCGGAGAAGTTGGAGTTTTTCAAGGGCTTGACGGTCTTTTCGGTTCCAGCGCTCTACGGTGAAGCCTTTGGCTTGTATGTGATTGAAGCCCTCGCCGCCGGTGTGCCCGTGGTGCAGCCACGAACCGCTTCCTTCCCGGAGCTTGTGGAAGCCACTGGAGGCGGCCTCCTTTGCGAACCCGGTTCAGCCACAGCGTTGGCGGATAGCATTGAAAGCATTGTGCTTGACCCAGTGCGAGCCCGTGAACTGGGCGCAAGGGGAAGGATCGCGGTGCAAAAAACGTTTTCACTCGACGCGATGACTCGCGGCGTCTTGCAGGTTTACGAACGGGTTAGCAATGGCAGCCGCGTGGCCGCCCAGGTTTGACTTTGGATTGGCCAACCACCGAGTCCCTGCCTAAAGTTGCCCATGCCTTACGAGTTTAGAGCCACTCGCCGCGTTGAGTTTTCGGACACCGACATGGCGGGCATCATGCATTATTCCAATTTCTTTCGTTTCATGGAAACCGCTGAGCACGGCTTTTATCGGTCCCTTGGCTTTTCCGTCGTCATGCCGGAAACAGATCCACGCCTGGGGTGGCCCCGTGTGCACGCTGAATGCGATTATAAACGTCCGCTCCGATTCGAGGATTTAGTCGAGGTCCAATTGTTGGTCAAAGAACGCCGCACCAAGTCGATCAGCTACCTATTTCGCTTTTGGAAGTTGAATGAGGACCCAAAGGTGGAAGTGGCGCGCGGACTCCTAACCATCGTTTGCGTGGCCCACAATCCCGATGGTAAAATGAATTCCGTGCCTATTCCCCAGGAAATTGCAGAGAAGATTGAGGTCGCGCCCGGCAATTTGTTCGACTAGGAACTGCTCTCCTTAACGAATCGATGGGGATGGTAAAGTGCGCCATTGCTTCACGACGCCATCCTGAAAATTGACCTCTGCTTGGACGTAGGAAGCGGGGTAATAATCGGATTCCAGTGTGGGGGAACCGTAACCGTGACGCCTGCCGTAATGCGGGCCGGACGACCAGTAACGGTATTCCTGAAGCTGGGTGCCTTCATAAATCCAGGTGGTGTGCGCGCCTTGAGCTGTTTCGCCACCCACAATCTGCGAAGGCTTGCCCCAGGCCATGTAGACGGCATCCATAGGCATTCCAACCTTAATCTTGCCCGCATCGACCATCGCGCGCATTTCAGGGGAAAGACTGGAATAAACACTGGCACGCTCCTGTTTCCGGCTGTCTATCGTACTGCGACTGGTTGCGCAGCCAGCAGAAATCGCCAGCGCTGCCAACAATCCCAACAAACTGATAAATGGTCTCATTCCGTTCCGCATTGCTCAAAACACTTTAAAAGCGTTTGTATCTATTTATATTGCTCACAATCCATTTGAAGTAAAGGCCTCCGCGCACTAGACTTTTGCCGATATGACTAATGCCAATTCTGACCAGTCCTCCATGACATGGCTGGCTTTCGCTTTCCTGACGGTCGTTTCCTGGGGCGTTTACGGGGTTCTCCTCCACAAAGGTCAGACATTGATGAAATCCGATGCCACCACGGATCCAAGCATCTTGCGTTATAAAGCATTCCTGTTCGTCGGCGTGGCCTACTTTCTAGTCGCGATTTTGGCTCCACTCATTTTGCTCATGGCAAAAGGCGCGGCATTCAGCGGTTATACGAAAGACGGAATTGTCTGGTCAATTATCGCCGGCGTGGCTGGGGCTATTGGAGCTTTCGGCGTGCTGCTGGCTTTCGGCGCAAAGGGCCAGCCCGGCGTGGTCATGTCCATAGTCTTCGCGGGCGCTCCGGTAGTGAATGCTTTCTATTCCCTGTACCAACATCCTCCCGCAGGGGGCTGGGGTTCCATTAAGCCGCAGTTCTACATCGGTATTCTTCTGGCCGCGCTGGGTGGCTGCCTCGTTACCTTCTACAAACCGGCTCCGGCTGCACCGGTCAAAGCCAAGCCCACTTCGGTGGCTTCCGCTTCCACCCCTCAACCTCGTCCGGGTCACTGAAGCGGACATGGCCGGGCATTTTCCAGACCGCCAGGCCATTCGGCAGTTCCAGTTGGAGCAATTACAAAAGCTCCTCGACCTGGTCCAGGGAGCAAACCGCTTTTATCAGCAGAAGCTTGAGCATCCGAACGCCGGGTTTTCGCTGACTTCTCTGTCGAATTTTTCTGACTGCATTCCGTTTACTACAAAACAGGAGGTAGTCGCCGACCAGCAGGCTTTTCCTCCTTTCGGGAGCAATCATTCCTATCCCATCGACCATTACACCCGCTGCCATCAAACCAGCGGAACTGGTGGCGGTGCTCCGCTCCGATGGCTCGACACAGCCCAAAGCTGGAGATGGATGGTGCAGACGTGGCAGCAAATCCACGGGGCTGCCGGGGTAACGGCAGCAGACAGGGTATTCTTCGCATTCTCATTTGGCCCTTTCCTGGGGTTCTGGCTCGCTTTCGAAGCCGCCGAGAAGATTGGCTGTCTTTGTCTCTCAGGGGGTGGCCTCAGCACGATCGCACGACTTTCAGGAATTCTTGATCAGCAGGCCACCGTGCTCTGTTGCACCCCGAGCTACGCCATCAGGTTGGCGGAGGTCGCGGCAGCCGAGAAAGTGGATTTGCCGCAACGCTCGAAAATCAGGCTCATCCTTGTGGCGGGAGAACCCGGGGGAAGCGTCCCAGCCACCCGGAACCGTATCGAACAGCTTTGGCCAGGAGCCCGGGTATCCGATCATCATGGCATGACAGAAATAGGCCCAGTGACGTTGGAATGCCCCAAACAGCCCGGCGTGCTGCATGTGATCGAGCAGTCCTTTTTCCCTGAAATTATCGATCCTATCTCTAGTCATCCGGTGTCGCCAGGGCAAAGAGGGGAACTGGTTCTGACCAATTTAGGACGCCTTGGTTCACCTTTGCTCCGCTATCGCACGGGGGATATGGTTCAAGCTATCCCCCAGGCGAAATGTGGGTGTGGTCGAAGCGACCTGGCTCTGGAAGGTGGCATCCTGGCACGAGTGGACGACATGGTCGTGGTCCGCGGCGTAAATGTTTATCCCACCTCGGTAGAAGAGATCGTGCGCTCATTTTCAGAAATTGTGGAGTACCAGGTTTCCATCAGCAAAGCTGGCGCTCTCTCGGAAATCACAGTGCATATCGAACCAGAGCCTGATTGCAAGGACTCAGCCGAATTAGCCGCGCGATTGCAAAAATCATTCGAGAAATCCCTCTCCCTGCGAGTTCCTGTTCAAATCGCTCCTGTTGGTTCACTCCCGCGGTTCGAGATGAAAGCCAGGCGCTGGGTGCGGCAGTAACTCTGTGGGGACCGGAAGCAGGCTTATTTGCTTTTCTGCTCCGCCCCGCTTGTTGGTGCTTTCCCTTCCGCCCTCAAGCAATCCTCCAACACAAGCAGGGCCGCTTTCTTTTCAGGCTCCTTCTTCAAAACCCCGAAATTTTCGGCAGCCCGCCGAAGGAAATCTTCCGCATCAGCGAGGCTTTTGTTCTGCCGGAAAAGGCTGCGGCCCAACCCAGTCAGGGCGCGCGCAATGCCGGGTGGATCTGAAACCCTTTCAAATCGGCTCAATGCATTTCGCCAAAGGTCCTCGGCCGCCGCGAACTTCCCCACATCCTCTGCGAGCAGTGCCCGGTTGGCAACGGCAACGGCTACGCCTGTAGGGTTCTGGGCTTGCGTAAAACTCTGTTCTGCCTGCTGAAAACTCGCATCCGCCTGGTCAGCGCTCTTTTGACGCCGTTGCCAAAGGCCCAGCTCGTTGAGGAACAAGGCGTTGATCAGTGGCTCCTTCAAATCTTTTGCTTTTGCAGTCAAATCTTCGAATTTCGTTCCCAAATCGTCGGAGCGGTTAGTCAGCGCAACCGCGGCCTGGAGAAGCCCGATTTGATTGCGCCACCATTCAGTATTTCGACCGCCCTTCTGGTTCAGCTCAGCGGCTTTTTCGAAGAGATGTAACGCCTCTTCGTAATGCGCTTGCTCGAGCTCTGCCTGCCCTGCGTTATGCAAAGCCACCGCCTGCTGCGGCAAATCATTCAGCAAACCATGCTGCTCCGCCGCTCGCTTCCATTCGTTCGCCGCAGCCGTCCAGTTTTGTTGTTCCGAGAGGCCTTCGGCTTGGGTAGTCAATCGGTCCGCCATCTTCACTGCTCTCGGCTGGGGCGGGGGCGGTTTCGCGGAGCGGCATCCCAGGTAGCCGAGGGCAAGGACGCAGAGCAGTATCCATTGCAAGGTTGCTCGGCCGGTGCTTTCCATACACTGCTGTGTGCTCACGGTTGGCCTCCCACGCGGGGTTTAACAATGCTCTGAGGCGGTTGATTTGTCTTCTGTGTGAAAGCGGATTTCAGCAGCCAATTGCGCTTAAGGCCTTGCACCATTTCATCGGAGTGAACCACCAGTTCCGATATCTGCGAGAGAATCAAGGCGTTGGCTTGCACCTGCGCGTTAAGGTTGCTGGTTAGATTGGCTACGTTCTCCAGGCTCGTCAGAATATTCGTGGAGAGCATGGTCAAATTTGTTTGCGCGGCTCCCATCGTGGCGCTGGCAGAACCAAGGGTGGCTTGAAGCCCAGCGCTGATGTTCGTTGGCAGGATCCATTCGCCCAGCGACCCTTTTGGCCCGCTTAAGTTGGCGCTGATTTGAGCAAAGTTGGTGATGACCGGCTTGGCACTTACCAACAGATCATCGGTGTGTCTGAGAATACTGTCCGCGTTCGTGAGCACGCGCACCAGGGTATTGGTCAGCCCCAGGAAACCAGGTAGTGCCGCCTCTACGGTGTTGACGACACTCTCAAGGCGCTCCGTCAGGGCAGGCGATTCTTCAGCATGCAGCCAGTAGCCCTTGTTGAGTTTCGGAACCAGAACGAACTTTCCTCCTTTGTCGTCCCAAATCCAATTTGGTTTTCCTTCCGCTCCTGGTTTTATGAGCT
>JAQGOV010000314.1 GCA_028293425.1 Verrucomicrobiales bacterium
ACACCTCGATCCATTTCGGAAGCGAAGTATTCGCCGTCCCTCTGTCTGCCCCCGTTGTGGCAGGAATTACTACATCCCGTTGCTCGCCCTTGTCATTCTGACGACTTGGGGGCTGCGGCGCGGAACGCAGACCCCGGACTCATGACCTCCCGCCTCCGAATTGGCCCACTTCAGCCCACCTCCCTCCGTCCTCCGTCATCGGTCCTCCTCGCGGCCTCCCATCCGTGTTTATCCTGCAATCCGTGGTTGCCCACTCCCATTTTCCCCTTTGGGACTTATGTGCCTCTTCGCGGCTAATTAGCTTTCATCCCTCGTGGTGAGCGCCAGCTCACGATGACTTCTGTAAAAAACCAGTGGGCTTCTGGCCTCTGTCGTCTGTCATCGGTCCCTGGTCGGCCTCCGGCCTCTGACCTTGTCAGGGTAAGAATGTGATTCGAAAGTTGAATAGCGGTTGCGTTGCCGGGCAAAAGCTGGGAGTATTTTCGCAAGTCGAGAATCACCACCATCGTATGAATGCCGTACTGACGCTTTGTGCTGTCCTGATTGTTTGTTTTAACGCAAGCAGAACCCAGGCACAGGAGCATGAAACTGCTGGGTTTCAGTGCGGAACTGCGCCAATGCCCGTCCTATCCGGCAGAAGTCCGGCCAAAGCACTGAGCCTGCCATCGGCTTTGGGCGAAAAGCGGTTGCTGCTTTATCAAGTCGACTTTTCGGATGCGCCGGGTTCGGCCATTGCTTCCAATGCGGCGGTGACCCTGGCCGCCCAGTTGAACGCTTACTATCGTGACATGTCCTATGGCAAAATGGGTTTCGCCGCGGTGGGCTCGGGCTCGACCGTAACGCCTACTTTGCGCCTGCCTCTGCCGTCCACCGCTTACGACAATAACTTCACCAAACTGATCGATGAAACACGAGCCGTGGCGGCTGCGGCGGGGTACCCGCATACCGCTTACGATTTTGATATTGTCTTCACCGGAGCGAAACCTTTTTTGGTTTTTGGAGCGGTCGGTAATGTGGGTGGCCCCGGACTCTGGGTTGGGAACAATAATTTTAATGTGCCAGTGACTGGCCATGAATTGGGTCACAACCTCGGCCTGCCGCATGCGAGCAGTTGGAACACGGGGGATCTCAGCGCAATCGGACCCGGAACGCGCGGTGAATATGGCGACTTGTTTGATTCGATGGGCGTGCCGGCGGGGAGCACGAGCCATTTCAATACGCGTTTCAAACAGTTCCTGGGATGGCTTTCGGACGAAGAAGCACCTTATGCGGTGACCAATGGGGTTTACCGAATCGCCGCGCACGATTCCCCGGCCGCCCAGGGGGTGCGCGCGCTTCGAATCCAGAAAAGCGCCACGCTGACTTATTGGCTGGAATATCGGCAGTTTTTTGCGGGCAACCGCTGGGTGACAAACGGGCTGGGTTTTCGTTGGGGCGGACCGGGCGCGGAAAACACAATGCTGCTGGATACGACCCCGGGAAGCGTCAGTGGTTTGCAGGACTCGGCACTATGGGTGGGACGGACCTTTTCGGATCTTTGCCTCGATACGCACATAACGGTCCTGGGGAAGGCCGGCACGAACCCCGAAAGCTTGGATGTGGCGGTTCAGCGGGGACCGTTCCCCCTGAACGTGCGGCCAATCGTGGCGGTCAACGCCAGCACACCCACGACTTTGAAGGGGAGGCCCGTGACGCTGACGGCACTGGCGACTGATCTCAACGGGGATTCGCTGGCGTACTTCTGGGACTTTGGCGATGGAAATTTCGGCACGAACCAGGCCATCGTGTCGTATGCCTGGCCGAATGATGGGGAATACGTGGTGCGGTGCACGGTGTCGGACATGAAAGGCGGGACTGCGAGCGCATTAGTGGTTGTGCGAGTGGGAACATTTTCAACCTTTTTGGTTCAGGGACGCATCCTCGCTGGAGGCGCGCCCGTGGAGGGGGCGGTGATTAAAACCAGCGGACGCGTCACGTATTCAGACAGCGACGGATATTACGTGCTGAGTCGATTGGCGGCGGGACGCTTCACGATTTCCGCGCAGAAGGATGGGTATAGTTTGTTCAATGCAGGGTTTGAAAATCCGATCACGGTTGGACCGAGCGCAAGCAACCTTAACTTCCAGGTTTTGCCTTTTGACATGAACAGCTTCAGCCTGGTGGCCACCGGCTCGGTGTGGAAATACCTGGATGGCGGGGTTGGCCCGGCGGCGGGTTGGATGGCTGCAACATTCAACGATTCGAGCTGGAAGACCGGCACTGCGCGCTTCGGCTACGGCGTGGGGGGCGAGGCCACATTGATTGATTTTGGACCGAACCCGGCGTCGCGCCCCATCACAACGTGGTTTCGGAAATCGTTTTACGTGGAAAACCCGGCGTTGTTTCCCCACGTGGTGTGTCGTTTGCGCCGAGACGATGGCGCGGTGGTTTACCTGAATGGACAGGAGGTGGTTCGGGAGAACCTGCCCAGCGGGCCTGTGAGTTCAAGCACGACCGCAATCATTGACGTTGGGTCGAGTGAGGAGCCTGCTTATTTTTCCAAATGGATTGAATCCCCTGGGCTGGTCGCTGGTACCAATGTGATTGCGGTGGAACTGCATCTGTTCAGCCCGAGCAGCCCGGACCTGAGTTTTGACCTCGAATTAGCGGGGTTGAATGAGAACCTGACGGCTCTACGTCCTGCCCTGACGTCCAGAGCCGCCGGTACGAACGCGGTGCTGGAGTGGCCGAACGCTTATGCGGGCTGGAGTTTGCAAAGGGCGGCTTCGCTTGAGGGGGCCGCAGGTTGGAGCACGCTGCCGGTCGGATCTTCACTCACAAACGATCTTCGGCGGGTAACGTTGCCTAGAACGAATCAGTGGTTGTTTCTGCGGCTGGCGAAGCCGACTTACTGCGAGCCGATTTTGCCGTAAGAACCTGTTTTAAAAATAGTATGGCTCGGAGTGGGCAACCACGGATTTCATGGGAACGGATGGGGAATTCGGCAATGGCATCCGACTGGGGAGGATCAATGACGAAACCAGAGTTGGGAATGATGAGTCAGAGCGGTAGCAGGGGTTTGCGATGCACCGGCTATTACCTTTGGCTGCAAGCGGCGGGACGCCGCTTCTACGATGCCCCACCCGTTTCCTTCCGGAATCCCAGTTTTCTATTTTCTATCGCGCGGTTTCGATGTACAAAAAGCGGGGATGACCACCAATCTCCGCATTAAAGATCTGCCGGATGCCGAGCGTCCTCGCGAGCGCCTTCTCGCTCACGGAGCGGACGCCCTCCGCAACGCGGAACTGGTGGCTATTCTGCTTCGCACCGGGATGAAAGGCGCTTCCGCCATCCAAATAGCCGAACAGCTCCTGCAAAAATTCAGCACCCTGGAGAACCTGGCCAAGGCATCCCTGGACGACATCCGAAAAATCAAAGGGATTGGACGCGACAAAGCCATCGCCCTGAAAAGCGCTTTCACCCTGGCCCGCCGCATGGCCCAGGAACTTCAGCGGGATATGCCGTTGCTGGACAACCCAAATACCATCGCGGATTTGCTGCGCGAGGATAACCGCATGTACGAGGTGGAGAACT
>JAQGOV010000335.1 GCA_028293425.1 Verrucomicrobiales bacterium
AGCCCAAAAGCCTCGCCTCCGAGCAGGGAAAGCGCCAGCGCTTCAGCGTGCCTGAATGCGTGGAGCTGGGTTCGGCCATCGCTTCAGCCCTTTGGCATTTGCACCAGCACAACCTGGTGCACCGGGATGTGAAGCCCTCCAACATCATCTTTGTGCATGGCCGCCCCAAGCTGGCGGATATTGGGCTGGTGGCAGACCAGTCGGAAGCCAAGTCGCACGTGGGGACCGAAGGGTTTATTCCACCGGAAGGGCAAGGGCGAGCCCAGGCCGACATCTTCAGCCTGGGCAAGGTTCTCTATGAAATGGCCATGGGGCTGGATCGAAACCGCTATCCCCAGCTTCCTTCCAATTGGGGCCAAACCCCGGACCAGGCCCAGCTCTTCGAACTAAACGAAGTCATCACCGTTGCCTGCGAACCCGAGATAAAGCAAAGATATTCGTCAGCGGAGCACCTGCTGAGGGACCTCAACGTGATTGGCGGAGGGGGTTCGGTCCGACGTTTAAGAATCCTGGAGCGCCGCTGGGCTCTTTTCAAGAAATGGGGAGCCGTGGCAGCCTTGTTGGCGGTCATAGGGCTGACCGGCTTCTTTTTAGGTTATCGCGACTTGAAGAAGAAGGAAGAGGCGCGCGTACAGAAGGTGCGCTCGCTGGTGAGTTATGGCTGCCGGGTGATGGAGGAGGGGGACTTGTTTGGTGCGCTTTCCTGGTTCGCCGAAGCATTGAAGCTCGACCACAAAGACCCCGTGGCCGAGCGGCTGCACCGGACGCGAATAGCGGCAGTAACCAAAGTGTGTCCGCAATTGTTGGATTGTTGGGTTCAAAAGGGCATGGGCAACTCCGCGTGCTTTAGCCGCGATGGAAGGTACCTGGCTATTTGTGATAGCGAAGGGATAGTTGATGTTTATGAACTAGGAAAATCAGCGCCCGTGGGCAAAGCAGTTAAACATGGCACCGCCCCGGAAGGAGCAACCACCGTTCGCTTTAGTCCGGACGGGAACGTAATCTTGACCTCTGGAAATGACAAATTTGCCAGACGCTGGAACTGGAGAACCGGAGAGGAAGTCGGTGTACCTTTGGAACACGCTGGCGTCGTAAACGCCGCCGAATTTAGCCCCGACGGCAAAATCATTGTGACTGCGTGCGAGGATTCGTATGGTTTCCTTTGGAATAGCGCCACCTCGACCAAGCTCCGCGTCCTTGATGGCCATGGAGCAGGGGTGCGAAATGCCGTGTTTTCACACGATGGTTCTCGGATTGTTACGTCAAGCGACGATTCTTCCGCCATCATTTGGGATGTATACTCAGGTAAACAGCTTCTCCGCCTCAAACACGACTTGTGGGTCTTCTACGCCACGTGGAGTCCGGATGACAAAATGGTCGCAACTGCAAGCTACGACACCTCGGCCCAACTCTGGAGTGCGGACACAGGTTTGCCGTGTCACAAACCTTTTGAACATCTTATAGGAGTTCCTTTTGTCGGGTTTAGCCCAGACGGCAGGAGCCTGGTCACGGCCGGTTACGATGCTACGGCCAAGGTTTGGGATCTAAAAACGGGGCGCTTTGCAAATCCTCCTCTCGACCATGGCGCCCAAGTCACGTTTGCCGGATTTAGTCCAGATAACCGCCTGCTGGTCACCTTGTGTGCTGATCGGACTGTCCGCATTTGGAACCTCGAGGCAAACGGGTCTCTGCCGCCATCTCTTGATGGGAATGTTTCTGTTTACGGTAGCCGGCGTTGCACTGTTCGGAGCAACTTGGTGACTGTTTTCCATGACGGTATTGCCGCTACCCCTGCGTTCACTCTTACAAATGCTGGGCTGGTCCGGCAGACCTTCTGGAATGAGAAGGGAACTCACCTCCTGACTCTAAGCCAGCCGCAAACAGAAAATGCTTATCCACTCCTGGAATGCTGGGCCATAACCAATACGACCAAAGCGTTTTCGATGGTGCTCTCAAATAAGACGTCGCCGTCGTGGGCTGTTTCCGAGAGCGGTACTTACGTCCTGTCGGTGAACAAAGGTTTAGTTTCGGTGTTGAATCTGGCCGAACATCGGGAGGCGTACTCAAGGCAGATCGAGAGTTCGGCGTTCCATTATGCAGGCCTCAGTGTTCACGGGGAATATTTTTACCTGGTGTTACGTAACGATGTCTGGATTTACTCCCTCAAGAATGGGAACCTGGTTGCGGGGCCCCTTTCTCATGATTGCCAGGTTTACTCTGTCGAGTTTAGCCCCGATCACCGATTTGTTCTAACCAGTTGTTCCGATCCGACCCTTGCGCCACGTTACGCCCAAATGTGGCGGCTCAGCGATGGAAAACCGGTCAACAGCCCGCTTTGGCACAAGGATGGTGTCTACTTCGCTACTTTCAGCTTCGATGGAAGGCTCATAGCCACCTGCGGCCAGGATTGTGCCGCCAGAGTTTGGGATTCTGCAACCGGGAGGGAGATTTGTCCTGCCTTGCAGCACCAGGAACACATCCTCCGGCTAAGGTTTAGCGAAAACTCCCGCTGGCTAGTCACTGCGTCGTACGACCACACTGCGAGGGTATGGGATGCTCTCACCGGCGAAGCTGTTACACCACCTCTTCAGCATCCGGATAGGGTTTTAGACGCTGGTTTTTACATGGATGATAACGCGGTTTGGACTCGGGATGCCAGTGGTAAGAAGTTCCTCTGGGAGTTGCTTCCCGATCGGCGTTCCATATCAGCGATTTCAACCATGGCGGAGTTCTTGTCAGGCAGGAGTATCACAGGCACGAACTCTTTGATCGTCCAACAAAAGGAGTTGGTATCGCGTTTGGCCCAACTCAAGAAAGAAGGCTATGTGCAAATGACCATTGGGTCGAATTCTGCTCCCTGGCATTTGAGACAGGCCGAAGCTGCCGAAAGGAACAACCAGGCGTTTGCCGCCAAATTCCACTTGGATAACGTAATCGCGAGTTATCCGCAGGATCGAGCCTTGTACGTTCGACGCGGTTCGGCAAGTGCTGCACTAGGCAATTGGCAGGAAGCAGAGGCTGATTTTAAAGTCACATTCAAAGAGAGCCCGCCAGATATCCGGTCCTTGTGCTACTACGCCCGCGTCTGCCTTGCATTGAGGCACACCAACGAATATTACACCACCTGCCGCAACCTGTTTGCCTTAAGCAAGGGTGCGTCTAATACCGATGCGTCTCTTATGGTTGAAACGGTTTGTCTTTTGCCGCAGCCGGACCTCAGCGAGGCGCGCGCTCTCGAGACTAGATTCGTTCAACAACAGGCGTACGAGAGTCTTATGGGTGCGTTGCATTTCCGGGGTGGTCGCTGGAACGACGCTCTTAAGCTCCTAAAATTTCCCGTCAAACCGCCGGATCTCTTAGGCCAAGATGCGACTACACTTCTATTTGCGACCATGAATTTTGTTCGGCTGGGTATGACGAGCCAGGCCAAAGACGCCTATCACCGCGCGGATGCCTGGGTGAGTTTGGCAAACCAACGCAGGACCTTTGAAGGAAAAGGTGACACCCTGCTCTGGACTAAACGGTTCGACCTGCAGGTTTTGCACGCTCAAGCGAAGGCTGCCATGGCAGCGGCGCTTCCGGCTGGAAGCGAGAAGCCGGTTGCTATTCCTTCCGATTTAAGTTCCCCCAGGTAGCTCCTACAAATTCCCTCGTCTCGGCGGTGGCTGCATCGGCTGCATTGGCCCAAGCCTGTCCATGATTTGAAGCATCTGCCGGATGTTGCACGAGTAATCTCTTAAGACCAGCATGTGAGCCTGATCTATCGCCAGAATGCTATTGGGCATTTTGGCCAGCGGCTGCAAGGCTGCGGCTATTTCCCGGGGGAATTGGTCCGCCTTTGTATGAACCACATACACAATGTATGTCCCCGAATCGGGCAGGCGTTCAGGCAGCCAATCCACAATGGGGCCCGCTTCCTGCGCCGCCTCCTTGGCCGGAACAGCTTTCACGTTTTGTTTGCCGAAAATGATCATGGCTATCCCGTTTCCTGAAAGCACTGTGTCAAGGGTTTGCAGTGCTTCTCGACGGCTAAGCGGAAGCTCATTTCTGAAGGTAATTTTGAGCTGCGGAAGGTTTGCAGAACGGAGGATGCTTCGCCCGGATAGGTCCTGATATAAATCCAAAACTTCCTCCACGTCCGCTTCATTGAAGAGGATGGCGTTGGCATCGACATCTTTGGGCTCTGAACTTTTCGGCTCATCCAGGCTGCTGAACACCGCTCCCGCTGGGCGTTTGCGAATTCCGCTTGGTCTCTGGAAGGTTTCTCGTTTTTCCTGGCTACTCCTGCTCTTGAGCATGGATGCGCCCTTTTCTTCGGTTTGATGCCTCTCATTCGCGCTTGATCTTGAGATCTGCTCCTGCTCGGCCGCTGCCACCAGATAGCCTTTGAGTTTTGACGGTTCACTCTGAGCGAGGCTCAATGAAATGGCCATCAATGCCGCGGTTCCAATTATGGTTTTCATCCGGGTCTTTCTTTGGTTTTTACCTTCGTTCGCAAAAATAAACACCATCGGTTTCGATTAGTTGCGGCGAACGCGTCCAAACATCCATATTCCAGAAGGCAAGGATTTCTCCACCCCTCAAGTCGCCGGGATAAACCGTTGGAATAATAACGCCAATCCGAACAGCATTGCGAAGCTGAAGGCGGTTTCAGGGTCAGCCACCCACACCGCCATGAAATCCACGATCACAATCCCAGCCAGCAATCCCGAAACGCATCGGCCGATATTTCGCTGGCGTGATAAAAAAATGAAGCTCAGGCACCATATAACCCAGGCCAAGAAAATCAGGCAAAGGAAAATGCTCCTGAGCCGGTATTGCCCGGCGTTCACAATCCACGCCAGGACCACCGGTGCTGCCAGGAAAAGACATGGCCAATAACGAAGAGGAGACTGCACGCTCTCCTTCCTCGCGATATAGCTCAGTCCCACGATGTAGCACGCCAGGACGACGGCCACCCATACACTCATGCCAGTAACTCCCTCCGTGCCCGTGCTGGCAGCGAGCAAAATAAGAAAGAACCGGCACGAAGCCATCAGCACTGGCGACACGGAAAACATTTTGTGCACCGCATCGTAAAGCAGGATCGCCAGGGCCAGCAGCAAGGCGAAAATCGCCGTGGTCTTGCCGAGGAACACCAGGCAAACAAGCCCGGCGGACAGCCAGCCCAATCCCCAAATCCAGACTGCCGCCAGCGAAATGTTCCCGGCGGGAATCGGACGCTCGGGACGATGTTGTTGATCGAACTGCGCATCAAAAGCATCGTTCAAATACATTCCTCCCACGTACATGAACGTGGCTCCAGTGCAGAGCAGAAAGAACGTAAATAAGTCGCTGCCTTGGGCCAGAAGCCAGCCGGCCAGGCAATTAGACCAAACTGTGGGCAGATTGGAAACGCGGCCCAACACGAGCAGGGTGCGAAAGATGCCTCTCGGCGCTGGCGCAGCTACCACGCTCATTGAAGTCCCTCCATGAAGTTCAAATATCCTTCCACTGCGCTCATTTAGAACCGAGCCCTCGTGCGGCCAGCGCTTTCAAAGTCCAGTCGTATTCGGAGACCAGTTGGTCAACTACATCGCGCTTCTTCATCTCACCTGGCATCACTTCCCAGGTGTAGGTTTCCATTTCCAGGTGAGAGCAAAGATTTGGTTGCTCCTTCAAAATGTCGAGCAGGCCCAGCAAATGGTCTGCGGTGTTATCAAAGATCGGCGTCGGCTGGCTATGCAGGGGAATATGAAAGTGGATGCGCCAATCCTTGGCCTCGGTTGCGCTGGCATTTTGCGCCAGGGCAAGATCCAGATCGCGATACCGTTTGAGCCCAGCGTCGTTCCCGCGCTCGATAACCTGGTGAAAATAGATGTCATCCGCGAACGCGGCCAGCGCAGTTCGCGTTTCTGCGGTGGAACGCACTTTCAAAGCGGAGCTGAGGTGGATTTTGCTGATTTTAACATCGTTCTCAAGGAATCGTCGCACCACGTCCCTCGGTTCCTCAAACTCCACCGCCAAATGGCACGTGTCGTAATTGACGCCCAAATGCTTCCCGAGCCGCGCATCATTCGGGTGTTCCGCTCGCACCTGGTTGATAAAATTTACCGTTTCCGTGCTCGTCTCCAAGAAGCAAAGTGGCTCAGGCTCCAAACCCAGGTGCAACATTCGCCCGGTCTTCTCGCTCAGCCGTGCGATATGTTCCACGCACGACCACACGTTGTCCCGCATGGCCTTCACCTGTTCCGCGCTTTGAATGGATTCCTTGTAAGAGCAGGGAACGGTGCTGACGCTGCCTTCCACGCCGGCTGGCACGAGTTGCGAGAGAATGTCAAAAAGCAGATTTGTAAAATCCAGCCGCTCGCGCGTTGTCCAATCCGGCGCATACACTTGCTCCTTCACGCGGGTGCCGTGAAATTTCCCATACGGAAAACCGTTAATCGTGAAAACGTAGCAGTTTTTCTCCTCCAACCATTGCTGAAAGGATTTCAGCGTGCCTGGCGCGGCTAACTCGCGAGCTGCCTGTTCGCTGAGTCGCAAGCCGATGGCGTAGGGCTTCCCGGGGCAGACCCGGTCACGCACCGCCATGGTATAACGCTGCAGCGAGTCAAAAGTCTGCGCCCAATCCTCCCCGCGATGGATGTTGGTGCAATAGGCTAAATGGAGGCCGTGGTTGAGTTGCATTCAGGTTGGCGATGGTTGCGGCGCCTTTTACGACTTGGGAAGTTTGAATTTCGGGGACTGACCCAGGAACCGGGCGGGATTCTGGTAAATGAGCCGGTCAATGGTTTCTGCGCTATATCCGCGCCGGCGCATCTCAAGACCGGCATAGGGCACCGCGAGCGGCACGCTCACACCCCAATCGCACGCACTGTTCATCCAAATCCGCTCGTTCCCATACATCTCCACCATATCGACCGCGCGGGCGGCCGTGCATTTCGATTCGGGGTAAAGGGTCATGCCGGCCCAGAAACCTTCGTCCAGGACCATCTGCACCGTGTGTTCTTCCACATGATCGATGATGCAGCGCTCGGGGCGGATGCGCTTGTCGGCCTTCAGCACATCCAGGATGAGCCGCGTGCCTTTGAGCTTATCCTCCAAGTGAGGGGTGTGTACCAGGATGAGCTGGTTTTCTCGTGCGGCAAGGTCCACGTGCATCTCGAGAACTTTCATCTCATTGCGAGAATTCTTGTTCAACCCGATTTCGCCAATGCCCAGCACGGTCGGACGATCCAGGAACTTCGGAATCAGGCCGATCACTTCCTGGGCCAGCGCCACATTCTCGGATTCCTTGGGGTTGATGCACAGCCAGGTGTAATGCGGCAAACCGAATTTGGCCGCTCGCTTCGGTTCGTGTTCGGTTAGCTGACAGAAATAATCGTAAAATCCATCCGCGGAACTGCGGTCGAAGCCAGCCCAAAAGGCAGGTTCGCAAACCGCCTGGCAACCAGCCGTCACCATGTCAATGTAATCATCGGTAACCCGGCTCACCATGTGGCCGTGAGGTTCAATGTAGCGCATGTTTAATTCTCAAGGGTTGTCGCGCGCAAAAACTATTACTTGCCTGGCCATGCCCCACAAGCCGCTTTGGTGGTGGCGGCGGGAATCGGCTCGGCCGTCGGGTCGCTAAAGGCGAGCAGCACGCGTTTGGCTTTGTGCGTTTCGCCGTTGCTCAATTCCGCAAGCGCCTCGCGAAAGGCTTTCATTCGAAAGTCTTCCTCTCCGGAGGATCGTTCCATGCGGTCAATGAAAGCACCCAAGTCGATCAATTTAGCCCGGGCTTCCATAAAATATAAATCCAGCACTTGTTGCCGTGTCATAGGTTCGCGCTGGTAATCTAACGGTTTTGGTTGAGGGTTCAATCTTTGAAAATAGTTCCAAAGCCTCGGAATCGTTCATTTTCGGCTTTGTTCATTTGCAGTTTGCTGTTTTTCAAAATTTCAGCCACAAAACTGCTACAGCACTCATGCACAGACACTTCCTGATCACGTTTCTGGTCTTATGCCACTGGCTCGCCGCTGCGGCGGAGCCACTTCCCCAAATTTCCGACCGCGATGGGGCTGCTATGGTTCTGGTGCCTGCCGGCCCGTTCATCATGGGCAGCGCCGATGGCAAACCGGACGAATCACCGCCGCATCAGGTGAATCTTCCCGCTTTCTACATCGATAGATTCGAGGTGACTCATGCCCAATACCAAAAGTTCCTGTCCGCCACTGGACACAAGCAGCCCGTCGATTGGAAAGGCGGGACCATGCCGCAAAAGCTCGCTAATTACCCGGTAGTGAACGTCAGCTTCAAGGACGCAGCCGCCTACGCCAAATGGGCAGATAAACGACTCCCCACCGAAGCCGAGTGGGAAAAAGCCGCGCGCGGCACCGATGGCCGAATCTACGTATGGGGCAATTCTTCCACTGGTAAAACGACTGCCGCTGGCGACGCCGCGAAACAACGCATTCAGCCAGTGGGCAGCTTTCCGGACGACCGCTCGCCTTGCGGGGCCATGGATATGACTGGCAACGTCTGGGAATGGACCAGCGACTGGTATGCGCCGTACCCAGGCAATGATTCACTCGAGATGGCCTACGGAAAAAAATATCGTGTCATTCGCGGCGGAGGCGCCATTGATTATTACGGTGCCGTTTCAAACCGCCGCTGCGCCGACCGGGCCCGCAGCGTTCCTTACGGCACTTACGATGCCCTTGGCTTTCGATGTGTCATGGAGGTGAAATGAACCGCTGCATCCTGCTCTTCCTAGCACTCCTGTTCTGCCGCAGCGCCGCAGCCGAACGCCTTCCGCTGCTGATCCAGGAAATTGCTGGCATCGCTCGAAAAGGGGAGGTTGTTACTTCCGGAGTGCCGTTTCCCATGGGCACATTGTCCACGAACGCCCCTGTTCGCATGGCAGACGCTTCCGGTAAGCCCATTCCGTTGCAGGTCAGAACCTCGGCTACCTGGCGCGATGGTTCAGTGAAATGGCTGCTTCTGGACTTTCCAGTGACGGTGGCATCGAATGGCGCCGACCAGGCGTTCCTGGAGTACGGTCCTGGAGTTCAGGCCGCTCAGCTGGCCTCGGGAATCCGGATCCAGGAGCAAGGCGACCAGTTCTGGGTTGACACTGGACCACTTAAATTCTCGATCGCTAAAACCCAGTTCGGAATTTTTAACCAGGTTTATTTGGATCGAAACGGCAACGATTCGTTTGAGGCGGAAGAACAAACCACATCACGCGGACTTCAGCAAACCTTGACGTTGGCGAAAGAATTCGCCGGTTTGCAAACCAAGGTGCAGCCTCCCACGGAAGTATCGGTAGAACAGGCCGGCCCCATTCGTGCCGTAATTAAAGTGAGTGGTTGGATCACGGACGGGCAGGGGAATCGGTTGGTCAAATACCTCTTCCGTGTCCAGGCGTTTGCCAACTCCACCTCAGTCAAGGTGGACTACACTACGACTCAATTGGCAGATAAAATCAAAATGCTTTGGGTGCAGGACATTTCGTTGACGCTGGCCCAAAGACTGGAAAGCGATGCACAATTTATCGTTGGAGGAGAAGCGACGGCACACCAAGGCCAGGTCCCACCCACTGGTTCCTTTACACTCACCCAATTGGCTGAGAGCAGTTACTCCATCAAAAAGCCAGAAGGTGAAATCGAGCGCGGCCTCAAAGCCTCCGGCTGGGTGGATGTCACTGCTGGCAATGCGGGTGGAGTGCTGGTTAGCTCGCGTTCTTTCTGGCAGCAATTCCCCAAAGCTATCACCGTTTCTAAAGATGGCATCCGTTTTGGGCTCTACCCAGCCGAAGAATTTCGGCCCTTGGACATGGACCAAGGCTTGGCCAAGACTCACGAATTTGTTTTCGTCTTTCACCCGGAATTAACACCGGAGGCGCTTGCCCAGATCCCCACTGCCGCAGCTCATCCGCTCTTCGCGACCGCATCTACTGAATGGTACTGCAATTCCAAAGTCTTCGGCGATCTCCAGCCGTTCAACTTCGACCTGTTCCCCGATTACGAAACGCTTACCGAGGCGAGCGGCGACCAGTTTATCAAGAAAATGGCCATCGGCTGGCGGCACTGGGGCGATGTTTATTATGGCGGCGAGTACAAAGGCACCAACTCCTACATGAACCTGGAGTACGATGTGCACCATAACTTTTACTGCCAATTCGCCCGCACCGGCTTGCGCAAATATCTCGACACCGCCGTCACCATGGCCGGCCATCAGGCGGACATCGACACTAACCACAAAACCGGCTGGCAATGGAAACACAGCCCCCGCCATGTGGAAATCCAGGCCGAGTTCGGCCACACCTTCACCCGCGGTTTGCTCGAAACCTATTTCCTAACCGGTAACCGCCGATGTTTTGATGCCGCCGTCGAACTCGGAGACTATTTCTCCAAGCAAATCCGCAACCCTCGTGAACTCGGGAACGAGCGCCAGATCGGCTGGAGCTTGATTTCACTCCTGCCGGTTTATGAGGCCACCTGGGACCAAAAATATTTGGAGGCGGCAAAGCAAACTATTGACCGGCTTTTAGCTGGTCTGGATGAGCGCGGGAAGTTCGACATTCGTTGGGATAACCGAATCTCCTTCTTCAACGGCATCGCGGCCACCGGCTTCATCTATTATTACCGCGCCACGGGCGACGAACGTGTCGCTGACGCCGCTTTGCGTGTGATGCGGCGCGCTCGCGGATTCTATCCCGAATACGCCGGACGCACCCTGGAAGCGTTGGCCTGGGCTTACCAGCGCACGCACGAACCGGAGTATTTGGACTATCTCAAGCTCACCTGGGAGGAAACCTTGGCGAAGGTCATCAACTGGAATGTCATGGAACTCGGCGCGCCTACCATCTTCACTGTTCATGCGCTCCCATTCATGGCGCAAGGCGGCTTCCTGCCCAAACCCGAGCGTCCGCTTTCCTTAACCCCTGAACAGTTTTCGACCCAAAATGGACTTTACGCCCATCATCTTCCCGGCGGTGAAGCCGAACTTTACCTCCAAAACCAAAGCAACCAGCCGTTTGATGTGGTGATCATCCGCAAAGGAGCCTGGAAAGCCTCCGGCTCCGCCACGCTCTACGATCCGGAAGGTAAACCTGTCGCCCACCTTGACTTCCCCAAGGAGGTCGCCCTCTGGCAACGCAAGTCAATCCCCGTGAACCCTAAGCTCAAAGGTGCCTACCGACTGGCCATGCGTTCGCCGTCCGTGAGCAACGTCAAAGGTGGCTCATTTGTGACCTGGGACGTTGTCACCTCCGAACCCATGCGCGCCGTCTTTTCCACTCCCAATCACGAGGGGCTACAGTTTGTTACGCCTTACCTTTTCTGTCTTCCCAGTGGTGATACCGATTCTATTCAACTCGAACTCACCGGCGAAGGGGAGGGGTTCAAAAAGGCGGTCATCATCGATCCAGACGGCAAAGTGGCCGGCAGCATGGAAGCATTCATCGATTTGGGCGACAAAGGCCGTTACCAATACAAAGCCTTCGCCAAAATTCCAGCGCCACACTCCACCCGGCTCTGGAAGCTTTCCCTCCAGGACGTCTCCGCCTCCAAAATAACGGGAGTCACTCCCTACTTCTCCACCAGCGAACAAAGCTTCTTCCAACCCGATCGCCTCAGTCGCTAATCCTGCCCTGATCGCAATCGAAAGGGACTTGGGAGCCTTCAGTTCCCCTCTCATCCTGCCGAAGTCACTTTTAGCGAAGTATCCGCCGGGGTGGAACGGATCCTGCCTTAACGCTCGCTCATGAAGAGAATTTTGGTTATTGAGGATCAAGAACCCTTACGACAGAACCTGCTCATGGTTCTTCGGTTGGAGGAGTTCCACGTCACTGCCGCGGAGAACGGCCGGCGTGGCCTCGAACTTGCCCTTTCCAATCCACCCGACCTTATCCTCTGTGATGTCATGATGCCGGAAATGAACGGCCACGCTGTCCTGCAACAACTCCGTCAAAATCCTGCCACCGCCAAGACACCTTTCATCTTCATAACCGCCAGAGGCGAAAAGGCGGACCTTCGCGCCGGCATGAACCTCGGTGCCGACGATTACCTTGTAAAACCCGTCTCTCGCGAAGAACTCCTGGGGGCGATTGAGGCTCGTTTCGAACGCCATCGATCCCAAACCCATCAGCCCGAAACCCAACTGAATTTCTCCAGTGCAACTCCTCTGGAATCCCTCGGCATCACCCAGCGCGAAGCCGAAGTGCTCCTTTGGGTGGCCCAGGGCAAAACCAATTCCGACATCGCCTCCATTCTTGGCTTGAGCGAAGGCACCGTCAAAAAACACCTCGTGCACATCTTCGAAAAGCTCGGCCTTGAAAGCCGCTCCTCCGCCGCCCTCCGCGCCATCGAAGTCCTCACCCGGCAGCCAGCCTGAAGCCAAAGAAAGTGATATTCCGTGCCCCAATGACACTACTTTTCTTGTCGCTGCGCTCTGCCTAGAGCTGAAGCTTGGAAATACCCGGCGGCATCCCTCTCAAGAAGCCATCAGCTCACGCTTTCAAAGCTTGCGCTGCCCTAACCGACGCTCAGCAATTCCACTTCGAAAACCAGCGTCGAATTCGGTGGAATGGCTCCCGGGTAACCGTTCGCGCCATAGGCGAGTTCGGGCGGAATGGTTAGCTTCACCTTGTCCCCCACCTTCATGGTGGCCACACCCTGGTCCCAGCCCTTGATCACCTGGCCGGCGCCCAGCACGAAGCTGAACGGCTCCTTCCGATCCACGGAGCTGTCGAACTTCCCGCCTGTTGTGAACCAGCCCGTGTAATGAACCGTCACGGTTTCGCCCTTTTTCGCGGCAGCCCCGTTCCCGGTGGTAATCTTCTCAATTTGCAAATCAGCCATCTCGAATTCTTCTCACGGGAAACCCTGCGAGTCAATAGACCTTCCATTGAGATCATTGAGATGGCGCGACGTTCGTGCATGAGTGAGCCGGTGAGCCGCGGGTCCCTGAACGGATTACGATTGGTTGGGAACGTTAGCCGGTTCAGGTCTCGCGTCGCTTGCATGGCGGGCACTGAGAATACGCAGCAGGAGGTAGGTATTTTTATCGCCGGGCTTTTCGGCCAGCAGACCGATGATGCCGCCGCACTCGAGAAAAGGTGGATGAGCAGGCGCAACCACCAAGGTGGTCATGAGAGCGGTCTGGTCATTGATCTGGAGTGACAAGGGGAACGTGTAGGAGGGCGTTTCGGGCAGTAGATTCCAGTTGGAAACCGATATCGGGGCTACATGCTGCTTTTCCAAGTTGATACTCACATTTACGCCGATGTTTCGCACCACCGACCAGACGGAAGGAAGTTTGACCACTTTGTAAAAGATGCTGTCGAGCCCCGGTGTTTGCTGGACGAGGTGGATGTAAGACATGAGTGCCAATTGCGAACAGGCGATGGCGCGCTGTTCGCCCGCGCTCAACTGCAAAACGGCCACGGCTTTCTTTCCATCGGCAATCTCAGCCTCGGTAA
>JAQGOV010000348.1 GCA_028293425.1 Verrucomicrobiales bacterium
GCTAACCACCTGGCCCAGGCTCCCCTGGTTGAGGCTCAAGTTGCCGATCGGGTCCAGGGTTGGTGAGTCATTAACCGGGCTCACCACCACGCTAAAGCTATTGCTGGCAGTGCCCCCGGCTCCATCGCTCACGGTCAAGGTGACGGTGGCGCTGCCGTTTTGGTCCGCTAACGGGGTCAAAGTGACCGTTCGGTTCGTTCCAGAACCTCCCAGGAGGATATTGGAAACGGGCAAAAGGGCCGGGTTACTGGAAGAGGCGCTGACTAAAAGGCTTGTGGCCGGGTTGTCCACATCCCCCAGAGTAAAGGCAATGGCGGAGGAACTAGTGTCCTCCAGGAGGGTTTGATTGGCAATCGCGGAAAGAGTGGGCGCATCGTTCACCGGGCTCACGGTGAAGAGGAAGCTCGTGGAGGCGCTGCCGCCCGAGCCATCACTGACCGTCAGGGTAATGAGGGTGGTGCCGCTTTGGTTTGTGGCCGGGGTGATGAGAAGAGCGCGGTTTGTCCCGCTGCCTCCCAGGAGGATATTCCCATTGGGCACCAGGACCAGGTTGGAGGAGGTGGCGCTCACGCTCAAGCTGGCCGGGGAAGTGTCCGGGTCGCTCACGTTGAAGACGATGGGTCCCAACGCGGTATCCTCAAGGACGCTTTGCGGAGCAATCGAGGAAATCACCGGCAGATCATTGACCTGCGTCACCGTCAGGCTGAAGTTGGTGGTCGCAAGGCCGAAGTTGGTATCCACAACCGAAAGATAAATCGTAGCGGTGCCCGTTTGATGAAACGCGGGGGTAAATGCAACTGTTCGGTTCGAACCAGAACCACCGAACAAAATATTCGCATCTGGTAGTAATTGCGGATTGGATGAACGTGCTTTGACGGTGAGCAGCGTCGCTGGTGTGGCTGCGTCGCCAATCGTGAACGGAAAAGCTGTGCTGGCAACATCGTCCGAAACTATGAGATTGGTAATTCCTGAGATAACCGGCGGCGTATTTCCCGAGCCGCGCACATAAGCGGTGAACACGCGCGTGGTCAACTTATTCGAAGCACCCCCGTCATTAACAGTCACTCCGATAACCGCAGTGCCCGTGATTGAAGATCCCGCCCTCGCCAAAGTCACCGTCCCCGTCTTGTTCGGTGAGGTATAGCTAATCGTGCTCACGATGGTAACAACGCTGGTGTTGCTCGAAACAGCGGACACGCTCAAGGTCTGAAATTCATTAGTTGCGCCGGAAGAAATACCAGTCAATGGCACGGCCGTGTTTGCAAAGCCTGCGACCAAGGCGATATCCGGAAGTGGATCCAGCGTAGGCGCATCATTCACCGGCGTGACCGTCAGCAAAAACGTCGCGGTGGCATTCGCGGTACCGTCGTTGACCGTCAACGTCACAAGGCTGGTGCCCGTCTGAGATTCCGCGGGTGTGAGGATCGCGGTGCGGTTGCTGCCGCTGCCGCTCACCACGATGTTGGTCACTGGGAGCAGCGATGTGTTGGTGGACGTTGCCGTCACGTTCAGGAGTCCAGCAGGAGTCTCCAGATCACCGATTGTAAAACTAACCGTGGTGGTGCTGTCCTCGCTGATCACCTGGTTCCCGATAGCTGATATCGTCGGCGCGTCGTTCACGGGGTTGACGGTGACAGTGAAACTTTGGGAAATGATGTTGTTCAAGGAACCGCCGTCATTTACTGTTATTGTCACGATCGCGGTTCCGCTCGCGTTTGCAATTGGAGACAAATTACAGCTTCCAGTGCTGCCCGGACTGGTGTAGCTGACACTCGGGTTGGGCAGCAGAGAGGGATTACTGGACACTGCGGTTAGGGTCAGGCTCTGACTTTCGTTTGGTCCGGCCGAGATGCCTGTGAAGCTGACATTTTGCGGGCTGTCTTCGTTAAGCACTACATCCGATATTGGATCCAGAGTCGGCGGATCATTTACCGGAGTAACGTTCAGCACGAAACTGCGCGTCACATTGGTCGAGCCGTCATTCGCGCTAAGCGTAATCAGGGTTGTTCCAGACACGTTCGGGGCCGGTGTTATGGCAAGTATGCGATTGGCTCCACTGCCGGAAAGCACGAGGTTTGAATTCGGCACCAGTGCCGTGTTCGTGGAAATCGCCGTGACTGTAAGATTGCTGGCAGCCGTTTCCAAATCGCTCACCACGAAGGGCACCATCAGCACCGTATCTTCCTCGGTGATAACATTCGGCACGGTTGAAATCGAAGGCGGATCGTTCACGGCATTCACATTCACGGCAAACGAACTCGATGCGGTTCCCCCGTTCAAATCCTGAACGGTAATCGTGATATTCGCTGTGCCGAACTGATTCGTCGCGGGCGTGATTGTGATCGTTCGGTTGCTGGATGTCCCGCCAAGCACGATATTCGCGGATGGAATCAACGAACCGTTGGATGAACTCGCGGAAACAACCAGGTTGGTCGCAGGCGTTTCCACGTCTCCGATTGTGAAACTTATCGGCCCTAAAATTCCGTCCTCTGGAACATTCTGGAGCGGAATGGCTGAGATGAGCGGAATGTCATTGATCGGCAACACGCTAACCAAGAAAGCGCTCGTGGAAGTCCCTCCCGAACCGTCGTTCACGGTCAGCGTCACAATCGCATTCCCAAATTGGTTGGTGGCCGGCCTGATAGTGACGGAGCGATTGCTGTCAACGCCACCCAGTGTGAAACTGCCCGCAGGAAGCAGCACGGGGTTGGACGAGGCGGCCGTCACTGTCAGATTGCTCGAGGCAGTCTCAACATCACCCACGGTAAATGCCAGCGCGGCCGAAACCGCATCCTCGTCCAGCACCTGATTGGCAATTGAGCTGATGGTCGGCGCATCATTGACCGGACTGACGGTCACGACAAAGCTATCAGAAGCAGCCCCACCATTCTCATCCGCAACGGTGATGGTAATGGATGCAGTCCCCGTCTGGTTTGTGGCAGGGAGAATGGTCACCGTGCGATTGCTTCCGCCGCCGCTTAAAATGATGTTCGATGCAGGAATGAGGGTAGGATTCGATGACGACGCCGTGAGCGTGAGGTTGTTTGCAAATGTTTCAACATCTCCAATTGTAAATGACGCGGTCAACGATGTGTCTTCCAAGGTAGACTGGTCAGGAATATCTGAAATGGACGGCGCGTCATTCACCGGCAGAACCGTCAGGTTGAAACTCACTGAAGTTATGCCGCCATTCCCGTCCGTAACACTGAGCTTAACGAGCGCCGAACCAGAAGCGTTCGCCGCCGGGGTCAGCGTTAAAAGGCGGTCGCTGCCCGCTCCGCTTACAACAAGGCCATTGGTTGGAAACAACAAAGGATCCGAGGTCACCACGCTCAGGCTCAGGCTGGAAGCCGGAGTCTCCACATCTCCCACCGAAAAAGGAATTGTCGCTGAGGTATCCTCGTTCACGGTCTGATTGCTAATGGCCGAAATGAATGGCAGATCGTTGACCGGGATAACCGTTACTTGAAAGGACGTCGCTGCGGAGATTCCATCCCCATCCGTGACGGTCAAGGTGATGGTCGCGGAACCGTTTTGATTGGTGGCGGGCAAAACTCTCACGAAACGGTTGGAGCCGGTTCCCCCCACAATGATGTTCTGTAGTGGAAATAGGTTAATGTCCGTGGATGAAGCCGCCAGACTCAGGAGCCCCGCGGAAGTTTCCAAATCCCCAACTGTGAAGGGAATCGGCGATGTGAGCGTATCCTCATCAACAATCTGGTTCGGCACCGCCGAAATCACAGGCCTGTTCAGGACTGTCAGATTGGCGACGGAGCTCGCTGCCCTGCCAACCAGACTGGTAACTATGAGCTGATAACTCCCTGCATCTGCCCCTTGAACGGATGCTAATGTGAAGCTTGCGTTGGTCGCGCCAGCCAAGACTTGTCCATTCCGGTACCATTGTAGGTTCAGAATGCCCTGGCCCGACACTTGCGCCGCAAACGTTGCCGGCGACCCATTTGTCACGATCAAACTCTGAGGATTAATCTGCACCACGGGGGGCACCTGTAGTTCTATAACGGTTTCCAAACGATTGTTTTTCGTATAGCCATCCAGTTCCTTTGCGAGGCACGAGCTGACATTTGTGTAAAAGCCAGGGCTGCCGCCGTTCAGCGTGAAGCTCACAGCAGTTGCCTGGTAAGGCGCGAGGCTGCCGAGGTTACAAATGATCGTCCCACCCGCATTATTGCAACTGCCTTGCTGGCTGCTCAAAGACACCAACGCGTTGCCAGCGGGAAGGGTATTAGTGAAGAAAATTCCCGTTGCGGGCGCCGGACCGAGATTGGTCACCAGTATGGTGCAGGTAAAATTGCTCCCGACACCGGCTGGATTAGGCGAAACAGTTGCGAGCAGGCCAAGATCAGTTACCTCGCTAATCGTTTCCAATTCCAGGCTCCAGCCATTCGCCAGGGTTCCAGAGAACCCCGCAGTATCGTCCACCAGATACAACGACCATGTTCCATTTGGGTTGAGGTTTTTGAAAACGGAAAGGTTTGCCTCATAGCCAACACTGGGCGCAGGCGGTGGGAAGATGTCCGGTTCCAAACCGTAATTCGTCGGTTTATAATCCCCGTTTGCAAGGGGTCCTGTCTCTGAAATCGGTCCCGCCTCATCGCGGAACCGCAGCGTCACTCCAGAAATGGCATTACTTCCCCCCGCATCGGACATCAAGACGACCCCTTCCCCATGGGGTCCCACCAGGAGTGCATCGATGTCCGCCGGGCGTCCATGGTTCAGGTTGCTCAACACGACGCTCACCCGGAATAATGCCCCGGTTAGACCGGCGACCTGGATAGTGGATGGGTATGTGGATGCAATTCCAGAAGCCGGGATAGTTATCGGCGCCGTGTTCGCGAACGGCGCTTGAACCACTACCACAGTGGCGGCTTTTTGAGCCTGGTTATTTGCGGGGTTCAGGTCGTAATCGTTTCCTGTTACAGTCAGGTCGTCATGGATGCCTCCAACCACCCTCGGATGCGTCGCGATCGTGATTTGAACCAGAGCCCCCACGGGAATGGTTCCAAGGCTGCAATCCACCGCTCCTCCAATGAGCCCACAGGCTCCCTGGCTGGCGGTCGCGGAAATGAAATCTACCCTGGAATCGATTTGATCTACGAAATGAACGCCGGTCGCCTCGAAAGGACCGCCATTGGAGACAACTGCCGTGTAAAGAAGATTGCTCCCGATCGCTACCGAACTTGACGGCATCTGCAAAATTTCCAGGTCAGCCGTCGGCTTAATTGTCGTAACTGTCTCCGCAAAGTTATTAGAAAGAACGAATTCAATCGTGCCACAACTGACCGCTGCCTTATTGGTGATTGCACCGAGGGAGTTGGCCCTTCCCGTCAACGCCACGGACGCTGCCCCCCCCACTTCAAGCCTTCCCAGCGAACACAGCACCAAGCCATTACTATTGACGCAGCCACCTTGGCTTGGATTCGCGGCGACGAAAGTCAGGCCGAGGGGTAAAGCATTGGTAAACCGAACATCCTCGGCTGCGGAAGCCCCCACATTACTCACGATCCAGGTATAAACAAAATTTGTGCCCACCGGTGCCTGCCCTGCCGGTTCAGCGGCGCTCACCATTAGATCCGTAAACGGATCCACGGTGGAAATGTGCACCGACCACCCGAAGCCTAACAAGCCAATCGAGTCGTTCATCTGGTCATCGACAACATAAAGCGACCAGGCTCCGTTTGGGTTCGTGCGGTTAAAAACGTCCAGCTTTGTTCCGTACGGGCCACTCGGAGCCGGTTGAGGGAAGACATCCAGTTCGTCTCCATGATTCGTGGGACGATACGTCTGCGAAGCAAAGCCGGTGAACTCCGGCAGCGTCAGCAAAGATTCGTCATCGAATTCAAGATCGACACCATTGATAAACGCCGTCCCCCCGGCGTCGGACATCAAAAGAACATTTTGTCCCTGTGGCCCCACAAGCAGGATATCGAAATCCGCCGGGCTGGGATGGGAAAGTTGGTTTAAGCTGATTGTTACTTTGTAAACGGTTGCGGTCATTCCCGACACTTGAACAATGGACGGGTAAGGAG
>JAQGOV010000591.1 GCA_028293425.1 Verrucomicrobiales bacterium
GCTTTGCGGACCGACGGTTCAACTTTGTATGCCGGTGGCAGTTTCACTTCCGTAGGCGGCCTGTCACGACCTCACCTTGCCGCACTGGCTCCCACGAGTGGTGTTCCCATAGGCTGGAACCCAGGACCGGACGATGATGTGCGCACGATTTCCATTCTGGGCAATAATATTTTCATCGGCGGGACATTCCTTCATCTCGGAGGCCTGGAGCGGCTTGGTTGCGCGATGTTACTTTCGGAGGGATCGATCCTTGAATGGAACCCAGGCCTTTCCCAAGGGAACCGTGTTTACGCCTCAGCCTTTTCATCGAGTGGCGTGTACGTGGGCGGGGATCTGCCGCTGGAATTTAAAGCGGGATTTGGCAGTCATGCTCTCGCGGCCTTTCCGCCCGAGGGATTCCCTGTTATCATCCAGGGGCCCTTGGACGAAGAATCCAAAGTCGGAAAGACGTTTAGCTTTTCGGTTCAGGCATCTGGTGAACTCCCGCTTTTCTACTTTTGGGCATTGAACGGTTCGACCGTTCTTTCCAACAACGCTGCAATCCTGAATGGCGTTGCTCAAGCCGGCGGCTCAGCCGTTTACCAAGTGACCGTTTCAAACCGCCTCGGCATTGCCAGTGCCCGGGCCACCTTAACGGTGCTTGAGCCTGTCGCAATCGCAACCCAACCTCTCTCCCAAAATGCTTCGATGGGCGACAATGTTACCTTTTCCGTTCAGGCAAGCGGCGGCCCCTCACCGGTTTACCAGTGGCGGGTAAATGGAGTGAACATTCCCGGAGCCGTGTTTCCCACGCTGACGCTCTCCAATGTCTCGCCAGCTTCGGGAGGCAGCTATTACGCCGTGGTCGGAAATCGAGTCGGAGCGATCGATAGCGATGTCGCCGTGCTCACAATTGCGGATGCCGCGCTGCCCTTCGGGGATAATCTGTCAGGGCGCGGTACTATTAACGGCTTTTTCGGGAGCGGAATTGGCAACAATTCCGCCGCCACCCGGGAAATAAACGAGCCAAACCACGCCCAAAAAGCAGGAGGCAAATCTCTTTGGCTGAGCTGGACCGCCCCCGCCAGCGGGATTGCGACCATCTCGACCCGAGGAAGCGCTTTCGATACTTTGCTTGCAGTCTACACCGGATCAAGTATCACCAACCTCGTTGTGGTTGCTTCCGATGAAGATCGGGGTGGGTATCTCACTAGCCAGGTGGATTTTAACGCGGCTGCCGGAGTCGAATATTTAATCGCTGTGGATGGCCTCGCCGGCGCGAGTGGTCCGATTGTCCTGACTTGGTCCTTGGATTCAACAACGACCCCTTTTCCCCGGATTAACGGTCAGCCCCTCAGCGAATCGGTTTCAGTCGGTGGGGTCGCAACTTTCGCTGTTCAGGCCAGCGGCACTCCTCCGCTCACCTACCAATGGTTTTTCGGATGTCGGCAGCTTCAGGATGCCACCAATTCCTCTTTGACAATTTCCAATGTTGGCTTGCATCAGGTGGGAGCCTACCGCGTTTTTGTCATGAATGGCTCAACCAAGATCGCGGAGAGCTTGCCAGCTTCACTTGAGCTGAGTAGTGCTCCTGGCGTTCTCTCCTTTGATAAAATCGAGGACCTCTTGAACAGTGGGACCTCTGGCACCAATGGTTTTGGACCCAGCAAGCAGGCGAGTTTCGTGGGCGGGGCTCCGCCGCTGTTGGTTTCGATGGGAACAATTATTTCTCAAACCTTCGACACCACCTCTGGATCTGGTTTTATCAAGGAAACGAATCATTGTGGCGTCATCGGTGGGGCATCGGCGTGGATTAGGTTTCAGCCTACCCAGGATGGAACGGTGCTCGTTGATACGATTGGGAGTCTCTTTGATACAGTTCTGGCAATTTACC
This sequence comes from Verrucomicrobiales bacterium, assembly GCA_028293425.1. Classification (GTDB taxonomy): domain Bacteria; phylum Verrucomicrobiota; class Verrucomicrobiia; order Limisphaerales; family JAQGOV01; genus JAQGOV01. Next base: position 1,874 of record JAQGOV010000591.1, read on the forward strand.
GGGACACAAACCTGACTGTTTTGGCCACGAACCCAGGTGCCGCCCTGGTCGACTGCGACAATAACGGAGCTCCCGACGATATTCGCAGCCAACTTAAATTTAAAACCAAAGCCAACGAAGTTTACCTGGCAGTGGTTGACGGTGTGCTGAGCGCAAAAGGAATTGCAAACATCGATTGGCAGCTTGGGACGAAGCCAACCAACATTATCAGCGCGGTCAGCGTGACAGGCACTTTTGGGAAATCGGTCACTCTGTCTTCCGGTATCCTGAGCACAACTTTAAAAACGGCTTATCAATGGTTCTGCAATGGGACTCCCATTCTCGGGGCTACGAATAGCGCGCTCCTTTTGACCAACCTCATGGTCACAAATGCAGGAATCTATACCGTTTCTGCAAGCAACTTTGCTGGAACAGTCCTAAACGATGCAGCTCATTTGGCTATCGACATCCCTTTGCGCCTGGATCCAATCCTGAAAATGAATGCCGGACAATTACAGGCCACGGTTTGGGGTAATCCAACCCAATCGTTCATTTTACAGGCGTCGACCAATCTACAAAATTGGGTTTCTATCTCTACCAATACAGTCCAGGCGAATCCAACCACCGTATTTGATCCTGGGTCCGGTCAGTTCAGGAACCGTTTTTACCGGGTTCGATCATACCCATGAGCACGCTGGAACTGCAGCGCCGCTTGATTACCCAATTGGTGGATAAGGTGAATCAGCGAAGCCTTATTTCTTGAGCGCTTTATTAACGCCTTCGCGTGCATCGTCTGCGACCTTCTTGGCTGTGTCGGTGAACTCGTGCTGCAATTGCTTCAGTGTATCCTCAATCGATTGACGCTGCTCCGGGGTGAGCTTCGCGTTGGCCGTCAATTGTTTTAGTTCGCCCATGGCGCCGGAATAATCTTTCGACCGGATTGAGGATACCACTTTATCGACGCTGGATTTCTGTTGCGGTTCGGCGGTGTCGAAGCTTTTTTCCAGTTTTGTGGTGTCCACACCACTGTTGGATTTGTTGCAGCCAGGAGCCCACAGCATGAGCCCGAGCACACAAATATGGATGAGGTATTTCATAATGTTCAATTTTTCTAAAAGAACATACTCAAAAAACCGGGCCGCGGGTCAATCAGGTTCCTACCCCTTAGGAAAGGTCTATGCCTCGCCGGGTATAGGCACCGGTTGCAACGGTTCCGTCTTTTGCTTCCTCAGAAGCACCTTCTGCTGCTCGATTTCCACCAGCATTTCTTGTGGAAGGTTCGGGTGATGCAAGCGCAGGGTCATCTGGCTCAACTGCCTTTCGATCCAGCCATTGCGAACCATCCGGATCGTCTCGCTTAGTTTTCGGTCCAGGTTTTCGGAGGGCATTTCCTCGGAAGCAGCATCCGTGATTAATTCCCGAATAGCCTCATCCTCAAAA
>JAQGOV010000400.1 GCA_028293425.1 Verrucomicrobiales bacterium
CTTGTTGCCGAAACCTTCTGAAATAAGCTGCAGCACCTCGGCTTCGCGGATGGTAAGGGTGTTGCTCTTTTTTCACTGAGCCGCCATGGACAAAAGTTTGTCGCATTTGTCCCAGCAGTTTTTGCGAAATGGAAGGCCTTCGTGGAGATTCGTACTTCCCAATCCTTCAGACCTGCTGCTGACCCGAGGCTTGCCGGTGCTCGGCCCGATAAACTCTGGTCAGAGGCGTTGTCGGGTCTGATTTCAAAGTTGTGGAAGAACCGTTCGGAAGACAGTTTCAGAGGAAATTTTCAAAGATAACTATCGGCGGCATCCGAACATTTGCTTTCGGAGGGCCTTTGTCGCTTACCCTCCGGGGTAAAACTCCTATTGCTTCACATGTCAATTTTCCTATAGTCCTGGCACGATTAACCTCCGATTTCTGCTTCGGCAGATTTTTGAGTGTATGGGGCGAGGACTGTTTACCTCGCCCTTTTTTTATTCTTGGGGGAGGGCAGGGTGTCAAAGATTGCAATTTTCTTCCATGTTCAACTATTCAGGGGGGACAAGGATGTAACTCCGAGACAGGAAAAAGGGGATGGGTCTTTTATGAGAAGGCACCCATCCCTCATAAGACGTGCCGGTTGCAACCAGCAGCGCATCTCTATTCTCTCAAAAAGCCTCCTTGCTGGAATAGGGTTTTTAACCATCCGAGGTAACGATAAAATACAGGTCTAATTCTCATTCTGCTCTTGGATTCCCGAAACCTGTGGAATGAAAAGAATAGAGCCGCCGAACAATTCGGCGGCTCTTGGCCCTCAGGCCTCCTCTGTTCCTGCCCGACCTCCTGTGCGTCTAAAATCAGGTCTTTGTTCCGCGCATCAGCCCAAGGCCCCCCAAGCATTGTTGCCGCCAATCCTCCCACCAGCATCCAGATGGCCTTGTCCGTGGGGGCGCCCGTAAAGAATCTTGAAACGTCCGAGCCGAACGAGTTTGTGGCGCTTACCCCGTAAATAGCCAAAATAATTCCCCCGACCAGCAGCGCAATACAAAGCGGTTTGTTCATGCCGAGAGAATGACAAGGCGCTCTATTGAATGGTATAGGCAACTTTCTGGGGGCTGGGCACGTATCCAAAAACAGGGTGAACTCCGCTTCCATCGAAAATGGTCCCCATCACAAATCAGTTCGCCATCTCCTGACTCGCTTTCTGCTAATCCTGAGTTCCCCTTGTAATCCGCGTAGGCTAAAAAGTGACCAACATTCGCCCCGGAGGTGAACCGGATGCACAAACTTTGCATCGCCTGTTTGAAGTCTCAATCCATGAAATTCAATATTCCGACGCTCACTGACCTTTCCTAACAACATTATGAAGAAACAATCTCTGACCATGGCACAACGGCTCTTTGCCGTCATCCTCCTGGCGGTTTCCCAAGCGGTCGCCTTCTCTCCTGGTGCACTCGCCCAGAACAACTCGGCCTCTAAATTAAACCGGCCCGAAAAGAGTTATTACACCGCGGCTATCTGCGTAGAAAAAACCATTGCTTGCCTGTTGCCTGGAAACGCCTGCTCGGCCTTTGGCGAAACCGCTGTCGGCGTCACAACCGGGGATCAGGAGTCTGGCTTTTGCTTCAGTATTACCGTGAGCAATTGCGGCTCCGTCACCATTACCAACCTCTCAGTCGTTGACAGCGAACTGGGCGACATTACTTCCAGGTTCTTCGGCGTGGGCGACACGCTCGCTCGCGGAGCATCGGTCAATCGCATTCTCAAAATAAGTTTGGACCAAACCACTACCAACACCGTTGTTGCCTCAGGACGAAGTTCCGCGGATGGTGCTTACGTCAAGGATAAGGATTATGCTGTGGCGATTGTGGTCCCCGCCTCCATCAGTTGCCAAGCATTTGTCTTTTCCCCGGATGACGTGGACGGGGTTCCGTTCGATATGCACGTCCAGCTCCCCTCGGACACACTCGCTCACGCCATTGGGTTCGGGATAATCGTTTGCAATACCGGCGACGCCGATCTGACAGGCGTCACTCTCGATGTGCCTGGTCTGGCAGCTTTCGGCTGCGCCACCACCATCCCGCTATTTTCTTTGCCTGCCGGCGCGTGCGTCACCAACACCCTGTGCATGACCACCTTGACCTGCGCCGACCTTCCTTTGGCTATCACAAATGTCGTGGAAGCCACGGTTTCTCCCGTTGGCGGCTGTGCCTATGATATTTATGGTAAGCCGATCCGGGTCTGGAGTGACTGCCAGGCCGTTGTCGAATGTGCTCCATCAGCCGCCTGCCGTGTCACTGGGGGTGGTCGCCAGGAAAGCGATAAAACCTTCGCCAACCCAAACAACCCTGCTTTGGTTGGGCCCCAGGCTCGCTACGTTACCCACGGTGGCCAGGTCGGTGCTCCAGTTGGCAATGAGACTGCCTTCGATCCGGACAGCGATTGTATCCACGGCAACTGGACCCATGTCCGCCATATTCAGGGCGGGCTGCGGGGTAACTTCCACGCCAAAAGCTTTGATAGCCTGATGTGCGCTTGCCTGTCTTGCCCCGAAAACCCTGGCTCAGGGGTTGTTATTAATCGGATTTGCAACCCTGGGGATCGCACCTGCGGGCCCGAGCCTCGCCGTGCTCCGGCCAATAAAATCTGCTTCTCCGGCGTCGGTAACTACGCTCTAACTTCCGGTGGACGAGTCCCCCGTTCTGTCCTTTTCCGCGTCGACATCGAGGACCGCAGTGAACCTGGCAACAACAAAAAGGCAAGCGAACAGCCCTCCGACCGCTACCGCATCCGCATTTGGGTCCTTTCTGCTGCTGAATTGGCCCGCTTAAACAACTCAGCCGATCGTTTGCTCGACTTCCGCAGAGCCCTCGCCTGCACTCCAGGGAGCACCGCGACCCGCGACGGAGCGGATGTTCCGAATGGCACCGCCGTGTTCGGCGTCCGCGCTCCAGACATCGATGACGGCGGGGAAATGGATCATGGTAACCATCAGATTCATCCACAAATCAAGGAGTGTCCATAAACCAAAACTCCACATTTTTTGGGTGCTGCGCAATTTCATGCCATGCGCAGCACCCATTCATCCCTCTTAATCGTAATCGCGGCACTCTTTGATAGTTTGAAATGTGAGTTTCGGGTTCCTCTTCATTTACGTCTGCGATGGTTCTTCATTCCGTTCTGCGAAGATTTTCCCCGTGGCGTAGCCAAAAGGATGGTTCCTGAAATGTTCTTCCTCCGAACTGCCGTCTGCCGGGCGCCTGTGTTTAATCGACACAAAAAAAGCCCAAACGACGTTCGCGCGAAGACTACAAACTGGACCGAGCAGACTCACGGACGCGCAGGGTAAACCCTTTCGAAATCGCGTGGCGCGTTAACCCAGCCACATCGTGGATGTTCAGCTTGGTCATAACCTGTTGGAGGTGCTTTTCGAATGTGCATCTCTAAACTTAAGGGTTTAAAGGAGGGTGGTTATTTGTGAGCTTTGGTTCGGACTATCGAAAAGAAATAAAGGATAATGAAACCGGTGAAAACGATGCATCCTGCAGCGGCTGCAACGCTCGCCATTCTATTCCATCCGAGGAGTCGGGCCAGAACTGCAACCAGCACCAGCCAAATGGCATATCCAACCAGCTTCATCTTATAGTTGCAAAGATGACAGCCAGACGGAAGCGCAGTCCGGCGCAGCACCCTGCTTTCCTTCGGTTGTTTGTGGTCATTGGATTGTAACTTATGTCAGCATCTGAGCAGGTCCGGAAACGGTTGGGTGAGTCATAAGTAACCACCCGCGCAGCCTCGGTTCCTCCTTCGTGATCTACGTGCCCTTCCTGGTTGAACGAGGCCTACTCACCCCGTGATTCACGCAGAAGCAAACTTTGCGTGGGCACGACATCATATATATGGAAGCACATTTTATGTGAGACCCTGTCAGAGAGCTAAAAATTATGACCCACATAACCTCAAACCAGCAAACGGACGGCTTCTCCTCCGCCCCTTTCCCTTTGCGGGCTTGCGACTTGGCGGCTTTGCGTTCCCACAAAAATCCACTGGAAGCTTTGAATTACCCAGGGATTCCAATGTTACGAACAACAGCCGAATGTCATTTCTTCGATGGGATGCCTTCCCTGGAGGGAGTAAAAAGAATTTGGTGGCCAATCCGGCTAATGGCCGCCCCCGGAGAGCTGGGCAGTGAAGTGGGAGCGGTTTTGCAGCCAGCGAGTGCGCAGGCGATAAAGGTGGGCGCGGCACATCTGAAGAAGCTGGGAAGCTTCGAAAGAGTCGATTTGCTCATCATTGAACT
>JAQGOV010000411.1 GCA_028293425.1 Verrucomicrobiales bacterium
ATCGAAGGGGCGGCGGCGCTCGATGACCTCGACCTGCTCGGACAGGTGCGCGTGACCGGGCTCACCCGGAAGCTGCTGGGAGCGTTCCTCCAACCGAAGTGGTTCCACACGGAAGCGGTTTTGGGCCAAGCGAAGTTGTTCTTTGCGGATTTTCAACCATCGCATGTCAGGCTCGACCCGGCGGCGGAACTGAAGGAATTGACCGATCCAAAACTCCGCGAGTATCTCTGCTATGTGCTGCTGGATTTCGTGGTGGCCGATCCGGACCTGGACGAAATGCCACTGGCGGCAGCGCTGGAATTTACCAAGGCGTTGGAACTGGATTCCCCATTTGAAAAACTCGTTACGAAAGAGTTGCGCATCAAGCCACGCGATCTGAAGCGGCTGAAGGAGGAAGGCGCCTCCATGCTGGCGAAGGCGGAGGCGGCCAGATGAGCATCGCGAACGAAACTCCTTTCCTCAAGTTCCTGGAAAGCGGCTCGGAACGGGGCGGCTTTGAAACGGATGACGTGCTGGCATCGGTGCTGCCGTTGATGCGCCAGGTGCTCGCCTGCCACGGAGATGGCAGCGTGGCGCCCCTGCGTGGAATTCGGAGCCTGCTCGTGAACGAGCAAGGCCACCTGTCCTTCGAACCGACGAGCGCGGAGCCGCCGCAAAAAAATAACTCGAAGCTGGCCGAGGTGCAGGCGTCCGTCAGCCAGGCAGTGGAAGTGGTCGGCGAGTCGCGCCACACCTCGGACATCGATGCCGCATCGCTGGTGGTTTCCAATCTCCGGATTGGCCAGGCGGGCGACCCCATCAAGAAGCCGGTTTACCTGCTCGATTATGTCTGCTGGGAACACGTCCTGGGACACCACGATGAGTTGACGGATATTTTCTCGCTCGGCCTGATCCTCGCGAGCCTGGCCTGCGGCTTGGACCTGAACGATCCGGCGGACCTGGAGGCTTTTGCCAACGGCCGCCATAACCTGTTCACCCTGCATTCGCGGCTGAACCCGGTGCTGGCGTCGGCCATCCTGCAGATGACGGAGCTGAACCGGCGCAAACGCGCCCAGGATTTAGGAGCCTTGATTCATCGGTTGGAGAATTACCGCGAGCAACCGCTCGATTTCGACACGACCTTTACGCAAATCAAAGGATTTGCGGAATCGTCCAAGCTCGGCAAGCGCAAGCTGGTGCAATCGCATCTGCGGGATCGGCTCTTCGAGATTTCCCGGCGGAACCGGCTGATCTATTTTAAGCCGAACCAGCAAACGATGAACCTGACAGTGGCCTCGGTGCCGCTGATGCTGGACTTCCGCAACATCAAATTGGAGCAGTTGTTTGTCTGGCATCCGCAACTGGCGGCGACGATTGCCGAGGGCGCGCCGATGTCCCTGGGCAAATACCTACGGTTCGAGGACGCCCCTTATATTCCGGGAGTGCTGGATAAAATTATTAGCGAAGCGCGCCGGGATCGGGCCGAATATGGCTTTGCCCAGTTGCGGCTGGTGCTGTGCTTCCTGCGCTGGCACAACCTCAAGGAAACCGCAAACGAACGCATCCACTCTCCACTGCTCCTCCTGCCGGTGGAACTCACGAAGAAAAAGGGAGTGCGCGACAATTACGTGCTCGATCCCACGACCAGTGAAGCCGAGGTGAACCCCGCGCTGCGACATCACCTGAAGGAGCTTTATAACCTGGATCTGCCGGAGTTCGTGGACCTCCGGGAAACTTCCCTGGACCAATTCTACGACACGCTCAAGGCATTGATCCACGCGACGGAGCCCGGCGTCATCCTGAGCAAAATCGATCGGCCCCAGATCGAGTTAATCCATGCGCGGGCGCAGCAGCGGGTGGACCAATACAAACGCCGGATGAAGCTGAAAGCGCGTCCGCCGCGGCATCATGGCACGGTGGATTACAGCTACGCCCGGGAAAACTTTCGCCCGCTCGGCTTGCAGCTGTTCCTGCAGAAGGTCCGCCCGGCACCGGCGCCTTTGCGCGATGTGGCCGGCGCGCCGCCGAAACCGCGCACACCGCATATGGTCGAGGAACCTCCCGCTGCCGGGGAAAAGGTGGTGGAAACCGAACGGGAGATGTTCGCTTTGCGTGAGGGCGACAACCAGAATCCTTATTCGTGGGACTTCGACCTTTGCAGCCTGACGCTGGATAATTTTAATTACCGGAAGATGACCCTGGTTCGCGATTATACGAACCTGATCGACGCGGACCTGGCGAGCGAGGCCTTTGACACGATTTTCTCGCTGACGCCACGGCCCACCGACGAGAGCGCGATCCCGGATCTCGACCTGCCCGACCAGCATACAATCATCCATTGCGACGCGACCCAGGCCTCAGCCATCGCGCGGGCCCGCACGGGACGCTCCTACATCATACAGGGACCGCCCGGCACCGGGAAATCCCAGACGATTACGAACCTGATCGCCGATTATGCCGCCCGGGGCAAGCGCGTGCTGTTCGTCTGCGAAAAGCGCGCAGCCATCGACATTGTTTATCATCGCCTTCATCAGCAAGGGTTGGATGAATTGTGCTGTTTGATTCACGATTCGCAAACGGACAAGAAGGAATTCATCCTGAACCTGAAACAGACCTACGAGAAATTCCAGGCCCAGGCGGAGTCCGATGCCGATGCGGAAAAGCTCCGCACAACCGCTTTGCGCAACATGGAACAGGACCTGGCCAGCCTGCGCCGGTTCTCGGAAGGAATGAAGGCAACCTTCGCGCCGATCGGGCTGCCGTTGCGCTCCCTGCTGCACCGGTTGGTGGAGCTCACCAGTTCGCCCTCGGTGTTCTCCGCGGAAATGGAAGAGCAACTGCCGGAATACCCGCTTTGGCTGGCGCACGGCGAAATCATCAATCGGCTTGGCGCTATCCTGGCCGATTTGGGAGAAGGACCGTGTTTTGCGAAGCACCCGGCCCGCTGGCTGGGCAAAGGAATTCTGCAGGCGAGCCGTCCCCTGGAGGCGCTCGCCGCATCTCTCGAGAAAGCCGAATCGCTTTTGGATGCTGTCGAAAGCGCCCTTGAGTTATCGGGGCTTTCCACCGAGTTGTGGGACACGGTGGAGGAAATCGAAGTCATCTTGAAGTTTGCGGTCCATGTTCGGTCGCTGGCGGAACATGGCCTTTTGGGCCTGCTGGATGCGAGCAGCCCGGCATCGTCCGCCTTCGCAACGCTGGCGGCCGAGTTGGAAAAGAAGGAGCAGGCGCACACGAAAGCGAAGGAGAAAACCACCGGCTGGCGCGAACCACTATCGCCCGAGGACACCCAGAATGCGCTCGTCCAGGCGCGTGGCTTCGAGAGTTCGTTCCTCCGCTTTTTGCAACCGGCGTTCTGGCGGCTCCGCAAAACGCTGCAAGTGCGTTATGATTTTTCCAAACATGCCGTGGTGCCCAGTTGGGTAAAGATTCTCGAAGAGTTAAATGCGGAACACCAGGCTTTCGCAGCTTGGCAGGAAGCACGCGCCGCCGCCCAACGGGAGTGGCACACAGAAGATTTGGCGCGGTTCAAAGAATTGGTAACCGATCTGCGTTCCGCTCCGGAAATGGCGCACCCGTCCATTCGGGCGCTGACCAAAATCCTGCTCACCGCGCCTGATGCGACGGATCTGGTGGAGAATCTCGCGACCATTCACGGCAACTTCTCCCAGCTGACCGAAACGCTTTCCTTCCTGCTCGCGGAACAT
>JAQGOV010000417.1 GCA_028293425.1 Verrucomicrobiales bacterium
TCACCTATGAAGCGCGTCGCAGTGGAGTCTCCGCTGGCGCACGGATGACCGGTGCGTTTATGAAAGACGTCGACATCCAGCTCGAAGACATCCGCAGCATGGTGCTCGCTCTCACAGACATCATGGCAATCACAGCGAAGAAGGCACCCCTGAAAAGATAGGGTCCCTGGCAACATTTCACTTCTGAGGGCGCGGCCAGCCGCGCTCTTTTGCTTTCCGCCAGGCCAATCAGCAATCCCCACCCCCTGTTGCTTTATTTCCAGCTTGGTTGGTTTTGGCTAAAAAAACCTAGGATGGTCAAAATGCAACAGAATCGGGATGAGGGTTAATAACTTTCATACATGGACGTATGGCGTTGAAGACCAGTCGGTTGCAAGAATTCAATACTCGCCTAAAGGTGGTGGCATTCCCGTTGCTAAAGGGTTATGCCATTCAAACTGGCCATTAACCACGAGCACTTGTTTTCCGGATATCAAGGCTGCGTTTCCCATCCTCCCTTGAGGGGGCCTGTCGACACCACGAACCCGTTAACCGCACCAACAACAACCTAAGCAAAAAATAAAGCGCAGTTCCAACCATATGAAAAAAGTCGAAGCAATCATAAAACCGTTCAAGCTGGAGGAAGTTAAGGATGCCCTGGGAGAAGTGGGTATCGAAGGAATGACCGTCAGCGAGGTCAAAGGTTTTGGCCGCCAAAAGGGTCACACCGAAATCTACCGCGGCAGCGAATACACAGTAGACTTCCTCCCCAAAATTAAAATTGAGATGGTCCTGCCGGACAACCGCGTGGAGGCCGCCGTGCATGCCATTGTAGGCTCCGCCAAGACCGGCAAAATTGGCGATGGCAAAATCTTCGTGTCGTCGATCGACGAGGCTATTCGGATCCGTACCGAAGAGAAGGGAGAACAAGCCGTTTAACAGCTTCCGGAAACTTCAAACGAAAAAACACCCATGAAAAAATTATTTTTATCCTTAGGACTTTTCATCATGATTGGCGCTGTCCCGCTGATCTCACATGCCGCTGATTCTGCCGGTGCATCCATTGCGCCAGCAGCTCCAGCTGCGGCTCCGGCGCCGGCTGCCGCGCCCGCCAAGAAGGCTGATCCCAATATGGAGCAGCGCATCGCCGATTTGGAGGCGTATGTGAGCAACGGCGCCCGTGGTTCTGATGCCGCTGACGCGAAGGTGACTTCCAAGCTCGATGGGACTGCCGGTCCTGGGCATAACGCGTGGATGATGACCTCTGCCGCGCTGGTATTGTTCATGACACTGCCTGGTTTGGCCTTATTCTATGGAGGCTTGGTCCGCAGGAAGAACGTTCTTTCCGTGCTGGCCCAATGCCTCGGCATCGCTGGTTTGGTGAGTATCCTCTGGTGGGCCTTCGGTTACAGCTTTGTCTTTGCGGACGGCGCTGGTTCCATCATTGGCGATTTCAAAAAGTTCGCCTTCCTTAAGGACGTAGGTGCCTCCCCGAATACCAATTATTCTTACTGGGTATCGCACAACGTGTTCTCCATGTATCAAATGATGTTCGCCATCATCACGCCGGCTTTGATCATCGGCGCGGTTGCTGAACGCATGAAATTCTCTGCCATCCTCCTGTTCGTCACGCTGTGGATGATTGTTGTTTACTTCCCGCTCGCGCATATGGTCTGGGGCATTGATGGGATGATGAACGGCGTCTGGAACGCCAAGGCGAGCATCAAAGCGATTGACTTCGCAGGTGGCACCGTGGTGCACATGTCCTCCGGGTGGTCGGCCCTCATCCTCTGCATGATTCTTGGCAAGCGCCTTGGCTTCGGCAAGGAACCCATGCCTCCTCACAACATGGTTCTCTGTATGGTCGGCACTGGCATGCTTTGGGTTGGGTGGTACGGTTTCAACGCAGGTAGCGCGGTTGCCGCGGACGGCGTCGCAGCCAATGCGTTCATCACCACGACGATGGCGACTGCCGTTGCTTCCTTCGTCTGGGCCATGGCGGAATACATTCTGAAAGGCAAGCCGAGTATCCTCGGTTTCTGCTCCGGCGCTGTTGCCGGCCTGGTTGTGATCACTCCTGCCTGCGGCTTCGTTAATATCACGGGGGCCATCATCATCGGGATTGTTGCCGGTCTGGTGCCTTACTTCGCAGTCATGAAGCTCAAAGGGTGGTTGGGTTACGACGACGCTCTGGACACCTTCGGCGTCCATGCCGTTGGTGGAACCCTGGGCGCTTTGATGACTGGCTTCCTGGCAGTTCCAGCCAAGCTCGCCAACGGGGAAGTAAACCCTGGTGCCGTGAATGCAAATCTGGGCACAAACATCGATGCGGTTATTTACAAGGGCACCCTCTGGCTCGAGCAGTTGAAGGCCATCGGCCTGACCCTCTGCCTGGCCGTTGTTGGCACGGTGGTTATCGCCTATATCGTGAAAGCTGTTGTCGGTCTTCGCACCAGCGAAGAAGTGGAAACCGTTGGTCTCGACCTCGCGGAACACGGGGAAGAAGGCTACCACGGCTCATAATTCTTGACACTTTGCTTCCGCGCACCAATAACGGCGGGCTGCGACCCCCATTGGTGTGCGGTTGCATCTTTAAAATTGACTAATAAGTAGTATTGAAACAACAACCTCGCAATTCCTTACATACCATGAGCGCAAATCCCGCACGTTTCGCCGCTATCCAGGCGGCCAATTATTACAGAGTCCCCGCGACTCTCCCTTACAAAGACAACCATACCCCGTCCGTTTACGGTTCGGCGGTATTTAACGAAAAGGTCATGCAGGCGCGCCTGCCCAAGGCCGTTTTCAAATCGCTGAAGAAAACAATCGATTCCGGTTCCTCGCTGGATCCCAGCATGGCCGATGTGGTCGCTTTGGCTCTGAAGGATTGGGCTTTGGAGCACGGGGCTACTCATTACGCCCATCTTTTCCAGCCGCTTACCGGCATCACCGCCGAGAAACACGACAGCTTCCTTGAGCCAGACGGCAAAGGCGGGGCAATCGCTGAGTTCAATGGCAAACAGTTGATTCAGGGTGAACCCGACGCGTCCTCGTTCCCCAGCGGTGGCATCCGTGCTACCTTTGAAGCCCGCGGCTACACGGCTTGGGATGTCACCAGCCCTTGTTACCTGATAGAAACCGCCAATGGCGTCACTCTCTGCATCCCGACCGCGTTCGTCTCCTGGACCGGCGAGGTGCTCGACGTCAAGACTCCCGTCCTGCGTTCCATGAGAACTTTGGACGAGCAGGCTCGGCGCATCCTGAAGCTGTTCGGCCATAACGATATCTCCATGATCACGGCCACCGCCGGTCCTGAGCAGGAATATTTCCTGATCGACCGCAACTTCTACCTCGCCCGCCCGGACCTGATCTCCGCTGGCCGTACCCTCTTTGGCGCTCGTCCGCCGAAGGGCCAGGAATTTGAAGATCAGTATTTCGGCACCATTCCCGACCGCGTCCTGGCTTACATGCACGAAGTCGAAGCCGAACTCTACAAGCTGGGTGTGCCGGTCAAGACGCGCCACAACGAGGTGGCCCCGAGCCAGTACGAAATCGCTCCTATCTACGAGAACGCCAACGTGGCCGCTGACCATCAGCAGCTCACCATGACAACTCTCAAGAAGGTGGCTCGCAAGTACGGGATGGAATGCCTGCTGCACGAAAAGCCTTTTGCGGGCGTGAATGGTTCCGGCAAACATTTGAACTGGTCGCTCGGGAACAGCACGCAAGGAAACCTGCTCGAACCCGGCCACACGCCGCACGAAAACCTGCAGTTCCTCGTTTTCTGCGCCGCGGTCGTCCGGGCTGTGCATAAGCACAGTGGTCTTCTCCGCGCCATGGTCGCCAGCGCCAGCAACGACCATCGCCTCGGCGCCAATGAAGCGCCTCCCGCCATTATCTCCATCTTCCTGGGCGACCAGCTCGCGGACGTTTTCGAGCAGCTCAAGAAAGGCAAAGCCAAGACCTCCAAGAAGAGTGGCACCATGAACCTTGGGGTTGATACGCTGCCCATCATCCCAAAGGATGCGGGCGATCGTAACCGCACTTCTCCGTTCGCGTTCACCGGCAACAAATTTGAGTATCGCGCCGTGGCTTCCAACCAGAGCATCAGCGCGCCGTTGGCCGCCCTGAACACCATCATGACCGAGTCCCTCGACTACATCGCCACCAAGCTGGAGAAATCCAAGGGCAAGCTCGAGGACAACATCGCAGATGTTCTCACCGAGATCGCCCGCGAGCACAGCGCTGTCATCTTCAATGGCAACGGCTACTCCCAGGAATGGCACGATGAAGCCGCCAAGCGCGGTCTGCCTAACCTTAAGACTACCGTGGACGCTCTGCCAGTCCTGACAGCCAAGACTACCGTCGGTGCCTATGAGAAATATGGCATCCTCACCAAGCGTGAACTCGAAGCCCGCAAGGAAATCGCTTACGAGCAATACTGCAAAACGGTGAACGTGGAAGCCAACCTGGTTGTGGAATTGGTTAAAACCAAGTACTTGCCAGCCGCTCTCCGTTACCAGACCGAGCTCGCCCAAAACGCCGCTGCTTTGAAATCAGCCGGCATCAGTGGCGAAAGCCCGATCCTGGAAAAGGTCACCAGCCTTATTCGTGGCCTTACCTCAGCTCTCAGCAAGCTTGAGGAAGGACGCTCACACCATGCCAGCGGCCTGGTGGCCGAAGCCGAACACTACTGCCGAGTGGTCCTGCCCCAGATGTTGGAAGTCCGTAAAGCCGTTGACGCTCTTGAAGCCGACATCGCGGACGACCTCTGGCCGATGCCCACCTACGAAGAAATGCTCTTCATCAGCAAGTAAGCTGATGCGGGTCCTCCGAGGGAGGAATTGCGCGGGCGTGGACGAGCAATCGTCCACGCCCATCTTGTTTTTTGCCTTCTCTTAATCGTAATCCAAATTGTCTCTTTTAATTTCCTCCTCTCACCTCTTAATTCTTCACTTCACCCACGGTTGGCCCCCTGAGGCTGCGTCTCCCGCGATCCTCCGCCCGTGATCTCTCCTGTGGTTAACTGCTTTCCTGCAAAAGTGGTTTTGTGTTAAAACTAGCCAAATTCCCGGCTTTTAACCTAACGGCAAATGACAACTGAACGATAAAATTTAATCTTACACTGCAGAAACGATGACATCGACGTATATGAACCCATTTGTCAATCCGAAGCACCGCGGAGTCCAGTTGCCGAAAGGAAAGAAGGACCTCATCGATGTTTTGCGCGGTAACAATCAGGCCAAGTGCGAGTACTGTAGAGCACCCGCTGATGCCACCCGGGACGGGTTCCCGCGCGATTACCGCTGGTGTAAGGCCTGCTATCGGGACTTGGTTGTTTTTGCGGCCGGAGAGAGGCTCGAGGTCGATTTCGACCTGAACGACGAGGCTGCGGTTTCAAAGTTTCACGCCGAAACTCAACGCAGACAGGATGACTTCATGCGGCAGCAGATAAAGGAGAGGAAAGGACGCTGACCCATCGAACCAATTTCCTATTTTTCTGCCATCCATCTTTCTGCCTTACCTTCGTGCTAGCCGTGTTCTTCGTGGTGACCAAGCGTGATCCTTCCCCGGGGGATTCATTTGTGGTAGGCTGAAGCATGCTTCTGTATATATCATAGCCAGACGTCTATGCTCCCAAACCATGATGAAGTGGTTCGCCTGAACCTCGGCTTCGAGCCGGAGACTGCGGTTTCCGGTCCCATGCTTTTGCAGACTGACTATGTGCTTTCACGAATCTTGCCCAGCCTCGCTCAACTTTTTTCTATGAAACGTCTCCAATTGCTTCTTCTCAGCTTGTGTGTTGCCGGTTGTGATCGCGGGAAGCAACACGCGGCAAGTTTTGATGCGTTGCTATCGACGGGCCAGATTGACCGGGTTGAGTTTATCTCTGACGAGACTGGGAAGACAAATGATCTGACCGGCGACCGTGCCCGCGCCCTTCTCGGAGAGTTTGCCCCTAACGCTCGAGTTCCTTGTGAACCACCCGAATCAAATTACGCTGTAGGTCGTGTGTTCCTCTTTCATGGAGACCGGCAGGTCGGTTGGGGACTGGATTACATTCCATCCCACAACTGCCTTGCGTTCGGCTATCATTACTTTCGTCCCCGAGGAACAAACAACCTGCGCGGCTTTTTCGAATAGTCAAAAGCCCAGGCTCTACTGTGACCCCGGAAAGTTGCTTTGCTGCATTTCGGCGACGTGCCTTTGACAAAGCCTTCTCACCAGGCGTGGTGTCGGGATAAAAGCATCTAAGCATGCTTCAAAACACGGATGACCGGATGAAACGGGGCCAACCAAATCCTATTTCGGCGCCCGTGCTCTCATCACCTTCAGGCCTATGCTTGCCCATGCTCAACAATTGCTGCTGTTCATGTTGGCTTTCTACGCCGTCATCATTCTGGCACGGTATGGCACCGCTATGATGCTCAAGAGCAAGACGGGAAGCAAGTGGGCGTTGGAGCAAGCATCTCCGTTGGCAGCTTTGTTCTTCTGCTCATTTGCTTGGCATTGTTTAGAAAACATCAAATGCTGTGATGTGAAATGTTGCTGAACACCTTAATTGAACTGCACGATTCCAAAGTTGCAGAAATAGACGAGAGCAATGGCACGATCGTCCTGCGTTTTCTGCCGGCTTACCTCCATAAGTCCGAAGGACGTCCCGGCCTGGATCCTGGCACCGGCTGGGTTCAGGACGCCCAACTGGTTTTTACCGAGGGCATCGCTAGCGGTGACTTCCCCGGGCTGCCATGTGATGTCATGGATGGCGAACTGATTGTTGGCACGGAGTGCCATGACAATATTATTCCGGTGCCCCTGGCGGTTACAGCGCATACAGAGTTGCGCCTCGTTTTCGGTTCCAAACACACAATCACAATCACAGGGCGCAGCATCCGATTGGAATTTTTGGGAGAGCCAAGGTTTGTCGAAGATTTTAAGTTTTGATGGCCCAGATTTACCTTTCCCGCTTCATGCTTCCCACCCGTCCTCAAAATGGCGATCATCGGTTTCAATTTAGGGTCCTCCGGCTTAGCTTTCTGCCTCAAACCTTCGTGCTCTCCGTGTCCTTCGTGGTGAACTTTACGCGAACACCGTTGTGAGTAGGTTGAGACGGGAACGCACCGCGTGACAACTTGGAATAATTTTTCAATCGCTTGAATGACTACCCCTGTGCCCTTATGTTTTCACCCAGTGAAAGCCATGAGCAGTATTCTCCCGAATGAGGACACGCATCGTCTCCAGGCAGCTGAGGGCTGGCTGGAGCTTGGTAACCATTTGGAAGCTCATGAGGAGCTGAAGAGGATTAGCCCAAGCTACCGCTTGCACCCGGATGTCCTGGAAATGCGCTGGCGTGTGTCGGAAGCCGCGAAGAATTGGGAGAAGTGCCTGGAACTCGCCGAGACCCTGACTGATGCCGTCCCCAGATGCATGTCCGGCTGGCTCAAGCTGGCTTCCACGCTGCATGCCATGGGGCAATCCGAGGACGCCTGCCAAGCGTTGGTTGATTTTGTGGACGACTTCGCTGAAAGCCCGATTTTCCTTTATAACGTGGCCTGCTATTCCTGCCAGGCCGGTCTCCTGCAGGACGCCGTCACTTGGTTGGAGGAGGTTTTTAAACTCGATGAGAAAGGCGAACTCAAAAGGCTCGCCTTGCACGATCCCATGCTCGAACCGCTCCGGAAGCGGATTGGGGATTTGAAGTAGCCGCCAGCAATGAAAGAAATTACTCCTGCCTGTGTGAAATTTCCTTGCTGACTTGAAGTGATACGAATCCAAACCCTTCAGTAGTGACTTTTACTAAGGCCCCTCTTTTGTCTCTTTTGAGGATTAAAGCTCGTTGATAACCCAAAAAGCGATTGGTGGCGAAAATGAAATCGGGTCTTCCTCCTTTTGGCGCAAATAAGCATATTCAATTAGTCCTGCGGGCACTGGGTCATTTATAACAATAAACAGATTTGTAGCATCGCGAAATTCTTCGACGGTTTTGATGAGCTTTGCACCATAAACCTTTAGTCCAGTAACCTTTTCGTTTTTGGAATTCGATTCCTGAACCGCAACGTACTTTTCGCAAGCAAGAATTGCACCTTTGCCGTTTCTTAGATTGGACTCTACACGGTCGATACACCTCTGGCTATTACAAGCCAAGAATAAGGTCGAAAACAAAAATAGAGTTGATCTACTGAATACTCTCATCATTTTCCTTTCGGGCAATCCGTTTTCATCTGCGTTCAGGGATCATTCCTTTGGCTGAATTTCTTGAGGCCTTGGGTGGTTTTCCAGCCAGTCTAGCACCGTGCCCGCTTCCTTTCGTATACGAGGGGATGGATCAGCGAGCAATAGTTGAACCTGCTCGATCACCTGTCGTTTCGAGTCCAACCTGCGCGCCTGGAAAAGGACGAGGCTACGAACTGAAACATCGTGATTGGTCATTAGCGTCAGGAGAGCTGGAACTGCCGGGAGCCCTATGTCCCCAAGCGCGCGGATGGCTCGAGCTTTTATCATCGCCGACGAGGAATCTGTGGCATATTTGACGAGAGTTGGAATTGCCACCTGGGCGCGTGGGCCAAGAACAGTGAATGCGAGTTCGGCCCCGACGCTGCGCGCCGCGATGAAGTTTGGATTCCAATCTAAACCAAACCAATGGTTAAGTTTTTCAGCGATGAATAGCTGGGCCTGTTTCAATCGCCCAGGTTCATATTGCAACCATTCGAGATAGAATGGGATTCCATTGGTCCCAATAGCATACAACGCCTCTTTGTTGTGTTCCGGGTAATCGTGTCCGTCAAGGACCGTGTTGACCGGACCGCGAACCCAAACGCTCAACGTAATGTCCTTGTAAACAGGTTCAGGCTTTGCGGATTTCCATGCGACACCGAGTCCCAAAACTCCAAAACAAATGAGTCCTAAAATTATAAGCAACCATTTGCGATTTGGCATGGCACCTCCAATTTGCAAGGTGTCGATCGAAATGCCAAGTAAGGAGTTCAGGCATCCGAATGGTCCGCTCTTTTGCTGAGCTTTCTGCCCAAAGAACACAAGTGAGTGTCCTCACGTCGTCTCTACTTTGATTGGGGTGCCGGCCTTATCAGTTCGGCTGCTACATTCGGCGGGCGGAGCGGGTAACGAGTCTTTGATATTGGTATGTCAAAGAACAAGTGAGACTCGTTACCTGCTCGGACTCAGCCTCCTTACGTCGGCTGCCACAGGGTTCCGGCTGCTCGCGCTGGCCATTGCGTGCTGAACATTTCCCGGCTTGCTGATTCCCTCGGGCCTGAAAGACCATAAGTGAGTCTCCTACGCTCGTGAGTAATCAACTGTAGAGCACCATGGCTCCGGCGCTCACGTATTTGCTGGTGGCGTGCAAGGCCAGGGCTAAAGCCCAGAAGCGGTCGGAGTGGCCTTTGGGCCCTCGTTCAGCGGCAAACCGCAAGTTCCCACTCTGGGTGGTCTCTTTGCGCACCGCTCGGAAGTCCGAGCGGATTAGCGGGTCCTCCGGGATACGGATGGTTCTGGATTCAAAGGCCACTCGCACCGGGTATGCGAGTTCCTCCTTGGATTGGGAGGTGAAGGCCATCCCTTCCACTTTCCAGTTGCCGAACTTGGCTTGAGCCCTTTCGGTGAATTGCCGGCCAATCCCGGTTTGGTCAATCATGCACTTGTAAACCCTTGGATGGCGCAGAAGGTCATAAAGCACTTTCTCCTGCACTTCAAAGGGCTGGTTCTCTAATGTAATGACTCTCCTTGTGTAGAACACCGGGTCTATTTTCTCCAGCACCCAGATGGCCGTGAGGTCATGGACTCTCCCGATATCCACCCCAATGAAGAGGTAGTTCTTGGTATTGAGCAGGTCGCCCGCCCAATCCTCGTTATTCTTATATTCACAGGCGGTGATGAGTTCAAAAGGCAGAAAAGCGCTGGAATCATCCCCGGGCTGGCACATGTATTCCTGGAGGAAAGTTTCCGGGTCGGGGCAGCCACGCTTGATGAAGTTGAAGTAATCGGCTTCATCCATCTCTTGCCTGGGGTCATCGGGCGGGAGCTTCTCCTGGAGCTTGAACAAGAGTCCCTGATCAAGAGCGTTCTCGAGCGTGACCGAATGGAGGGAGAAGCCCTTGGGGTTGCCATTGCCCTTAATCTCCTGGATGAGTTCATTGAAGTAGTTGTGGCTACCCCGGTGGGTGGAGAAGATTTCCAGACTTCCACCCCAGGTGATGCCGGGATAAGCGATGGCGTAAAGCTGCTTGGGATCGGAATGCAATGCGAACTCATCGAGGATGCGGTCGCCGCGTTTTCCGGCATGGGCGTTGGGGCTAGAGGACATCGAGTGAATGCGCAAACCATTGGCGAGGGCCACCACGTAAGCGGAGTGGCCGTGGTCATCGATCACAGAAGCCCCGAGGTCCGTGGCAGCGATGTGGTATCTCTGGGCGAACTCTTTGCAGTCTTCCAGGAAGAGCTTGGCCTGGAGTTCGTCGCGCGAGGAGATCCATGAATCCAGGCGCGAGCGGCGCATACATTTCCGGTGCACCAGGCTTGCACCCGTGGTCCAGGTCCAGCCGATCTGGCGGGACTTCTCGGCGATCTTTAGACGTGAAGTGTCATGGAGCCATTTGGATTGGTAGGGCAGGAAGAGGCCGCGTGGCGGAATGATTTTGGCTTTCATAAACGTGATGCGTGAAGCGTAAAGCGTGATTCTGATTTTGGTCTGAGACTCTGTTTTCTCGTTTTCTATTTTTCCATTCGATATGGGAGCATTGGGGTGGTGTCAGGGCAGATTCAATGCAAAGGCGCCGAGACCGCAAAGGCGCGAACAGGAACCTCACGGTTCCTTCTCGGTGACAGGTGCCGGTTGAGGTTTGGCCGGCATTGGGAACATGTCAGGCGGGGGAAAGATGCCCAGATCCCTAGCCACTGCGTCCCGTTCTTCCTCGGTGAGGCCGCCGTCCTTTTCCCGCTCCCAGCCGGTGTGTGCAGCAGGCTTGACTGAAGTTAACCTACAGGACTCGGGATTTTTTTTTAGCCTACATAAGGCTACATAAGCCTTCATGAGGTTGGATAAGCCTACATTCAACTTGAAGAAGTGTTCGGGTTTGGACGTGACGAACCGAGCAACGTGGGCGGGCGCAATC
>JAQGOV010000423.1 GCA_028293425.1 Verrucomicrobiales bacterium
GGCGTCAGGCTCAATGGCGTTCGCTCGCCCTGAATGCCATACAATTCGTGCAAACGAACTATTCCGTCGACGCGACCCGAATTTATATTACCGGATATTCGTTGGGAGCTATCGGCATCTACGATTACTTGCCGTTGAACCCTGACCTCTTCGCCGCGGCGGTTCCCATTTCTGGCACTGGTGACACCAATAAGGCGTACCTTTTCAAAGATGTTCCCATCTGGATGTTTCACGGCGAGCTCGATCCGGTTGTGCCGGTCAGTGGCTCACGGGATATGTTCGCTGCTCTGACAGCGGCTGGTGGAACTCCGCGTTACACGGAAATAGCGGGTGCGGGACATGTGATTTGGGGACCAATTTATATCGATAGCGACAACGAGTTGTATCCGTGGATGTTTTCCCAGAAGTTGAAACCAAAGCCAACGCAGACGATCACCTACATTCCTGCCGGTGCGAATCGGTTGTTCTTGGATGATGGCTCAAATCAAGGCACGGCTTGGCGAGGCAGCAACTACAATGACACCGCTTGGTCCAGCGGTCCTGCTCAACTCGGGTATGGAGATGGTGATGAAAATACATTAATACGGAGCAACCGCCTGGATGGCACACGGGTCATTACGACCTACTTTCGGAAGAAGTTTGTTGCGACCAACCTTTGGGCGATCACGAACTTGAACCTCAGGATTTTGCGGGATGATGGCTGCGCAGTTTATCTCAATGGCATCGAGGCCTTCCGGGATAACCTGCCCTCAGGCACCCTAACTTACACGACGCTGGCGCCCGTCGCGATTTCCGGCACGGCAGAATCCCAATTTATTACCACAAACTTGAATCCTGCCTTGCTCATCAAAGGTACCAATGTAATAGCGGTGGAAATCCACCAACAATCCACCACAAGCAGCGATGTAAGCTTCGATCTTGAGCTCAGTGCCAGTGCGTTCTCCTCCCCTCCGTCCATTGACGCTCACATTCAAGGAGCACAAATAGTTGTCAGCTGGCCTTCGTGGTGCTCAAAAGCGGTTCTGGAGAAGGCCGTTGTCCCAACTTCACCTTCTGGCTGGACCGCCATGACAAATGAGGTCGTGAGCATTGGAGACAGGTGCACAATGATCATCGCTCCCGGCCCCTCAGCACAGCAGTTTTTTCGCTTGAGATTGGAATAACAACAACGCGCAATTCAGTCTCACAATAACGAAAAATTACGGGGTGGCCTCTGTTTTATTGCCGAGGATAGAAAGCATCTTGAGCCCGTAGCGGGTGCCAAGTTGCCGATAGCCCTCGGGCGTGAAATGAAGATGATCGGGCCGGCCGGCACACCCCTCCGAAGAAACAACATGAGCGGTGGGAATTGTCTTCGGTAAATCGCCGATGATTTTGTTCATGCTTGCACAGGCACCCTTTTGATCCGCACCCACAAGCTCGCCGACGAGCAGAGGCGATTCCTGCGCTTTCAGGTGCAAGTCCTGGAGCAGGTGGTCGTAAATGGCTTTGACTTTTTTTGGCCACTCCTTGCCGTTCGTGTTTGACTCACCCTGATGCAGGAGTATGCCTTTGATCACACCTTCCTTTTGCGCGAGTTTTGCCGCCTCGACCAAATGCTGGTAGGGATTACCAGCGTAAGCGTCGATGATGTTCTTCATCCAGGGGGCCGCGTTTGAAGCATAAGACTGGTAACTGGCCTGCTCGAATAATTCAATTTTGCAACCGGCCACAGAGACGTTCACCACCCCCACTTTAATCCTGGGTGGAAGGTTTGAAGCCATGGTTCGGCCGAAATAATCGGCAGGACAAAGGCCTGTGCCCGGCCGGCAAAGCGGAGGCACGGCAGGATACCAATGGCCTTTGGTTCGGTTTTGTTTGGGAAAGTCGACGGTGGCGAGCACCTGGAACCGTTCGTCCACGCCGGTCTTATCTTGTTCTTCAACCCCGGGAAAGCCCTCCATGTTTGACTGGCCAAAGCACAGGAAAATCCAAAAGTTCTGATCCTGGGCAGAAAGCTTAGCATTGGAGCCGAGTAGTCCGGCCAACACGAGTGCCAACCCGAGGACACGGAAAATCCTGGGATTAAGCCTGGTTTTCATCGTAATTCGGCCACGGCCGCTTTCTTTACTTCAGCGATCACTGATTTAAAAGCCGGTTTGGGGTTTGCGTTGTTGTCGAATAAGAGCGGCTTGCCGTTGGCGCGCCAGGAATTGGCGTCGTTGACGCCCCAGAATGTGACGAGCTTCACGGAGTCGTGGTGTTTTAGGATGGCGCGGAAGATTCCCGCGTAGCCGTCGGCGAGTTTCTTGTCGGCGTCGCTCACCAGCCCGCCTTGGGTGCTGGCGTCGTTGTTGGCGATGTCTGCTCCGAAACCGCGCTGGCCGCCCGCCGCGCTGTTCACGTCGAGTTCGGTGATGTGAATGGGCAAGCCGAGCGTGGCGAGTTCGGTTAGCTCCTGATCCATTGCGTCGAAGCTCGTCGATACATTGACGTGAGCCTGCGAGCCGATGGCGTGGATGGGCATTTTCTGGTTCTGGAGCGACTTGATGAGCGTGAGGAGCTTGCGGCGCTTGCCTGGGTTTTCCAAACCATAGTCGTTGTAGCGGAGAATCGCGTCCGGGTCCGCTTCGTGCGCATATTCGAATGCCTTGGCGATGAAATCCGGTCCGATGATTTCCAGCCAGAGCGAGTTCCGCAGGATGTTTGTGCCGCCTCCATCCGCAATGGCCTCGTTCACGACGTCCCAAACCTTGACCTTGCCTTTGTAGCGTCCGACGACGGCGTGAATGTGATCGCGCATGCGCTGAAGCAACTCATCGCAGGAGGCGCGCGGCCCATTGTAGCGGCCAAAGCCCCCGCCGAAGCCGGGACCAAATCTGCCACGGCCGAATTGGTTTGTCCCCGGCGCATTTGTGTTTACGGCGGGCGCGGCGTAGGTGGCCTTTGCAGGGGGCGGGTTCGTCCCCGCAAAGACCCAGTTGGGCGTCTGGCTGTGCCAGACGAGCGTGTGCCCGACCAGCGACATCTTGTTACCGAGGCCGAAGTTGACAAAGGCATCCGCTGGCCCGAAGTCGTAGCCGTTGTTCCCTTCTCGTGGGTGAATGACCTCCCACTTCATGTCATTCTCGGCCGTGATCTGATTGAACTGTTCCTTGAGCAGCGCGATATCTTTCGAACTTTGCTCCGTGCTGCGCCGGAAAGCCGGCCCACCTGAGACCATGCTGCGGTTCACGGCGGTGCCAATTGGGAACTGCTCCTTGAACGCGTCCTTCAGGGTGACCGGCGCGTCGGCCGGCCGGGCGGGGGAGGTCACGACGAGGAGCGCGGCGGCGAGAAGGCCAGCCCTGAGGTTGTTGGATTTGAAAATGTTCATTTGATCCTGATGCTAAGACGTTAACGTGATCTTTATATCCCTTAAGTCGCACCTAAAGCTCGCCAATAATCTACAGCCCTCGGCAGTTGCTACCTCTAACACCTTTAGGCCTGAGCTCTTAAACCCTTGCAACCTGAGATCGATAAGACCTTCAAATTGTTTATCGCCTAACAAATACAGGTCACTGTAAATTTTTCTGGGAAGCTCCGTGGCCTCAAAAATCAGCATCGAGCCAATTATATTATTTCCACTAAATTCATTTACTCTAAGCATTTCCAAGCTCTCAAATTCCAACTGATATCGGACACCGTCTACTGTTGAGCACCACAGAATGAGTTGGCCGTCCTTTGCATTGAGAATTCCTGTTAAGTGCCCATCATGAAAACCTACGATGAGTGCAGGGACATTCGTCTCGGGCGGGATAACACCAATCATAAAAATTATTACGGCTCGGAGTTAACGAACCATTTAAAGCCCAGAGCACTGCCAAAACGGGAAACATCCTAATTTTAAACGGGCTCTCAAGGCGAAAGTTTGATTTTGATATCTTTCAAAGGAGCGCCGGACTGATCGAGCAGGCGCATGGCTCCCTGCCAACTGTTCTGTTCGTTGATGACTTTGAAAACGATAACGTTGATTCCTTTTTTAAGAGTAACCTTGCCCCTGTCGGCATCGAGGATGAGGGGGCGGGCCTCGCTGAACGCGTAAATATCGACGCCGTTGAAGTATATTCGGCCCTGATCATTGCTGGCGACTGCCATGATCACGTCGGGCTTATCCGTGTCGCACTCGATGTAGGTGACCATGTAACCGGCTACGTGATCGTTGATGGACTTCAGAGTGGTGTTGAAGTCGAAGTAATTGGTCGAGGCGGTGACATTTTGCCAGGTCAATTCCTTCCTGCCTACTTTGACCGTGTCTCCGGCCTTTGGCCGGAGAGCCGCTTCATCGTTAATCTGTTCCCGAAAGAGGGCCTCGGCGCAGGCTTCGCCATCGGGGAGAGCGATGGGAGCGAGCATGACCCAATCGCGGATATATCCTGCGGAATCGGGCTTGAAGCTGTCCGCCGCAGCGGCATCTGCGATGAACAGGCCGGACAACGCGGACAACAGAAGAGCGAACAACGGCGTTTTCAAAGGGAGCATCCTATTCATATTGGTTCACTTTCTTTGTCGGCACCGTTATTCCATCTTTCGGCGGCGTGGTCAGCGTAGAGAGGAACGCCAGGACGTCCGCGAGTTCCTGTTCCTTGAGCAGGATGCCGAGCGGCGGCATGGGAGAAATGGTCAGGTTCTCGAATCCTTTGGCCAGTTTGGCGTTCGGGTCCATGAGGCTCTCGACGATGTAGGCTTTGTCGGCGCGGACGGCGATGCCGTCGAGAATGGGGCCGACGTCGCCGCCCTTGCCCTTCGCGGTATGGCAGGAAGCACAAGCGGCGATGGGGCTGTTGTAGAACAAATCCTCACCGCGTTTGGGATCGCCCGCCGTAACTTTCACTTCTTCGGATCCGATGCCAGTGACTTTGTGAATGCGACCGAGCAAGGCGAGCGCGTCGTTCAGAAACGGGTCGCTCGTGTTTGCCGGGACTCGTGGCAGTTGGGCGACCACGGTCTGGATTTCGGGGATGGTCGGAAACTCAGCAAGTTTCACGAACGCGACCTCGCGCGTGAGAAGGTCTGGGTCCTGAATCACTGAACTGCTGAAGAACAATAGGCGTCCGGCGTCGCTGGCAGGCAGGGCGCGAATCGCATTGCGGCGAAGCGCGGGATCTTTATCGAGCAACGCTTTCTGATGAGTGTCCTTGTCGAGAGCGCCGATGCCTTCGAGTGCCCAGAGAGCATGGATAGCGCCTGTGCCACCCGTTCCGGAGACGACGCGCTTCTTCAAGGCGGGAGTGGCATCAGTCAATTTGTTATCCACGATCAAACGCTGGGCCGTGAGGCTCCAGAACTGATTGCCACTGTCGAGCGCGCGAACGATTTCAGCAGCCTTTGCGCCCGCCAGGGATGTGAAGGAATTTCGTGGGGCGTCCTTCCAGACGGCCCGGTAGATGCGGCCGTGGGTTTGGTCGCGGATGTCGTTGTCGGTCATGTAGGCACCGCCGGGGCCGGTTTTGGCCTGAAGGCCAGCAGACTGGACGCTGGGCGTGGGGTTATGCTGGATGATGAAGCTATAGAAATCGATGACCCAAATCGCGCCGTCCGGGCCGACATCGGAAAAAATCGGCGACATCCATTCGTCGCTGCTGGCAAGAAAGCTGAATCCATCCAGCGCCTTGTACCCACCGCCATCGCGTTCGATATCCATGATGCCGATGAGCTTGGCGGTGGGCTCGTTCACCAGGGCCTTGCCGAGCAGGCGCGCAGGCAAGGCGTCGCTGACCATAAAGGCGTGCCCAGCGGCGGCAGTGTAGCCGCCAAAGTTATCCACCATGCGGACATTGGGCGTGTTGGGATGCATGCGCATGCCGGGCGCCATGGTTTTGGCGGAGGCAAGCCGCCGAACATTGGCACCAGAGCTATCGCCGGCATTGTCCGGGCCGAGGCGGTAACCGGGACGAAACCCGCCACCTCCACCCCCACGCCGACCACCCAAGCCTGGCTGCGTTGGATTGAGGATATGAGCGGGAAGGTAGCCGTAGAACGTTGGGTTCCCGTTGGCCGTGGAGCCGAAAACATCACCCGCCGCGTTGAGTCCGAAGCCCCAGGTGTTGTTGTTGAACTGATAAAGAAATTGCAGGGCAGAGCCATCCGGTTTGAACCGGAACACGCCTTGGCCGAACTGGAGGTCCTGGCCACCTACATTGCCCCGGAAGTTCGAGTAGCCAACCGCCCCATAAAGCCAGTTGTCGAAGCCGCGGCCGAGGTTGCTTTGCATGGCGTGGGTGTCGCCGGTTCCCCAGCCTGGCAGGAGCGCCCGCCGCACATCGGCCTTGTCGTCCCCATTGGTATCGGAGAGGAAGAGCATGTGGCGTGCTTCGGAGACGATAACGCCGCCGTTGACGAAGACCAGGGACGTGGCCAGGTTCAATCCGTCCGCGAAAATCGTGAACTTATCCGCTTTGCCATCGCCATCGGTATCCTCGCAGATCTTGATATCGGCTTTGCCGGGCTGGCCTTCGGGGACGAGGCCGTGCGGATAATCCCGTGCCTCAACTACCCAGGCGCGCCCGCGCTCGTCCCAGGCCATGTAGATGGGCTTTACGATGTCCGGTTCGGAAGCGAAGAGCTGAAGCTCGAAGTCCGCCGGGACTTGCGTGTAACGCAGGCTGTCCCGGGGCGCCAGAGGGGCCTGAAGTTTCACCGGTTCCGCGCGTCGCTCGTAATTTGGTACTTCACCGGGCAAACGCTGCAAGGGGGGACGAGAGTCCAGGAAGGCCTGCCAGCGCGATTTGGCTTTCTGGCTGACCTTGCCGAGCACAGCTTCCCGCAATGCGTCATCCTTCGG
Organism: Verrucomicrobiales bacterium; assembly: GCA_028293425.1. Classification (GTDB taxonomy): domain Bacteria; phylum Verrucomicrobiota; class Verrucomicrobiia; order Limisphaerales; family JAQGOV01; genus JAQGOV01. The sequence continues at coordinate 6,803 of JAQGOV010000423.1, forward strand.
ACGCTCGGTGTATTCGATGAAGGCATTGCCCGCGCTCTTGAAACTCTCCAACATCTTGCGCTGAGTTGCGCCAACTTCAGCGTCCGGCATCACCTGCACCACCGCATCAAAGTGGCTCAAATACTTTTCGGTCAGGTTGCTGATGCTGGTGAGATGATCGAAGTAGATGGCATCAGGCGCCAGAGTTTGGCCTGGCAAATAAACGTAGTTGGTGCGCGAGCCACCAAACCCGCCGCCACGTCCCCCACCGAGGTTGACGGGGCCGAGATAAAGCACATGAATGGGGCCCGCTGGGGCTTCCGCGGCAGATGCGTTCAGGGCCAACAGCCCACCGGTGAGCAGAGTCAGAAGTCTTAGAATGCTGTTCATTACGTAATTAAAATTCAGGTCAACCCAGCCAGTTTACGGATTTGCAGCAGGTTTGAAAACAAGTTGTGCGAACTGATAAAGAGCCTTTTTCCAATGCTCGAAATCATGCCCATGTTCATCCACATGCCAAATGTGAGGGACATTTTTCTCCTTTAGGTAGGCGTGGACACCCTGGCTGATGCGGATCAAGCCGTCCTTATTGCCGGCCGAGACGTAGAGGAGCTTCAATTCCTTCGTCGCTTTTTCCGGGTCCGGAACGAGTTCCGCGGCTGGTTTGGTGTTCGGGGCCGAGGAGAAAGCGCCGATCCAAGCAAAGGTGTCCAGATTGGCCAGGCCGAAGTTGAGCGATTGTCCGCCGCCCATGGAAAGGCCGGCAACAGCCCGGTTCTCACGGCCGGCCTTGACCGAATATTTCTTTTGAACGAACGGGATGAGATCACCGATGAGGTCCTTATCAAACTTGCCAAAGGCAGGCGCAGTGGCCATGGCGTTTGGGCCGGGACGGTCGTCCGCTTGGGCGCGGCCGTTGGGCATCACCACAATCATGGGAGCAGCTTTCTTTTCCGCGATGAGGTTGTCCAGAATGATTTCGGGATGACCGCCCTTATGCCATTCCTCCTCGTCGCCTCCGATGCCATGAAGCAGGTAAAGGACGGGATACGTGGTGTCAGACGAATAGCCGGGGGGCGTATAGACAAGCGCTTTTCGTTTGTTGCCGACGGACTTGGAATCATAC
>JAQGOV010000430.1 GCA_028293425.1 Verrucomicrobiales bacterium
AGACACGCGTCCTGACTCACCAAATCCTGAATTCTATTTGCAGTTTCAGCTTCATGTTCGGTCTTTGTTAGCACAGGCAATTGGAGTTGTCTGGCGCGTGGGGCGCAGGAGACGCGTGGGGAGGATAAATCCTAGGAGGAAGTATGAAGGCAGAAGGATGCACAAAGGAGACGCCCTGCTGGGGAGGAATCCAGCGTTGAGTGCTTCCCTTTTTTGAAACGCAACGGCGCACGCAGGCCGCAGAGGACGGCCTGAAAGAGGCAGTGGCATGGAGGGCATGGCATGGGAAACGGGATTCTGGCAGAAAGACGGGGGCAGCAACGGGGAAAACGTGAGAGCGTGAGGTCGGTTGGGCCGATAACGTTTTTCGGTAAGAGGAACTGAACGCTGGGGGGTAGTCACACCCTCTCCCAATCCGTAAACCCGTAAGCAATACGGAAAAAATTGATGATTTTGCAGGTTAGACCCGTAAACCCATTGAATTTATTGAGCAAAAGTGGTGTTTGGTTTTTAATATATGGCATTTTGCTAAGAATTTGAAAGGCTACTTTATAACGGAAGCCGTAAACTGCCCGTAAGGTTGGACGGCCGAAAATTATCTCCCTGGAGCTCGCAGAGGGCGCGGAGGCAGAGTTGGTCAAGGAGGGCTGAATAACGGGAGCGGCGATTACACTATTTTTGCACTGTGCATTTCACCGTAGTTTTACTCGGAAGGATTTGCTCGGAGGAAGAGCGACAGTTGTAGTTGGACGATGTGGTGGTTCCTGGGAGCCTGAATGAAAGTTATCTCTGTTCCGGGGTTACCCATTTTCAACGCAGAGACGCCAAGTCGCCAAGCACGCTGTCGAAAGGGATGGTGGGGGCGGCCGGTGTTCTGGGGAGGAGGCAGGTCGTTGGCTGGAGGAAACTGCCCTCGAAACACAGAGGCCCGAGGCCACCCAACTGCCGGCCTGGTCGGAAGAGCGACAATGGCAGTTCGATAATGATTCGCGGTCTAAGTTGCCTGATCAAGAAATGCCGGCTGCTTGCTTGATTCGGTGCCATCAAATACGGATGTTACATTGTGCGGGGCTGACCCTCTCAAGGTTTAAGTGCGATCATTTCCACTCCAATCGGCTGCATCCATCGTTGTGTCGCCCCTCATAACATTGACGGTGTAGTCTCCTTGATTGGTAAAATTACTGTATAGGCTTGAAAGGCGAACTGAAGTGGTCGACATGGGGAGGCTTCACATTTATTTCAACCTGTCCGATCCTTTCAGCAAAAAGGTTCTGCAACATTGGCCATCTTGGCACTTGTTTTTTGCAGAACTTCCCAATCCCTGAGGTCTGATCCCAAAAGAGAACAACTGTATCCGGGTCCCATTGCCCTGGAATCTGCAGTATCGTTGCCCCGTGCGGCTGCAGGCTGAATACTGGAAGCAATCCAGCTGTTGGCAGTTTGCCCCTTGCCCGCGAGACATAGTTCCCTGAAAAGTGAACCACCACCTCACTCCCATTGCTCACACAGATTGGGACTGCGTGACTATTCGTCCAGCTCTCCGGGCCTGCGCAAAAGCCTACTACCGCTCCGCAACCGGCACCTGAGGTGCGCCCGAGCCACACAAGAAACGGGAGAACTAGCACACCGATACCAAATAACAGTTGCAGGCCGCGCAATTGCTGCCTCGCGCCCTGTCTCACTTCGCTTCCCCGCCTCATATTACCGTGTGTTGCCCACACTGGTAGGACAATGCGTTGCTAAAGACGTTCGATTCACCTAAAGCAATTCCACTCTTCCCTACATTCACTGCATTAAGACGGAAAGCGCCCTAACCACGACCAATGTGCGATCTCTCACCTCCAGCCTTGCTCTGTCTGAGTTCATGAAACCGCCCGCCGCACCAGTGCCAAAGGCCATTGGCGGGGTCGCCCAAAAGGGCGCGTGGTCAAGTGACAAAAAACTGTCCTTCCCAATTTTTCTTTTTCTTTATTGGGCTCGGTCGTCCGCTTTCCCGAGAGGGTTCTATCGCCTCGGGAAATAGACCCCGAGCCGAAAGTCGCTGTCGTCATCTTCGACCACGCGATCACCCATCTTAATAACCGATTCAATGCGATGACCGACCATCTCTATAGCCAAACAAGTGACTGCAACGAATCCTCACCCCAAATATCTGAAAGTCGGCCATCGAGGCCATGCAGAGCGACTGGCGTATGCCAAAAGCCATCCGTGTGCTGCCGAGGTGCGCCAATCTCGATCGACAACGGAATGCGTTCGCCGTCCTTGCGAAGCCAAAACAGCGCTCGTTTGGCAATGGCTGGTGCGTCAGTTCTCATAAACGCGCAACCGGTCTAGCGAGCAAGCTCAGCGACCCAGTCCGCGAAGCGGACACTTGATGTGTTGTTCTGTGTACAACCATACCGCTCTCGACGGGATCGCTGCAGTGCATGAATGGGCATCGTTTCCCGATTAATCTTTACTCTCATGCAAATGGTCTACGATGGATGTGCCGTCTGGTAGCCCACCCCAACTCTGGCCCGTCCAGTGCCACATATCCTCAATGCGAAGCTCCCTCGGCGGCTCAAACTCAGGCTCAGGCGCCAAGCCACGAGAAACGTAGAGAACGTTGGAGGTCCGAACTCTGCCCGTGATGATGCCTTCATCAATCCGTGCGGCGGAAATGATGAGAATGTCTCTGCGGACATCGCAAGCGATGAACTGCGAAAAGGTCCTACCCTCCCGAAATCTCCGGCGGCGAAACCAATGACGAAGGGTCTGAAACATACGCGAATGATCGATGCCTATGGATTACAATGAAGCACGCTTCAGTGTACCACGGCGCTCTTCAGTGCAACAAGTCTGCTTTTGCCTTGGAGGGCCGCGGCGAATTGCGCCAAAAGTTTTGTTAACTGGGAGCAGCACGAAAGAGAGGCAAAGGATCAACAACAGCGTGATGCTCACGGGGGTTCGCCTCTCGTTGCTCGAAAGTGAGAGTGATTTATTTTTCTTGTGAACCCAGGTTGGCGCGCCGTGAACAGCATCGGCGCTGACCCTGGGCCACCTTCAGGTCACCCCGACGGGGTTTTTGGAGGAAAAATAAAGGGGCAGCCCTGCACGGACTTCATCAGAGCTCCGAGTTAATATACACAGTGCAAAATCGGTGCAATCGACTTGGCCGTGAAACCATTTTTTCGGATCCGGAAGTTGCAGATTATCTCGCCCCTTCAGGGCTTTTGATTTTTTGCGGGACCACGATCCTAGGGCGCTGCCCCAGGCTAAGGGATCATCGCCCCGTTGGGGCTTCGGGAAGAATCGCCCTTCCCGACCTGCGAGGTTCATTCAGCTGGGCTCACGCAGCTAAGGGATGACCGCCTCGTTGAGCTTTCGGGAAGAATGGCCGCGCGACGACGTGTTGCCAGTTGGCGCTGTCCCGCTAAAAATGCGTGGATTCCCGCGATCCTCGGCGGCTTTTGCGTATTTTTTGCGAGTATTCGCTGTTGGGTTTTAGGGCTCGATAAAAGCGTTGACCCGCCCGTCGGTTCCGATAACCTGTTCTCATTAACCAGGAACCAGAAAAGCGATAAATATCTTTTATGGATAAACAGAAAACTACTCCCAACTCCGGCGAAAATCGCCGCACGTTTATTAAGAAAACAGCAACCGCTTCGGCTGTTGTTGCAACGGCCTCGATGTTCAGAACTCCGGTCTACGGCCAGAACAAGGCTCCATCGACCGGTAAAGTCATCGGCGCGAATGACCGCATTGTGGTTGGCTACATTGGCGTCGGCGGACAAGGCATGGCCCACGTTCGCAGCCAAAAGGACAACGCCAGCGCGAATAACATTTCCCAGGCGGCGGTTTGCGACGTTTGGACCAAACGCACCGAAGGCGCCAAATCCACGATCGGCGGCGATTGCCAGGGTTACGAAGATTACCGCAAGGTTCTCGAGCGCAAGGATATTGACGCCGTTTGCATCGCCACGGTTGATCACTGGCACACCAAGTGTTCCATTGACGCGATGAACGCCGGCAAACACGTTTACGTGGAAAAGCCGATGACCCGCTACCTCGAGGAAGGCTTCCAGATTTACGATGCTGTCCAAAAGACCAAGATGGTATTGCAGGTTGGTTCCCAGGGCTGCTCCGATGCGAAGTGGCACAAAGCCGCCGAGCTCGTTCGTTCCGGCAAAATCGGCAAGGTCGTCCTGAGTCAGGGCTCCTACATGCGCAACAGCCCGAAGGGCGAATGGAATTACAACATCGACAAAGATGCCAAGCCGGACACCGTCAATTGGAAGCAATGGATGGGCGCCCAAATCAAGCATGCTCCCAAAAGCTTCGATGGAGATCATTACTTCCGCTGGCGCAAATATTACCCGTATTGCGCGGGTCTGCTCGGCGACCTTTTCCCACACAAGCTGCATCCATACATGCTGGCCACCGGCAACCCGGAATTCCCGGCCCGCGTCGCTTGCATCGGCATGCGCAAAGTTGAAACCGACAAGCTGACTCCCGGCACCTACATGCGTGATGTGCCTGAAATCGTGCAGCTCATTGCTGAATTCCCGAGCGGCATGCTGATGCACATCACCAGCAGCACGGTGAACGAACAGGGAACCTCGGAAATGATCCGCGGTCACAAAGCCTCGCTCGTCATGGGCGGCAACCGTGTTGAGATTAAGCCGGAGCGCCCTTTTGCTGATGATTATGAAGGCGAGAAGCTGACCTTTGATGGCATCAAGCCCGGTGAAAGCATCTCCGAACACGAGAAGAACTGGTTCGATTGCATCCGCACTGGCAAGACCCCCAACGCGAACATCGACCTGGCTGTCAAAGTCCAGACCGTGATCTCGCTGGCTGAAATGTCCGAACGGCTCAACATCATGTGCTTGTTCGATGCGAAGACCCGCAAGATCACGACGGCCGATGGCAAACCCATCAAGCCGATCACCTACGGCACGCTCGACATCTCCTAATCGTTTCTGTTTTTAACACGCAGGTTTCGTGGCTCGCCGCGAAACCTGCTTTTTGTTTTGCTCTTTGCCCATGAGGGAAAACTCAGGGGTGGGGGCATTGTCATTCCTGCCAAGTCTGCTGGGTATGCTACAGTCACAGGTAATCGAACGCTCCCTTTCCCCTCACCCCTACCCTCTCCCGGCGGGAGCCCGGCGGGAGAGGGAGCCCAATCTGCCGCGTCAGGTGGCTATGTCCGTGCGGCACATCCCACGGTTTCCTCAGTAAGTGGTGGATCATTTACCAGTCCGGATGTTATGAGAGTCGCTGGTTTGCGCAGTTCAGCCCCTCCTCTCCCTTTCCCTCTCCTCCGTTTTATCAACGTTTTATCAAACGGAAGAGAGGGGAAGATGATGCGTCGTTCACGTCCTGGTTTAATCCAATGGTAGTACCGCCTTCTTCGCCTTCACTCTATCGAGTGGAAGAAATGGGAATATACGGCACCCTTGCGCTTGGCGGAACGGCAAGGCCCTTGAACCTTTGTGAGAAATAAAACGAGACGATTAGAATTATGATTACGATTAAGATAGGAATTGAGGATTGGAATGGCTGGCGCTAACCCACCTGTGCTGACCCTGGCCCGCCAGGCCATGGCGACTCGATTTGAGATTGTCCTGCCCGGCGAAAACGCGATCGCGCTGCGGGCCGCGGGTGAGGAGGCTTTCGATGAGATCGAGCGGCTGGAAGCGCAACTCAGCCTTTATCGTCCCACCAGCGAAGTAACTCGCCTGAATGCGCGCGCCGCCCTGGAACCAATCCGGGTCAACCCCGCCCTGTTCCAGTTCGTCGCTCACGCAAAACGCCTCAGCGAAGAAACCCACGGCTTGTTTGACATCACAGTGGCCCCGTTGATGCGTTGCTGGGGATTGATGGGTGGCGAAGGACGCGTGCCGGAACCGGCTGAACTCGAAGCAGCTCGAGCCGTCGTCGGCATGCACCTGGTGAACCTCGATTACGAACGCCACACCATTTCATTTGCCAAGGCTGGCGTCATGCTCGATTTCGGCGCCATCGGCAAAGGCTACGCCATAGAACGCGCCGCCCAGCTCCTCCAGGAAGCGGGGATCAGCTCCGCACTGATCCACGGCGGCACCAGTACCGTCTACGGACTGGGGTTGGGACCCGATCAGGAGCCCTGGAAAGTGGCCATTGCAAGCCCTCCCCTCGGTAATGAAGCCGCCGCTGAACCACTGGCCGTGGTTCCATTGCACAACGAAGCACTTTCGGTTTCCGCAGTGTGGGGAAAGTTTTTTACCTTCGAAAATAAAACCTATGGCCACGTCATGGATCCCCGTGCGGGAGCCCCTGTTTCGCAGGCCCTTTTAGCAGCGGTCGTTACCCCCAGTGCCACGGAGAGTGATGCGCTATCAACGGCCTTATTGGCGGGCGGAGGAACCGCTCATGAGTTCATCGCGAACCTTCGGCCGAGCCTGCGAACGCTCCTTGTAGAACAGGGCCCTGAATCCTCCGCGCGTACATACAGTCGGCGTGGAATCGAGATTCGCAAGAGAGGTTTAGAAGGGATTTGATAATTAAGGTTGAAGCGCTTATTTTGCGGCAAGATGTTGGACGATCGTTCTTACATGCAAGGCCCGGAGTTCAGGATGCGGCATGCATACCCAGTGACGATCGCACTTCTGATCATTAACCTTGCGGTCTTCGTTGCCGGGGAAGTGAACCAGACTTATGGGCTGACCAACCTGTTTACAGATTACCTGGCGCTCAGCCGCAAAGGACTCTCCTCGGGGTTCATCTGGCAGTTGGTTACCTTTCAGTTTCTGCATGTGGGTTTCGTCCATTTTATCTTCAACATGCTCATGCTGTTCCTGTTTGGTCGTTCGGTTGAGGAGTCCATCGGCAGCAAACACATGGGACTTCTTTATGTTTCGAGCGGCGTTGTCGGCGGGCTGTTGGAAATTACCCTGGGCTTGATTAAGGACAAAGTTTTTCATTTACCACTACAGGCCTTCGGCACCCCGGTGGTGGGCTCATCAGCTTCCGTTCTCGCTTTACTGGGGGCTTTTACCACCCTCGACCCTAACCGCGAACTGCTCCTCTTTTTTGTCCTGCCGGTCCGGGCAAAATTTCTGTTTTGGTTCAGTGCACTTGTCGCAACCTTTTACATTCTTGTTCCTGCCCAGCCAAACGTCGCGCATGGGGCTCACCTGGGGGGCTTGATGGCTGGCGCTGGTTATATTCGGTGGATTGTTCAATCGCCCGTTGCTTTCCAGATACCCACCATCTTTCGCAGGCGAAGGAGTCCCCGGCGCTCCAGGAAGCAGACCGTCCGAGAAAGCGTTGCGCACGACGACGATGACGAATTGCCGCCTGAGGAATTTATTAGCCGGGAGGTGGATCCAATTCTTGAAAAAATTTCAGCCCACGGTCTCCACAGCCTCACCGCGCGGGAACGCCGGATTTTGGAAGCGGCCCGAGCTAAAATGGAAAAGCGCTGAGCTTTCGGTGGCAATACACTCATGGTGTGATCTGACGGGCCGTTTCCCCTCACCCCGGCCCTCTCCGGCAGGGAAAAGGGAACCTAGTAGTTCCGCCCTCATCCGGCTGCGCCACCTTCTCCCCCAGGCATTGGTATCTACACAAGTCCGTTGCGAGCCAAGCCAGCCTCCCCCATGGTATTAGATGCGTGCCTTTGATTACACCCCTCCCCAGCTGGACCCAAGGCTCCAGAGCCGCTATCAACAAC
>JAQGOV010000433.1 GCA_028293425.1 Verrucomicrobiales bacterium
GTTGGGCATCTCTCATACAGGTAATCTAGTCTTTGATTCCAAGCCTCTCGGCACAATTCATGATGCCTTAAACTTCGGCGCGACTTGGCTGGCCAGCAATAGCGATCCGTCTTCTGCGGCGCGCAACGGTGTCATGCAATTCGTAGCTGCCGAGGGCGACCAAGTTACCTTGGCTGCCAATCCGGATTTCAACTCTGCCCAGGGCGCAATTACGTTTTGGATGCGCTCCGCAGCCACTGCGGGGGCAGGCGATTTCGGCGCGATCTTAGTGGATCGCCGTTCCGACCGGGGGGATGTCATTGTCCAGGCGGATGATGGCACGATCTTTGTTCAGGCGAATGATGGAACTGGCACAGTCAATTCATTTTCTTCCACCGGCCACGTAAACGACGATCGCTGGCACCATGTGGCTTATGTATATGACCAGGCTGGCAGCACCACGCTTTATATCGATGGCGTTGTCTCGGGCTCTCAGATTACCACCCGGCCTTGGGCGTGGGATCCCGCGCAGCGAATTGAGATTGGACGGTCCCATGACGGTTATTGGAAGATGTACGACGGCTTACTGGATGACGTTCGCATCTATAATCGCGCCCTAACCGCCTCTGAAGTCGCCCAAATTACCGATGCAGGTAGCCTGGTTGACTCCACTGCCTTAAAGGTGCGGCTTAATTTCGACGCTGCTCCTTCTGGCGTTACCATGACATGGCTTTGCGGAACCTTGCAGCAAACAGATAGCCTTATCGGAAACGGGTCTGGCAGTGTGTGGACTGATGTTCAGAATGCCACCACTCCTTACGTTCTAAATCCTCAAGCGGCACCGAACCGGTTCTACCGCGTGCAGCACTGACTTTGAGTGATTTGGCCTTTAGCGTTAGGTAATGATAGCAACAGGCCGGAGGATGTTATTCTCCGGCCTGTTGATTTTAGTAGATATTGTGATTCCTTGTCGCACCCAGGCGAATCATTTAACGGACGTTTTATATGCTATTCATTGATCGGAAATCCTCGCCCCTTGCTTACCTTACTTTGTTCATTTGCTTCGTAATCCAGGCTGGCACTGCCCATGCGGAGGTGGTTTTTGACCGGGGCGCAAATTGGTTCTGGCGTCCGGGCACTAATGAGGCATCGACTCCCACCGACTCCTGGAGACTGAATGGATTCAACGATTCGCAATTTACGAGTGCGCCCGCACCCTTTTGGTACGGCGACGTTTACGCCGGTGGCACGCAGATTTCTGGCATGCAGAACGTCTATTTATCTATTTTTCTGCGCAAAACTTTCGTGGTCACGAACCTCTCGGAAATTTCCGCAGTCAAACTTGGCGCTATCGTAGATGACGGCTTCGTGGCCTGGATCAATGGTACGGAAGTCTTGCGTGTGAATATGTCGGATCCTTCCGGTTCTCCCGTTACGGTCAACACCCTGGCGATCAACGCCGTTGAACCGGTCCAATTTACCAATAACAACCTTCCACCTCCATTTTCTTATCTCGTCCCGGGGACCAACGTGATTGCAGTCCAAGTTTTCCAAAGCGCCTTGAGTAGCAGTGATCTTGGCTTCGACGCCTCACTCCAGGTTTTCCGCATCGAGACAAATGCTCCTGTGGTAGTTAGCTCCAGCCCTGCTGCAAATTCCACCATTTCCAGCCTCTCTCAGCTCACCGTGACATTCAGTGAACCCGTCTCGGGCGTCGATGCGGTTGATTTGCGAATTAATGGCAGCCCGGCTGCCTCGGTGACGCCAGTGAACAGCTCAACCTATACTTTCTCTTTTCCTCAGCCTGCCTATGGAACTGTTCAGGTCAACTGGAGTCCGTCCCACGGAATCGTGGATCAGGCCATCCCACCAAATCCGTTTAATGCCAATGGCTCTGGCGCAGTCTGGCAATACAACCTGGTCGATCAAACTCCTCCGCTGGTGGCAAGCCTTTCGCCTTCGCCTTCATCAACCGTACGTTCACTCACGAATATTACCGTCCTTTTTAGCGAAAGCGTCGCGGGTGTGAATGCGAGCGATCTCCTGGTGAACGGCACTCCCGCCACTGGTCTTACCACCATTGCCCCTAACCAATATATTATCGCTTTCAGCCAGCCGGTCACGGGATTGGTGCAGGTTGCTTGGGCGTCCGCGCATGGCATCACCGATCTTGCCAGCTCGGCCAATGCCTTCGCCGGGGGCAATTGGGCCTATAATCTGGACCCAAACGCCGTTGAGGGTCAGCCGTATATCAGCGAATTCATGGCTGCCAACTCGCGCACGCTCGTTGATGAAAACAATGAGTACTCTGACTGGATTGAGATCTACAATCCCAGCGCGCTGACCGTGAACCTGGAGGGCTGGTACCTGACCGACAGCGCGAACAACCTCACCCAGTGGCGATTCCCAGCCACGAACCTGGCAGGCGGTGGTTTCATGGTGGTTTTTGCATCCAGCAAGGATCGTCGCATTCCCGGCGCCCGCCTTCATACCAACTTCAGGCTTACCGCCGGCGGCGAATACCTTGCGCTCGTGAGACCCGACGGAGTGACCATCGCCACCGAATTTCGTCCCGTGTTCCCGGCGCAGGTCCAGGATATATCCTATGGCTTTGCTCAGTTTGGGAATCCTCCCACGTTCACCGCTGGAACAAACGGCGTTTACTTTACCACCCCCACTCCCGGCGCTGCCAACCTGGGTGGGACAACCGACCCCGGCCCGATCATCGCCGAGGCCCATCAAGTCCCCAATGTTCCGCTTGATGCCGATGACTTGATTGTTACAGCCCGGGTGGCGCCGTCGTTCACAACTGTGGCCAGCGTCACCATGCGTTACAGAATCATGTTCGATGCGGAAGTGACAGTCCCGATGTTCGATGACGGAACGCATGGGGACGGCGCGGCGGGTGATGGCATCTATGGAGCGACCATTCCTGCGAGCGCTTCCACCAATGGGCAGATGGTTCGATATTACATCACCGCTACCGACGTTAATTCCCACACATCGCGCTGGCCCTTGTACAGCGATCCCGCAGGGACTGCCCAATATCTCGGCACGGTTGTTAACCCTGGATATGCCACCAGCAAACTTCCCATTGTTTATCTGTTCGTCGAGCCCTCGCAACAGGGTCTGGTTGACAGCCAGTCCGGAGGTCGCGCCTCCGTATTCCACGACGGCGAATTCTATGACAACGTCGGGATGCAGGTGCGCGGCAATACCACCGCCGGCCTTGCTAAAAAGTCGCATCGTTTTGAATTTAATCGCGAACATCTTTTCCGTCATGGAGGTCCCGGCCCTCGCTTGCGCAATACCTCGTTCATGGCCGATTACGTGGATCCGGCCTATATGCGTCAGGGGCTTGCCTACTGGCTCTGTGATCAAATCGGGGCTCCCGCGCCATTTTACATCCCTTACCGTTTGGAAATGAACGGCCAATTTTATCAACTCGCCAATCACAATGATGTGCATGGCGCAGAAATGCTCAATCGACTCGGCTATGATCCAAACGGCGCTCTTTATAACGCAGCTGGCACCTGCACACCCGACCAATCCAGCACAGGTGGTTTTGAAAAAAAGACGCGCGAATGGGAGCCGAACACTGACTATGCCCAATTGGCCGCGGCGATTAATGAATCTCAACCGGCAGGCGCGCGCTTCACCAACATTTTCGACATGCTCGATCTTCCCGAGGTCATCAATTACATGGTCGCTGCTCGTTGGTCACACGAGAATGATGATGTCTGGGCCAACATGAGCCTTTATCACGATAACGATGGCGACAATCTCTGGAGGATTGTTCCCTTTGACTTGAATCTCTCCTGGGGCGCCATTTACTACTCCAGTGCTGGCCTTGAGGATGGTATTCAAGCGACCAACGACAACCACAAAAGCTTTCCGCTCTACGGTGGCTCCAGCGCGCTTCCCGCGAATAGCGGCACCTGGAACCGGATGTACGACGTTATTTTCCAGACCCCGCAAACACGGGAGATGTTTTTACGTCGCATGCGCACCATGCTGGACACTTACATTCTTCCGCCTGGCTCACTTACCAATTCCAGTCCGGCTGAGCAATTGGTCCTTTCCTGGCGCGATTTGATTGCCGAGGAAGCCGATCGTGATCGCGTCAAGTGGAATTGGCCCGCGAAAGGCGGTCAGTGTAACTTCGATCCGGGCATCAATCTCTCCAATGGTGTGCGGCAGATTCTTCAGGAATTTATCCAACCGCGCCGCCAGCATTTTTATGGTAAACACAGCGTGACCAACACCGCTCTCCCTATCGGGATCAGCAAAACCATGAACGCCGGCATCCCCCTCACTCAACCCGCAAACGTGTTCCTCAATATTGTCGGTGCCGAGGTGAACCCTGTTTCTGGTAATCAAATGCAGGAGTTTGTTTGCGTCAGCAATCCGGCTCCGTTCGCGATCGACGTCTCCGGGTGGAAACTGGAGGGCGGCGTCCGATTCACCTTCGCTCCCGGAACGGTTATTCCTGCTAATGGGATCGCTTATGTCTCGCCGAACGTCCGCGCATTCAAAGCACGGACGGTTGGGCCTCGCGGGGGCCAGGGATTGTTCGTGCTCGGGCCTTATCTCGGCCAGCTTTCCGCTCGTGGGGAGGCGTTAAGTATCATCAATGGTTTCGGTCAGACTATTAACAACTTCACCTACACAGGAGCCCCCAGCCCAGCTCAACAATTCCTGCGCGTCACCGAAATCATGTATCATCCTTCGCCGCACGCAGCCAATACCAACGCCGAGGAATTCGAATACGTCGAGCTGAGGAATATCTCCCCTAGCGTCACGCTGAATTTGGCTGGTATCCGTTTCACCAACGGAATCGACTTTAGTTTTACCGGCAGCGCGGTTACTTCCCTAGCGCCCGGCGCCCGGGTGCTGATTGTTAAAAATGCCGCTGCTTTCTCCGCCCGTTATGGCGCTGGCTTTCCTGTCGCAGGCCAGTACAGCCTCCAACTCAACAATAATGGTGAACGTGTTCAAATTCTGGACGCGAACGACGAGGAGATCCTTGATTTCACCTATGACAACAATTGGTATCCTATTACCGACGGCTTGGGTTTCTCCCTCGTGATTGTGAATGAAAATGCGCAGCCTGACGATTGGGGGAACAAATCTCAATGGCGACCCAGCAGCACGCTCACCGGCACCCCCGGCGTGAATGAACCGGCTGCGCCGGCCTTCGCTCCGATCATCATTACAGAAGCGCTCTCACGCACAGACAACCCTCCGCCCGTCGACAGTATCGAAGTCTACAACCCGACCACCACTAATGTAAACATCGGCGGATGGTGGTTGAGTGATAGCTTCGGCACCCCGAAAAAATTCCACATTCCTGCGGATACCTTGATACCTCCGGGCGGTTACCGGGTCTTCACCGAATCAGATTTCAATCCTGGCGGCTTGGGCTTTGCTCTGGGCTCGGATGGGGACTCGGTTTGGATATTCAGCGGTGACGCCGCCGGAAACCTCACCGGCTATTCTCACGGTTTCTCCTTCGGCGGAGCCGATGACGGTGTGTCCTTCGGCCGGTATGTCAGCAGTGATGGCAAAGAGCAATTTGTTGCCCAAACCGCAGTCACGCTTACGACCGCCAACGCCGGTCCACGCGTTGGGCCGATTGTCATCAATGAGCTGATGTATCACCCGCCCGATGTTGGGGGAACGAACGACAACAGTGCCGACGAATTTGTGGAGCTTCTCAATATCTCAGGGAGCCCGGTTCTGCTTTACGATCCCGCTCTGCCTACGAATACCTGGAAAATAACGGGCGGGATTGATTTGGTCTTCCCGACGAACAAAAGCATTGGTCCAGGCGAATATGTATTGGTAGTTAATTTTGACTCCGCAAATCCCGCTTTGGTTGGTGCTTTCCGCGCCAAATATGGGGTGGGCGCCAACGTGCAGATGTTTGGACCTTACGGAGGCAAGCTCGGTAACCAGGCCGAAGAGGTCGAGCTGAAGAAGCCAGCCAGTCCTGTGCTGGGAGTCGTCCCCTATGTGTTGATCGATAAAATCAGCTACCAGGACTCGACTCTCTGGCCGGCGGGAGCGGATGGCACCGGGCTTTCTCTCCAACGTAGGAACTCTGCCGCTTTCGGGAACGACCCGGCAAACTGGACTGCTGCGCCAGCTACTGCTGCGGCTGCCACTCCGTCTGGAACCGCCCCCGGAATTACCGCGCAACCTGTGAGTCAGACTTTGGTGGCTTACCAGAATGGCGCGTTGAGCGTTACGGCTACGGGTGCGCCTTCACCCAGGTACCAATGGCGACTGAACGGCTCGGCTATCGCGGGTGCAACTAATTCCATTCTTCAACTCACCAGTATCCAGCCCTTTCAAATGGGCAATTACGACGTAGTGGTGTTCAATAGTGCTGGTTCCATCGTGAGCAGCAATGCCTCGCTGAACCTTAGTTTTCCCCCGCTGATCATCACTCAACCACAAAGTGTGCAGGTTCGCGTGCGTCCGGATCCTCAGGCTCCCGCCAGCACCAACGTCACATTCAGCGTTACCGGTTACGCCCCCGGCGGCCTCACCTATCAATGGCGTTTTAATGGGATAAACATTCCCGGCGCAACTGGGCCAAGCCTTACCATCACGAACGTTCAAGGCACCAATAGCGGAGATTATACAGCGGTGATCAGCGATGGCGTGGCCTCGGCTAGCAGTGCAACGGCTACCCTATCTGCCTTGATTACTCCTTCCATCATCCAGCCTCCCCTCAGCCAAACCGTGGTTGTTGGGGCTCCTGTTACTTTAAGCGTCGGTGTCAGTGGCAGTCCTTTTCCCATCACCTATCAGTGGCGTCGTGTTTCTACCATCGTGGCGACCCATAGCGTGAATTCTTTGGTGGACTTCTACAGTTTCACCGCGCCAACCACGGTCGGGGTCACCCAGTACCGCGTAGTCGTTACCAACCTGGCCTATGGCGGTCTCAGCACCAATGCGCTGATCACCCTGACCACCCTGGCCGACACGGATGGAGACGGCATTCCTGATGAGTGGGAAACCGCCAATTTCGGCAGCGCTACCGGGGCTGTTGCTCTTGGCGATCCGGATGGCGACGGGATGTCCAACTGGCAGGAATACATTGCCGGCACCAATCCTACTAACGCCTCAAGTTATTTAAAAATCGATGCCCATGCGTCGCCGGGCGCAGGTATCAGTTTTTCGGCCGTCTCGAACCATACCTACACTGTGCAGTACACGGATGCGCTTCAAACGGGGGCCTGGCAGAAATTTGCCCAGGTTCTTGCACGTCCAACCAATCATATCGAAGTGATCCAGGATCCCGGTTTTACCACCAACCGGTTCTATCGCCTGGTAACACCAGGATTGCCCTAGCCAGTAAAAGCAAGAGGTAGCCTACTAATCCTCTGATTTACTTCAAGGTTGTCGGGTGAGGCTGCCCGTGGCAGGGTGGAGGCAGCCTGCAGTTGCGGGTTATGAGCGATGAGATTCGAGTTGCCTCCTATTATTGAACGAGAGCTGCTGTTGGCGTCCCGGAAGTTATTGGGGACGGACGGGGAGCGCTGCAGCCGCGGCCGTGTTCGGTATGATGATTCTGAACGGCGGCCATGTCGTTGGCGGTGCTCCGGTTGTCGGGCGGAGTGCGTTTTCGGCTGTGGCTGTTCTTTCAGGTCTGGTGGTATTTGTTTCGGCACTCGGACTTTCGTCCGAAGCTTTCGTAAAGGAAAAACGGGAAGACACGCTCGGGTTGCTGTTTCTAACTCCCCTGCGGCCAATCGAACTGGTGCTGGGCAAACTGCTTTCGACCTCGCTGCCTGCCTTTTATCGCTTCGTGGCTGTAATTCCGATTATGGCGCTCCCCATCCTGCTGGGCGGAGTCAGCCTGGCGGATTTTTTGTTGTTGGTGCTAGGGCTGCTGGGCTTGGTCTTGTTATCGGCTGCGATTGGGCTGCTCTGCTCGGCGCTTTCCTGGGACGAAAAAGTGGCGGGTGCGCTGGCTATGGGCTTCGCCGGTGTTTTCATTATCGCTGGGCCTTTGGTGCTCTATCGTTTGGGGCGGGCCTACCATGTTTCTTGGTCGCTTTGGCTGCTGGCACCCACGCCGATCTACCCGATTTGGATTGCGGCTACTCATCAATCAGTCTCGGGCATAACCATTTTGCTGTCAGTGGCATGGACCGCCTTGGCGTTATGGCTCGTCATCTGGCAAATCTGTCGAGTGCTTCCTTATTGCTGCAGGTCCCGCCCGATTACGCTGACCCATGACCCAAGGTCGGGGTCGAGGCCGGTTGTTTCGATTGCTATAAGCGCGCCGACGGGGACCAGTTCGAACGGGTCCAGACGTTTTAAGTTCTCTCGCAGATTCGATATGCGTCGGCGTGGCCACCTGTTGGATCGGAACCCTATTCTGTGGCTGTCCCTATGTTCGCAAGGGGCTCTGGGCAGTGTGTGGATTGTGATCGGTGCTGTTTTCCTGGCGGCTCCCGTAATTGCGGTAATAGCATCGGTCAACATTCAGTTTCTCCTCGAGCCCGGCTTTGCGTTATTTATTAGTTTTGTGAGCAACGCGATTCTCAAGGTAGCCGTTGCTACCGCGGCCAGCACCGCGCTTGGCCGAGAGCACCCCCGAGATTCCCTGGAACTGCTCATCTCCACGCCTGTCACCCCTCGGCAGCTGGTCGAGGGCCATGCCTCGGCCATCCGCCAAACGATGCGGCAACGCGTGCTTCGGCTGATCTGGGTAGAGGTGGCCTGGCTTGGAATTACGATTGTCATCAAAGCAATGAGTGACGGTTGGGGAGTCTTACCTTACGCGCTAGGTGCTGCAGCTGTGGTTGGATTCCTGATTCCCGACCTGCAAGCGGTGGGCTGGTCTTCGCTTTGGCAAGGGGTGATCGCTCGCAATGCACGTGAGGCAGAGCAAGCAGGCTTGCAAGTGCTTGCCGTCCCGTGGATGGCTCTTTTCCTTTCCTCCATGCTGATTTTTCCATTTTTTGGAAACATTGGGACGGCATTCCCTTCACTGTCTATCTGGATTATCTTCAGCTTCCTGGCAAACCGATGGTTCACCAGGAGGTCGCGTGAGCACTTGACTGTGGATCTGGAATTGATGGCCCGGCGCCGGGCTGCCGGCGAGCTTGAATACCTCAATATTTGGGGACGAGTCGGGCGCTGGCTGGGCCGCTGGTGGGCTTCGGGAAATAAACAAAATGCCTAATAATCTCACTGCTTCAATCGATAAAATTGCCTCGGCAGTGAGCCGAGTTGGTTGGTGAAAGGGCTGACGGCGTTTGACAGATTTGTGTAAGGGCCGTC
>JAQGOV010000454.1 GCA_028293425.1 Verrucomicrobiales bacterium
TTCACCATCACCGCTGATTGAGCGGTTGAACGCCCCCAAAGACAAAGGTCGTCTGGTCACGGAACCCGATATGCGAGTGCGCGGGCTCAACAACGTTTGGGCGGTTGGGGATTGCGCGAATATTATCAATGCGTTTGACCAGCAGCCATCTCCGCCTACAGGGCAATTCGCCGAGCGCCAGGGCAAGCAATGCGCGGCAAATATTTGCCGAGTGTTGGACCGGCAGCCGACGGAACCATTTTACTTCAGACCCCTTGGACAGCTTTGCTCCATCGGGGGCCATTCGGCCGTTGCGGAAATGTTTGGCCTGCAGTTATCCGGTTTCCTGGCTTGGTTCGCCTGGCGAGGAGTTTATCTTTTTAAGCTGCCAACCTGGGCTCGACGGTTTCAACTGGGGTTTGATTGGGCCTGGCTGGTCTGGTTCCCGCGGGATTTGAGCCATGTACGCACCAGCCAGACGGACCGAGTCACGCACGCGCATTACGAACCGGGCAATTACATTTTCAAACAAGGAGAGCCGGCGAGCTTCTTTTACATTATCGAAGATGGCGAGGTGGAGGTCTCGCGAACAACCGACCGCGATCCAAAGGGTGAAGTGCTCGCGGTCCTGGGGCCGGGTTCCTTTTTCGGAGAGCGAGCGTTGCTGGATGACCAACCCAGGGTCGCTTCCGCGCGAGCGCGAACTACCGTCAATTTGACGGTCATGGGACGGAACGTCTTTACCCAGGTTTCAAAGGCGCTTGGGCCCCTCCGCGATGCACTTGCTCACGCTCTTAATCGACGGGGGCTGGACATCTGGAAGGACCAGCCGCAAGCCTATGCCGTTCTAAAGGGCACATCAGTGACCGAGTTAATGGATCCCGTTCCACAGCCTCTCCTGAAGCCCACGATGACTGTGCGCGAAGTGGGGCAGGCGTTCGTGGACCACACGAACGAAATTTTCTACGTCTCCAGCGACGGCCAAACGCTGGAGGGGGTGGTCACCATGACCGATCTCATCGAAAGCCAAACCAGCGGCGCGACCGGAACCACTCCGTTAAGTGAGGTTATGTCCAAAAATCCGGTGGCGTTATCGATTGAGGACACCTGCGCTACGGTGGCCAATGCGTTGCGGGAATACCGGCTCAAAACTCTGCCCATCGTGCAGAGCAAGGAAACGCGGAAGCTCGCGGGTTGCGTGCGAGCGCGCAAGTTGATGGGTTTTGTGATGAAAAGGGTGCCACGAGAACAGGTCGCTCCCGCCGTTCCTCAGCTCGCACCCGTGCTTGACGGTCAGGGGCAACCGACCTAACGTTTGGGTTATTCGGGGAGCCGACCAGCTGGCTGTTGAGTCAGTAAAGGCTGAGAGTTCTGCGCTGGAGCGCAGCTGACCCGTTGAACCTGATCCAGGTAATGCTGGCGAAGGGAAGTAAGGACTGCTCCTTAGGCTTCCTACTGCACCCTGGTTCACAATACAGCGCCTATGATCGCGAAAAAAGATTCTTTGGAACCGCACAGCAGCGACCAGTTGCCCAATTCAAAGCGGATTTACTTAAAAGGACAACTGCACCCTGATGTGCGCGTGCCGATGCGCGAGATTGAACTCAGCGCGACGAAGACCTTCAGCGGCGGCACCGAGCTAAATGAGCCAGTGCGGGTGTATGATTGCAGCGGTCCTTGGGGGAACCCGGAGTTCCAGGGGACGGTTGAAGAGGGCTTGCCGGCGCTCCGGCGCGATTGGATCCTAAAGCGTGGGGATGTCGAGGAATATGAAGGGCGCCAGGTTATGCCGCAGGACAATGGCTATTTGTCAGGCAAGCACGCTGAGTTTGCGAGCAAGGCCGAGCGGAATCGGTTGGTCGAATTTCCGGGATTGAGCGGACAACGACGCCGGCCATTTCGCGCGAGCAAGGGACATCCCGTCACTCAGCTTTGGTATGCAAAACAAGGGGTGATTACACCTGAAATGGAGTTTATTGCTCTTCGCGAGAGTATGGGGCGGGCGAAGATTGCGGACATGGCCAGCGACATTGTTCGTAATGACCTGAACAAACAGCATTCAGGATCCAGTCAGCGGGCGAGCAGTCCATATACGCCCTCGATTTTCGGACGCTTCCCACAGCGGATTCCGAAGGAAATCACGCCGGAGTTTGTGCGCGTTGAAGTTGCTGCCGGGCGTGCAATCATCCCTGCGAACATTAATCACCCGGAATCAGAACCGATGATTATTGGCCGCAACTTTCTGGTGAAGATAAACGCCAATATTGGCAACAGCGCCGTTGCTTCCAGCATTGAAGAGGAAGTGGAAAAGATGCGCTGGGCCACTAAGTGGGGCGCGGACACCGTCATGGACCTTTCCACTGGCAAGAACATCCATGCTACCCGTGAATGGATCTTGCGGAACTCGCCCGTGCCCATTGGCACGGTTCCGATTTACCAGGCTCTGGAAAAGGTGAGCGGGAAAGCTGAGGACCTTACCTGGGAAATCTTCCGGGATACGCTCGTTGAACAGGCGGAACAAGGGGTAGACTATTTTACCATCCACGCAGGTGTGCTGCTGCGTTTCATTCCACTCACCGCATCGCGGATGACCGGGATTGTTTCTCGAGGAGGCAGTATTATGGCCAAGTGGTGCCTCGCTCACCACAAGGAAAATTTCCTCTACACGCATTGGAATGACATCTGCGACATCATGGCGGCTTACGATGTCAGCTTCAGCATTGGAGATGGTCTGCGTCCCGGTTCTGTCGCCGATGCCAATGATGAGGCGCAATTTGGAGAGCTCCAGGTTCAGGGTGAGTTAACGGAACGAGCTTGGGCCAAGGGCGTCCAAGTAATGAATGAAGGTCCTGGTCACGTGCCGCTGCACATGATAGAGGAGAATATGGCCAAGCAACTTGAATGGTGCCACGAAGCGCCGTTCTACACGCTTGGGCCGTTGACGACCGATATCGCACCCGGTTATGATCATATCACGAGCGGGATCGGAGCGGCGATGATCGGCTGGTATGGTTGCGCCATGCTTTGCTACGTCACCCCGAAGGAACACCTCGGATTGCCGAACAAGAAAGATGTCAAGGACGGAGTCATTGCTTACAAGATTGCTGCCCACGCAGCGGATTTGGCTAAGGGGCATCCGGGTGCGCAATATAGGGATAATGCCTTGAGCAAAGCCCGCTTTGAATTCCGGTGGGAAGATCAATTCAACCTCAGCCTTGACCCAATCACTGCGCGGGAGTTCCACGACGAAACACTCCCGCAGGACGGAGCAAAATCGGCCCACTTCTGCTCAATGTGCGGCCCTCACTTCTGCTCGATGAAGATCACGGAAGACGTTCGCAAGTACGCGGCAGAGCAGGGCGTCACCGAACAGGAAGCGTTGAAAAAAGGAATGGAAGCAAAATCCAAGGAGTTCGTGGAACAAGGGGCAGAGGTTTACACGAAGGCCTAAACCTGCCATCCTTCGTTAGGATGAAAGCGGCTCGTTACAAAGATCCAGTTGTGGCGGTGTACATGCGAGATGTCGACCGCACCTTGCTACGGGAAAACCTTAAGCTCACGTCGGGCGAGCGTTTGGAAAAGTTCGTTCGCTTTGCCAGTTTCGCCAGCAGCTTGCGAAAGGCGGGGTTCCGGGCGAGGTCAAGCCGGCGTCCAAAGTGATGAGCACTGAGTTTAATAAACTTCTTCCTGTGTGTCGACGCAAGGGTGAAGTTTATTCTGATTGGGGGCGTAGCAGGAATCGTCCACGGTTCTTCAAGAGCGACATATGACGTGGTTGTGGTTTACGGAAGGAACTCCGCAAACCTCAAACGCTTGACGGAAGCTTTGGCACCGTGCTCGCCTTACCTGCGTGGGCGCCATCCGGGCTGCCTTTTAAGCTGGATTTCCCTACTCTGCGCAATGGCCTGAACTTTACCCTGAATACAAAAATCGGTGATCTTGATCTGCTGGCCGAGGTCCCGGGTGGCCCCAGTTATCCGGACCTTCTACCCCACACATTTGAGGTGGAAGCGTTTAGAGTTCGGTTCAAGTGCGTCAATCTCCCGACTCTTATCCGGTTGAAACGCGCGGCTGGACGTCCAAAAGATTTAGAATCAATTGCTGAACTGGAAGCGTTATTGGAGGAGCGCGGTGATGAAAGTTAATAAATCGGTGCACGCGCTAACTGGATTTGGCTATCACGGCCACGTTCATGGAGGCGGGCAATGATTGCTGCGTCGGTGGCGCGAAGCCCGCTTGAGCCAGCATGTCGGAATACTCGGCGAAGGTGTAGGCGTCTCCTTGTGGGGTTGTAGCCAGCATGACGATGCTGAAGGAGGCTGGGCCGGGAGGGGTGACCCGATCGGAACCTGGAACAAACTCCACTATGGCGACGGTCCCTCCGGGACGCAGGGCCGCGTGGGCTCTCTTCAGAAACCGGACACAATCGGCGGGGTTGAAGTGGTGAAGGAAATTCGGGACAAGGATGACGTCGTAACCAGTGCCGAGATCCACGTCGAAAGCGCTTCCGGCGATGGTGCTAAAACGGGCTTCAAGGCCAGAGGCTCTCGCATTCTCGAGTGATACCTCAAGGACCGTTGCCCAATCCAGAGCGACCAAGTGGGAGCGTGGGTTCTTCTTTGCAAATTCAATACCCCACATGCCGTGACTGGCTGAGATGTCGAGGACTTTGCTGGGACGGCTTTGATCCAATGGAATAAGATCGGCCAGCCCAGCAGCGGCAGGTGCCATCAGGGGACCCATACTACGCGCAAACGAAATCCATACTTGATGTTCGGGGGCGATCGTACCTTCTGCTGATTGCGCCGTCCCGCCCTTTCTCACGGATTCCGTGAGCCGCTCGAAACCGCCGCGCAGGTCATCCGAGAGCAGAAATTGCAACGTTCCTCCCGCGTAAGCAGGGGATTTGCGGCTCAGGAATACGGCGCTATCCATCGTGAGAGCATAATGCTCACCCGATTTGGTTAGGAATCCTAGGACGACCAGATTGTCGCAAAGAATACGGATACCGCGCGGGGATGCGCTGCAACGGTTCGCGATTGTTGGAGCGTTTGCGGGGCCGTCGGCCACCGCGGTAAATACATCCAGTTCGATACCGGCTTTAATGGCGGCGGTTCGCTGGTAAGCGTTAATCGTGTCAAACAAAAGCGCGGGGGACGGGTCAGGCTGTGGCGAAGGACGGGTTGCATCCTGGCCTGAAGCTGATGGAGTTGCGTTCTCAATAATCATGACCAAACGATAGACTTCCTGGTTTTGCTGTGCAATGGACCTTTCGGACAATTGGTCCTTTGTTCAGCGACTGGACGGATGGGCCGCTTTGTAGTTCAGTGCCGATAATCAATCATGCGCTACTTCGAGGTGTTCCCGGGCGTGACCCATTTGATGGAGCGGGAGACCAAGGTGCGGTAATTGGGATCGTTGTAGGCTGATTGGTCGTGGCCGAGTTGAAGGTAGACAAGGCGGGATTTTCCCTGGTTACGGGCCCACATCAAAGGTTTACCGCTTTCGGGATGATCAGTGGTGAGGAGCGGGGTGACGCCGGGCCGCACACGAAAGCGTTTGTAGATCTCGTCGTGCATTTTGAAATCCTTCGAACCAGCGGTGATGGGGTGGT
>JAQGOV010000468.1 GCA_028293425.1 Verrucomicrobiales bacterium
GATCTCACTTCATGCGCCCGGCTGGTTCGGAGTAGAGACCTTAATCTCCATTTTGGATGATGATTCTCCGCCGGAGCCTTTCCGGCCATTTCCACCCAATCTTTCCTCAAACGTCCCTGTGTCAACATGGCTAGCGTGGAAAAGCGGCGACGGCGAACTGATAATCAATGGCGATTTTGAGTTAGGCACCTTCGAGGGCTGGACGCTGGAGAATACAGGAACTGGAGGCTTCGTCATCAATGACGGCAACTTTGACCCGCAAAGCCCCGATGGTCCCCTGCCCCCTTCCACCGGCAACTTCAGTGCTCTGAGCAATCCCTCCGGTTCTGGACGCCATGTGCTCTATCAGGATGTCTTCATTCCACCAAGCGCCAGCACTGTCACTCTGCGGTGGGACCAGCGAATTCGGAATCATGGTTCCAGCTTTGGGTCGAACCAGCAATTTCGCGTGGAAATCAGGAACCTGAGCAACGCGCTTCTGCGAATTGCTTTCGCCAGCAACCCCGGCGACCCTTTGCTGGGTGGGTGGACCAGCCGCTTCTGCGACTTGTCGGATTTCCGTGGCGCTTCTGTGCGGATCGCTTTCGTGGAGGAAGACAGCACTGCTTTTCTGAATGCGCACGTGGACAACGTCAGCCTTATTGCGGACTCTTCCACTCCGCTGAGTTATGAAGTTTATCTTGGCACTAGTGCGGAATCCGGCGGTGATCTCATAGGCACGACCACGGACACTTTTTGGATTTTGCCAGAACTGGCCCCGCTCACGACTTATTACTGGCATGTCATCAGCCGCGGAATCGGGGAAACCTCTGGTCCCCTTTGGAGTTTCTCTACTCGCGGGGTGGACCATTTCTCCTGGGACTCACTCCAGGCCACCCAAAGGGTTGGCCAACCTTTTCCTATAACTATTTCAGCCCGCGACGAAGCGGGGTCCGTGATTACGAATTTCCATGCTTCGGTTACATTGAGCGGCGCGAGCCTCGGCCCGAACCGGATGGTGACTGCGCCGGTGAACGTAACGCCAACAGTTCTGTCCGGCTTCTCGAATGGAACGTGGAGCGGCTCAGTTTCTGTCTTGGAACCTTCTCCTTCCATGATTTTGACCGTGTCGGATGCCCAGAATCATTTAGGAACAAGCCAGGACATTTCTGTTTTCGAGCAGAATGACCTGTCAGTTTCACTCTCCTCCTCATCCTCGTCAGTGGCAACAGGAACAGAAATTATTTATACCATCGTCTGCTACAACTCAGGTCCCCTGCCTGCAAGTGGCGTTGTCCTGTCCGCCAGCCTGCCTGCCGCGGCTTCCCTGAACGCTCTTGCAATCACCCAGGGCGCCTGCACGGTTTCCGGGCAGGATGTTATCTGCGACGTTGGGAACCTGGAGGGAGACGGTAGTGTGGTTCTGACTGTGGATATGAATCCAGGACCCGAGGGGACCATTTCCACCACTGCTTGGGCAAGTCGCCTGGAGAACGAGCCCTATACTGCAAACAATTCGGCTTCTCTTACCACGGACGTGATTCCAGTTCGAATCATTTCAGTAATGGGCGCATCGGCCACTGAAAACGAGGGTGCCATCCTGTTTAAAATTCTGATGGATCAAGCGCTGAACGCCCCGGTCACGATCCAATTCAGCACCATCGACGGAACAGCGACTGCGGGTTTGGATTACGTTGCCACCAATGGCACTGTTATCATTCCGCCGGGCGGCACGCAAGCAGTGGTGCCCGTCAAGATCCTGCACGACTTCCGGAATGAGCCAGCCGAAATTTTTTATCTCAGTTTGGTAAGTGTAACGAACGCCTTTGCAGACATCGGTTATGCTGAGGGCACCATCCTGGACAACGACCCGCAGCCGGCCCTCTCAGGGTTGGACGCCTTAACTCGAGCCCCTGCCGCGGGCGAGACAAACATT
This sequence comes from Verrucomicrobiales bacterium, assembly GCA_028293425.1. GTDB lineage: Bacteria > Verrucomicrobiota > Verrucomicrobiia > Limisphaerales > JAQGOV01 > JAQGOV01. Next base: position 1,916 of record JAQGOV010000468.1, read on the forward strand.
CTTTTCCCTGTGGTCTTATCTAACCCGAGTGGTTATGAGGTATCGGTTGATTTTACCACTTCGGATGGCACCGCTTTGGCGGGAACCGATTATTCCCCAACCAACGGAACTATCACGTTCCCTCCTGGGGTTACAAATCTTTTGGTGAGCGTGCGAGTCGTTAGTTCCTTCTCTGAGCAGACCAGTCGCGTCTTCTACCTGGATTTTTCCAATCAGGTTCATGCGGACCTGGTGCGTCCGAGGGCCAGCGGGGTCATTGGAGGTCGAAATCTCCTTCCTGCGGTCAGTCTTGCGAATGCGACCGTCACCGAAGGGGCTTCAGGAAAAACCGACGCTTCCTTTTCCCTTTCCTTGTCCTTTCCGTCCACCACGAATGTGGGTGTTGCCTTTCAGACCCAGGCAGGCACAGCCACCCCAGGCGCAGACTACGACACAACATCGGGAACAATCGTTTTTCTGCCTGGCCAGGTCGCCAAGGTAATTTCCGTGCCGGTCCGTGGAGATACGTTGGATGAAGATGATGAAACCTTCTCGGTTATCCTCTTGGGAATCACGAACGCCATCGCTGGTGTGACCAACGCCACCGGGACAATTCTCAACGACGATCCGCACCCTTTCCTGTCTTTTGGCAACGTCACTGTCAATTCCCTCTCCTTGATGGATACCGAAGTCTTCCTCCCGATCACGCTTGACGCAGCCAGCGGTCGAACTGTCACCGTCACTTTTCAGACACGCGATGGTTCGGCACTTGCCGGGCTTGATTATGGAGCGACGAATGGGACCGTCCAATTTTTCCCGGGTGTCACCAACGCTTTGCTCCGGCTCAGGATCTTGAAAGATCAGGCCCACGAACCAAGCGAAATTTTTTACGTGGATTTCTCAAATCCCCTTAACGTGCTTCTGAACACGCCCTCGGCTGTCATCACGATTACCCATTCGGCCGACGGAATTGGAACTCTCGACCATTTCCAGTGGAGCACCATTTTGTCGCCACAATATTCCAACTACCCAATCGCAGCGACTCTCTCCGCCCGTGATGCCCAGAACCAAATTATCCAGGATTTCAATAGCCCTGTAACTCTGAGCGCTTTGATTCCCGAGGCCCCGTTGGAAGTCGGTTCAGGAACTATTCCGGCAGTCTTCCCCCTGGGAAGCTTTTACCAGGATTCCCGCAGCCAAATTTTTTATCCCTCCTCGGAAGTGGGAACGGCCAAGCGGTTTTCAGCCCTGTCTCTGCAGTTAGCGAGCTCGACTGGTCTGAGCCTGAGTAACTGGGTGATCCGGTTGAAACACACCGCCAGCTCAACAAATCTTTTCTGGCAGAGTGCCGGATGGCAAACGGTCTTTCAGGGTTCCGCAAACCTTAATACCAGCGGCTGGGTGACCTTTCAGTTCCTAGAGCCTTTTGCCTATAACGGCACAAACCATCTGCTGATAGATCTGAGTTTTGACAACGATTCATCCGGCGTCGACGCGCAGTGTTTTTCCAGGGAAACATCCCAGCCTCGGTCCTTGTTCTATCGCAGTGATGGCGCTAATGGAAATCCTCTGAGTTGGGTTGGAAACAATCCCCAGGGATTTTCTTCCTCCCTTGTCCCCAACTTGCGCCTGGTGCCCACACCTGTTTCTCTCCCCATCTCCCCCTCCCTGATCACGCAGTGGAACAATGGCAGTTTTACAGGTCTGTTTGCTATTTCCTCCCTAGGAACCAATGTTCAGATTGCTGCCGAAGCCCAGGATGGCCATAACGGATGGTCCAATCCTTTCGATGTAAAAGGCAATTCTCCTTTGATCGCTCTCTCCAGTCCGGCGCCCGGGACCTCCTTTGAAATTGGTTCCCCAATCAACCTCTCCGCCTTTTTGTCTGACTCGGTTGGTATTCAAAGAGTGGACTTCTTTGCGGACAACATCCTATTGGCTCAGGTGACGCAACCCCCTTACTTGTTTGCCTGGAACAACCCCCCGACAGGTTCGCACACCCTCCGGGCTGCGGCTTATGCCTTCTCGGGCATTTCTGCCACTTCCGCCCCCGTCAATATTGTGGTGCAAAGCGGCAATTACTTTGTCTATAAACCACCGGCAGGGGGCTGGACTTATCTTTATAATGGCGACGCTGTGCAGGCAGGCCTGAAAGGGAGCCCCGTTCTTGACGGCACCTGGGATCATAACAATCCTTCCAGTGAATGGGACGGTCTTGGACGAGGCCCGGGCCTAGGCAGCCCTGGCGGCATTTCCACCGATGGTAAAGTTTTGACGATCGAGGACGCCGTCAGCGCTGCATCGGGAGCAGGCAACAATCGCAGCCTGCTCTTCACTCGCGGTTTAAATGATTTTGGCGTAACCAATGCCAGCCGAATTCTCGATAATGGAGTCACGCTCACTTTCCGCGCTCGGTTAACTCCTGGCACAATTGCGCCAGCCGCGGAAATGAACTTGCCAAATGGTTACGGTATCTTTGATGGCGGAAAAGGAAACTTTGGGGTGCGCCAGGCAGGCGGCGCCAACGCCGGGCTCATATCCTTCAGCCTGGTGCAACGTGTCGAGGAAAGCGAAACGTCCAGCCCGATTGTTTTCCCGAGTTCCGGTTTGGTCGTGAATCGGCTCAACGGGGACCATGCCACGAACGATGTTGACTCGGCTTCCCGCGGGCGATTGAACTTTCTTTGGAGCCTTCCACCTGGGAGCCGCCCATACCTGACCAGCGGCAATTCCGAGCGCAACCTTGCCTACAACCCCGTTACTGGCCATTTGCTGCTCCTGAGCCGTGCCTCGGCAGTCGGCGGGCTCCAGATTCCTGTTCTGAATGCCAGCAACGGCGCCGAGGTCGGCAAACTTTCTACAAATGGCATTGCTGGCGGTTCCTCCGTCTTAAATGGCATCGGGGTAGCGGATGACGGAGCCATCTACGCGGCCAACCTCGTCACATTGAATAACAGCTCAAACAGCGCTTTCCGAATCTATCGCTGGGCCTATGAATCCGCCATCCCCACACTCGCCTTCTCCGGTGAAATTTTGAACGGGCAGCGCTGGGGTGATACTCTCGATGTGCGGGGCTCCGGCCCTGACACCCAGCTCCTGGCAGGCTCCGGCTCAGGCACAAACAAGGCCGTTGTCTTTGTCACCGCTAATGGCCTCAACTTCACCCCAGTGCTGCTCGATTCAACTGGAAGCGTGAGTAACGGGGATTTCCGCACCGCGCTTGCTTTCGGACCTGGCAACACCTTTTTTGCCAGGCAGTTCAATTCTCCCTTGCTTCAGATGGGCTTCGACCTGTTAGCGCGTTCCGCCACCTCGTTGCGGGTTTTTGGAAATACCGCATTTCCAGCCGGCGTCTCGAGCATCAGTGTCGATCCGAACCTTCGTTTAATGGCCGGAGTCACCCCTGCGCCCACCGCTACAAATGCAGCTTACATCGAGTTGTTTGATCTCGACAGCCTGGCTCCCGATCTGCCGAACCAAGGCATCGATCGGCAGAATTTTAGCCCGGCGAACGCAAACTCATTGGCCCTTTCCTCGGTCCACATAGGTGGAGGAAAGGTTTTCGCGCTGGACTCCAACAATGGACTGCTCGCCTGCGACCTGAGTGTTTTGCCAGGAACTGTCAACCTTCTCCCGTTGGACCCAACCCTGTTCCACGAGTTCTGGATAACTATCCAGGGCAATCAGGGCACCTCGGGCAATGGCACGCACACAGTTTCGATTTACACCGATGGCGCCACCAACCCGTCCGTCTTTCATGTGACAGCCGGCACTGGGGCCGATCTCTCTAGCACCAGTCCCCTGAGCACCAACTTTACCACTGCATTGGCTACAAACTACCTAGGTTTGGGTTGCCCCTCCTCTTTGGCCGTTGGGGCAATCGACGTCGATTACTTCGGTTACAAGCAGGGAATTTTTGCTCCAACCGTTGCGAATGCCTCTCCAGTACTTGGCGCGATCGCGGACCGGATCGTTCATGCTGGGACCACCGTTACGATTACAAATCAAGCCTCTGATCTGGACGCTCCCAATGGTCCGTTCACTTTCACGCTGGATGCTGCTCCGCCGGGGGCTTTTATTAATTCCGCCACGGGGGTTTTCACGTGGTCTGCTCCGGATTCTCAAACTCCGACCACCAATTTCGTTTCCGTTCGGGTTACCGATTCCGGTGTGCCGCGCTTGAGTGATACAAAATTTTTTCGAGTGATCGTACTTGGCCGTCCGAGGGCGAACACCACGCGGCTTCAAGGGGGGACGATTCAACTCTCCTGGAACTCCATTCCCGGCCAGCGGTACAGGGTCGTCTTTAAAAATAATCTAAATGAGCCCGACTGGCAGCCACTGGTTGGCGATGTCACTGCTCTTGGCACCGTTGTGAACAAAACGGACTCCTCCGCTTCGGGAGGCCAGCGTTTTTATCAAATCCTGGTTGTCCCTTAAGAAACAACCCCGGTATTCCCCCACCCTTAAGCCCTGTGCGCGGAGAGCAGGGCCGTGTCATATTATTTTCGGAGGAGTTCACGGAGGGAGCCAGATGGTTTCCCGGCTAAGGGCAGGATTTTACCCCCTGAACCGCCGCCCCCTTAATTCTGTGAATGGTTATCCTCCAGTGACGCTCTTGATCGGCGTGGGAGGAGCTCACTTGAAAGACGCGCCAAAGGAACAGCATCATGAAACCGAGGATAAATACCGCCCGAGACACGGGGAACAGGCGAGCATCCAACAACCAAATGAAAGAATCCGGCGACCAGATGGATTCCAACCGCAATGAACTTCACGAACTTTTCCTGGATGAACTGGCAGATATTTACAATGCCGAGAAGCAATTGACAAAAGCACTCCCGAGAATGGCCAAGGCGGCCCAGACGCCTGAATTGCGTCAGGCATTTGAAACACACCTTCGGGAAACTGAAAACCAGATTAAACGATTGGAACAGGCTGCCGAAGCTTTGGATGAATCCCTGAAAAGGAAGAAATGCAAGGCGATGGAAGGTTTGCTCGCAGAAGGCAAGGAAATCCTCGAAGAACAAAAGGGTTCTTCCGCGCTTGATGCCGGCCTCATCGCGGCCGCTCAAAAAGTGGAGCATTACGAAATTGCTACCTATGGCACCCTTTGCCGTTGGGCAGAACTGATGGGCCACACTGAAGCCTTGAACCTGCTCAAACAAAACCTGGCGGAGGAGAAGTCTACCGATGAAAAGCTGACTCAAGTAGCCGAAAGAACCGCGAATGTGCAAGCGCAGTCCTGAAGTTTACAAGAAGTCAATGACCGGGGCGGCAAGCCAACCAGCTTCGCCGCCCTTTGTCATTTAGGGGCTCAAACTTTCGTTGCACGAAAAGGATTGGCCCCTTTGAAAAAACCACCCGGATGCTCCTCATCGATCAAATCCCAAAGCCCTGCCAGTCGGTTCAGGTCGTTCAGGTTCGCTTCTTTAAGCCCATCCACGTATTTCTTGAAGCCAACCTGGGACTGCTCAGCGACAGCGAGAGTCTCCAGAATATCAGCC
>JAQGOV010000470.1 GCA_028293425.1 Verrucomicrobiales bacterium
GTCGAAGGATGGGCCACCTTTTCCAAGATCGAGCGCCGGGCACTGCACGAACTCTGGATGCGCGGCCAAGTGATGATCCGCAGCCGCCAGGGTTTTCAAAAGGTCTTCGATCTGCCCGAAAGAGTCATCCCGCCCGCAATCGATCAAACCATTCCGACGACCCGCGAAACCGCCGAGTTCCATATCCGGCGAGGCTTGCGCGCCTTGGGCATCGCCCGACTCTCCGAACTGCATTACCTCCAAGGTGCGGAAACCGCCGCCCAGGTTCGCGCCGCGCTCCAACCCTTGCTCCGCTGCGGGGAAGTCTGTGAAGTTCGAGTGGCCGAACATCCCGAAGTTCCCTGCTTTGCGCTCCCGGGATCGCTCGAGTTGGTTGCGCCTTTGGAACGATGCCGGCTGCATATTCTTTCCCCATTCGACAATCTGGTCATCCAACGCGAGCGCTTGCGCTGGCTCTTCGACTTTCATTATGTGATCGAATGCTACGTCCCAGCTCCCAAGCGCCGGTTCGGTTATTTTTGTTTGCCCATCCTTTGGGGTGAACAATGCATTGGGCGGATGGATGCCAAAGCCGATCGTCCTTCCCGCACGCTGCTCCTTCAGAGTCTGCGCTTTGAAGAAGGATTCACCGATTTCGGAGCGCTGCGGCCCGCCTGGTTTGAAACTATGCGGCGCTTCGTGGCCTTTCAAGGGTGTGACCGAGTGAAGATTTTAAAAGTCTCTCCTACATCTGCAAAGCGAGCCCTGGAATTCGCGGACTGACGCAAGGCTTGCGGGGATCGACAAGCCATATCCCTTTCCGTTATTGTCCGAACCATGCGTGCGGTCATCCAAAGGGTATCCGAAGCCTCTGTCACCATCTCGGGAACCCTCAAGTCCTCAATCGCAAAAGGCTTGCTTGTGCTATTGGCCATCGAAGATGCCGACACTTCTGAGGACATCGAGTGGCTTAGTGGTAAAATTGTCAGGCTCCGCATTTTCACCGATCCCGAAGGGCTTATGAATCTTTCGGTCCAGGATGTCCATGGCGATATTCTGCTCATCAGCCAATTCACCCTTTTTGCGAGTACCAAGAAGGGAAATCGTCCCTCCTTCACCCGGTCGGCCAGGCCCGAAATTGCCGTCCCCCTTTTCAAACAATTCATTCAACGCCTCACCCAGGATTTTGGCCGTCCGGTGCAAACGGGGGAATTTGGGGCGGACATGCAGGTTCAACTGGTAAACGACGGCCCCGTTACCATTGTGATCGACACCAAAAACCGGGAATAAAACCCTCGAGATTGGGTCTTGCCCGCATTTGTGCATGGATCTGAATGGTTTTACTCTTTGCGCCTGCATTTTCTGCGTGATCTTGGGAGGGGTTTGCGCTTAATTTGCCTCCATGATCCTTTGGATTCTTGCAATCTTGCTTTTGGGCATTCTTGGCGTCGTCGGTTTTTATCAAGGTGCCGTCCGGGTTGGCATCTCCACAATTGGCTTGCTCGTTGCCGCCCTTCTGGCCGTTCCGCTCTCCGGCATTTTCAAATTTATCCTGCCCGTGACCGGTCTTTCACATCCAGCCGTGATTGCCCTCGTAGCGCCGCTGTGCATGTATTTGTTGTTGCTCATCGTCTTCAAAGTGGGGGGGGTGGCCCTGCATAAAAAGGTGGAATGGTATTACAAGAATAAGGCCCCTGATACTAAACGAATGCTGTGGGAGCGCATGAACGCGCGCCTGGGCATCTGTGTTGGCATTCTCAACGGAGCTATCTACCTGGTGCTGATTTGCGTGCTCGTTTACGTGCTGGGATATTTCACGGTGCCCCTGGCCAGTTCGCCCAAGGATTCAGTTGTTTTCAAGGTTGTCAACACCCTCGCCAACGACATGCAATCCACGAAGATGGATAAGGCCGTCGCGGGTTTTGTTCCCGCCACAAGCTTCTATTATGATTCGGTGGATGTCCTCAGCATGATTTTCCATACCCCGCTCTTGCAGGGACGCCTTGCCACTTATCCCGCCTTTCTAAGCTTGGCCGAGCGGCCTGAGTTCCAGGAACTGGGCAAGGATCTAAAATTTCAGGAGTTTTGGCAGGGCGATCCAAGCCTCACCGAGTTTCGTGAAAACGAGAAAATGGGCACCATGATCAACAACGTCGAACTTTACACCAATGTGGTGGGCATCGTGCAGGGAGACCTCAAGGATTTGAAGACCTATCTCGAAACGGGCAAGTCCGCCAAATATGATGACGACAAAATTCTCGGCAAATGGAAGATCGAGTACAACGCCAGCCTTGCCGCAGCCCGGAAAAAGAAAGCCAACATGAACAGGATGGAGATCCAGGCGCTCATGCTCCGCTTTTCCCTCTTCAAAGACGCTGAATTGAAAGCCATGGTGGATAAGAGCGTCAGCCTCAGGATGGCTCCGCCCAAAGGCTCAGCCAAGGTTTTTAAGGGAACATGGTCTGGCACGGGCGACAATTACACGCTGAACGTCGGCGAAGGTTCCACCACCCAGGAAATTCCCGTCACCGTCAACGGCAACAAGTTAGTCGCCACCAAGGATGGCTTTAGCCTTAGCTTTAGCAAGGAATAGGCCGGGAGTTAGCTCGCGGGCAGGCGCAGGAGGCCGCTCTTATGCCTTGGTACCGAACCCAGGCTCAGGCTTGAGCTGGCAAATCACGTCTGTCCTACCGCTCTGAAAGAAAAAAGCCGGCGCAAGCCGGCTCTGCTGAAAATCGATTGTCCCTGGGAGGTATTACTGGCCAAATGAGGCGCGTTGCACCTTTAAGCCAGGGAATTGGCTGAACGGCGAACCGGAGTTCGCGGATGCATGCAGCACGGGTGCAGTGCTGGCTGGAGCTTCCTCAGGTCTTTGAATCGACCCGCCGCCCATCACGGCCACAGGATTGAAAGGCAGGCTAAGCGAGCTTTCCGAGGCAACCTGCGTCATGGCTCCGTCGCGCCCATCCAATTGGGTCGCGGTAATAATGCCAACCGAAAGCAAAGCGCACACCGCTACGCCAGCACCGCACAAAAAGGCGGGCCGCAGATCGAAATCCAATCCCAGCAATTGGAGCCACGATGGCCTCGCCATTGCCTTGGGTGTTTGCAGGCGATTAATCACCTTGTCCGAAAAATTGTTGAAATACCTGGGAGGGGGAACTTCATGTCGCTTGAGAGCCAATAGTTTCCGTAACTGCTCGAAATCATCAGGCTGCGCATTCATGTTATTTTAAGTAGTCCGACAAGTAGGCTTGCAACTGCTGGCGGGCGTAGAACAACCGCGACCGAACCGTGCCTATGTTGCAATCCATCATTTTCCCGATTTCATCGTGTGACAAGCCCTGCACATCATGCAGCGTCACCACTAATCTATGAACAGGAGACAATTTCAGCATGGCCGCGTTCAACTTTTCCTGCAATTCAGCCAAATTGGCGTCACGACGCGGCGTTTTGTCAGAAATCAGCGCCACCAGGTCCGGATCATTCTCGGCATTGAAATCGATGTCGTTCAGGCTCATGTGGGTCCGGTTCTTCCGCTGTTTCAGGAAGTTAATGGTCTTATTGACCCCAATCCGGTAAACCCAGGTGTAAAAGCTCGAATCGCCCTTGAAGGATTTCAGGGCTTGGAAAGCCTTGATAAATGTCTCCTGCGCAAGGTCATTGGCGTCCTCGTGGTTGGACGTCATGTGGTAAATCGTGGCGTAAATTCGCTCTTGGTATCGGCGAATCAATTCATCGTAGCAGTTGAGGTCGCCCTGTTGGGAGCGGCGGACCAGTTCCAGGTCCTCCATCGGCACGGTAGCCGGGATTTGGTTCGGGGTGGCATCCACAACGGGTTCTTCTGTTCTGATACGCGCGGGCAAGCTCATCGATCACCTTTCCGGGAAGGAGCGCCCAAATCATCGGTTTGTGAGGCTAAATAGCTGGTAATGCCAGCCAATCCGGTCCGGCTCTCCGTTTGCGGCAACGCTCCAAGGGTTTGATTAGCCCTGCGGAGGTATTGATGCACGGCCTGCTGTGATTCGGTTAATGTTTGGTGGATTTGCAAAAAATTGATGACTTGAGGTAAATACTTGGGGTCCCAGCCCCGGACAAACGTTTGAACCTGCTTCCGTTGGTCTTCGGATGCTTTTTCGAGCAAAAGGAGCATTGGAAGGGTCATTTTCCCCTTCGCCAAGTCTGTTCCGAGGGATTTCCCGGCCAAAGCTTCCGAGCCAAAGAGGTCCAGGCAATCGTCAAACACCTGATAGGCCGTGCCCACTGCCATCCCATAATCTCGCAAAGCCGTACGTTGCGTAGCGTTCGCTCCGGAAAGGTATGCCCCCAGATCACAGGACAGGGCAAAGAGCTCACCGGTTTTCATTTGTAGGACTTTGAAATATTCGGCGCGAGAAAGTTCAAAATTTTTACGTTTTTGTGTCTGAAGTATCTCGCCAGAGCAAACCGTGTTGGTCGCGGAAGCCACTGCTCGACAGATTTCGGTGGTCGGAAAAGAGGAAGCCAGCTTCAAAGCATGGGCAAAAAGGCAATCGCCCAGTAACACGGAAATCTCATTCCCCCATTTCGCAGCCATGGTCGGTTGACCCCTGCGAATCAGGGCTTCATCCATCACATCGTCATGCACCAAAGTGGCCAGATGCACCATTTCTATGATCACTGCCACTTCAATGTGCGCATCTGTCAGCTTTCCA
>JAQGOV010000483.1 GCA_028293425.1 Verrucomicrobiales bacterium
CTATCCGGAGCGAAGGTCTTGTCCACGTAGGTGGGTTTACGGAAGGGAAAAACTCGACGACAAAGCTCGAGGTGAACTTCTGGATTGGACGGTGCCAGAACCATGAAGAAATCCACGGCGGCATTGAGCAATGTGTCATTCTCGAAAAACGGCACTTTGTTCTTTTCGGCCCAGGCGCGGCTCTCCTCGGTTTTTAAGCCAGTCGCGCCAGCAACTGTGAATCCGCTTTCTTTGAGCGGACCCCGCAACGCCTGAAGAAAAACATTCGCGTGGTAATTGTCGAGATTAAGGTCAACGAACCCAATCCGCCGATTGGTATTGGAGGACGCTTGGCCGGCAGCGAGTGATGGGATGGCGATGGTCGCGCCGAGCGCGGCTGCGGCAGTGCTTCGCAAAAACTTGCGTCGGGGCATCAGGGAGTGAATCATTTGCTTCATGGCGTTTGGGTTCAGTTCGTAATCGGCTGCGAGATGCGGAGGTAGGCGAAAAAATCCCGGATTTCCTGCTCGGTCATGCCTTCCAGCAATCCTTCCGGCATAAGGCTCCGGCCCATGGGCCGCAGGTCCAGGATCTCCGACGTGCGCAAGGTGACATTCTCCCCGTCAAGGCCGCGCAGGATGGTGACCTGATTGTCGCGCTCGACGAAGAAGCCGCTCAACGTGCGGCCGTCCTTCGTCTCCACGGTGTAGTATTGGTAGCCCTCGCGAATCTCCGCGTTTGGGTTCACGATGCTGAGGAGCATGGTACCAAGATTATCGCGCTGGTAAGCGGTTAGCTCGGGGCCGACGTTGCCGCCCTTGAAAAACAGCCTGTGGCACGTAGCGCAACGCGCCGTGAACGCTGCCTCACCCGCGTAAGGATTGCCTGGGGCCCCTTGCAGGATGGCGCTGATTTCGTCGATGCGTTTCTGAAACTCTACCGCAACGGGCTGCGGCCTCGGCAGGAGCCGTGCAGCCAGTTCGTTCACCTCTTTCTCTTTGCTGTTTAGCAACCCGTTTGCTACGTCGTTGGGCACCTGTGAAGGTTTCACCTTGCCACTCTGCACCGCGTCCAGCAGGCGCAGACTCCAGGCCGGACGGCTCACCAGCAAGGTGAACGCCGCCGTTCGCACATCCCCGGTTAGACTTGGCAAAAAGCTCGCCACCTTAGCGCCGATGCTTTCACTGTCGTAGGCCGAGAGTGAGGAAAGTGCGGCCTTGCGCAACGCATCCTTGTCCGAACTGGACGCAATACTTAGCAATTCAGGGACTGCACCAATTCGATGAACTTCGCCAAAGGCGCGCACCAGCAACAGGCGTTCATCCACTTTAGCTTTCGGATCAGTCATACGCTTGAGCGCTTCCGTCACGGCGGCGACCTCGCCCTGCTTGAGCCTAAAGACCAGCGGAGCTTGACCCGATTTGGTGATAGCCGCGATCAGTTCGTCCGGCAGTCCAGTCATAGGCCGGCCGCGAAATCCTTCCTCCACTCCCTTCATCAACTGCGCAGCGTGTTTGGCCGAAGGAGCCAGTCGAAACAACTCCGCGCAACGCAACAAATCGGCCCGTTTGCCTTCGACTGCGTAGCGTCGCGCGAGCCGTGGCACGACGTATTCAGAAACAATCGGCATGCTCCAGACGCCAGGTTTTTCGAAGAACTTAATGGCGTAATCGCTTTCATTTCGGGCTGGCGGAATATGTGCCTCGAAGGCCCACCAGCAAAGTTGTGGAATGAACGAGTCATCCAAAAGGCCGGTATGATTCATCACGGCGCCGACCAAATCGATGGCCTGAGACGCGTTCAATCGTCGAGCAGTCGAAGCCATTTGCGACAAAACCTCACGATCCGTTTCAACTCCTGCCTGTGCCGCGAGAGCGTTGTAAAGCGCGTTGGGCAAGAGGCCATTCCCAGTGCGTCCGAAATCTCCCACGCCCAGGCCCCTATGCCGGCCATATTCGTCCCCGAGCAGGCGCACGGCCCAAAGCCGCACCGGGGCATAAGAATGTTTCAGCGCTATTTTGACAGTCTCCTCTTCCCCTTGCAGGCGCGTGATCTGGTACAATGCCCACAGGGCATTGAGGGCACCGAGACTTTCACTGCGCTCAAGAACCCCTCGCAGCTTCGCAGGCGCCTGCGGATCCTTGCGTTCGCCGAGCAGGCGCAGGGCTGTCTGCCGATGCCATTTGTTCGGATGTGAGAGCAGCCCGATCAACTGGTCCGTCGTTTTGCCTTCCAGGTTCGTGTCCTTCTCGAGTGCAGAACCTTTGCCTCGCAATCGGTAGATGCGGCCTGTGGTGGGATCAATCTGGTTTTGGTAATGCTGCCCGTGCGCAATGTAGAACTCGCACATGTCGCTGAGGAAGAGCGAGCCATCGGGCGCATTCGCGATATAAAGCGGCCGGAACGTTTCGTCATCGCTGCGCAGAGCGGTCCCACGGTCCACCGTTTCAAAGGTCGCACCACGCGGACGGAGCTCACTGGTAAGCACGACGTTGTGCAACGGGTCGAGCGCGAACAACAGGCCGGACGATTGCGACGGCATGGCCGTGCCCTCGGCGAATGCACCAAAGTGGGTGAAACGCACAGCGGTGTTGGTTGTGCGCATCATGGGCAGTTCACCGAAAGCATAGGGACTGCGCGGAGGACCAAACTTGCCCGGGTCCACGCCCTGCATTTGATAGAAGCCGCCCTGCACGAAATGCCAGCCCCGCGTCCCGCCGCCGTTATGGCCGGAATAAAGCCGGCCTTGCGCGTCCATTTCCAAGCCAAAGGTATTGCCGCCGCCCTCTGCGAAAATCTCGAACGATCGTGCCTCAGGGTGATACCGCCAGACCATGCAGCCCTCGAAATAAACTCCGGGCGCATTCGTTGGATCCAGACCAGGACGCGTGACGCGGCACGAAGTCGTGCTGCCCTGCGCGCCGTAAAGCCAACCGTCCGGCCCCCACATCAGGCCATTGGCCACCGAGTGCGTGTCTTCAAAACCAAAACCAGCGAGCCTTACTTCCGGTGGGCCATCCGGAATGTCGTCGCCATTCCGGTCAGGATAAAAAAGCAAATAGGGCGTGTTCATCACCCACACACCCCCATGCCCGCGCACCACCGCATTGGCCATGTTGAGGCCGTCCAGGAAAATTTTGTGCCGATCATATACGCCGTCCCCATCCGTATCCTCGTGGATCGAAATAATGTCTGCGCCCCGATCATGGTTCGGTGGAGGGGGCGGGATTTTGTCATAATGGGCGCGATAATACTTATCGCGACTCAACATTTTCAGCCCCGCTGGATATGGATACTGCCGGTATTGTGCGACCCATAGCCGTCCGCGTTCGTCGAAGCTGAAATGCGTCGGCTGTGCCACAAGGGGTTCGCTCAGGAGCAATTCCGCCACAAAGTCATTACCCGGCCGGAGCTTTGCGGCGGATTCAGCCGGCGGCAGGCTCGGCCCGTGCACCTGTTCAGCTCGACCGAGCACGCGGTTCGATTCACGAAACTTGTCGAACGCTGCGGCTGCTGGCTTACTCGTCCGGGCCGCGCCGGGTGTGTAAGCATCCCCCAAGCGGAACTCCCAGGCTCCTGCGAAGACACACTCGAGGAAATAATCCATGATAAACGGCGCATCGCCGAGGAACCCGCCCGGGCCGCCGGTTGGCGCCTGATAAACGCGGATCGCCAGTTCGTTCCATTCCGCTTTGCGCAACGTGCCCACGGGCACCTTGTGCCGGTGAAACACTTCTCTCCCACTGCGGTAATCCGGTGGAAAGGCGCCGCCAGTGCCGATCTTCTTGCCGTTGACCCAGACCTCATGCGCGCCTGCAAGGTCCCGCACATACACTCCCACCGATTCTTCGAACAAATTGCGCTCGTGCTTCGTGAAATAGGAATCTGGCACCTTCACCCAGGCGCGATACCAGGCAAACCCTGTAAAATTCGTTGCACCGGGAACTGTGATTTGTGACCAGCCTTCGTAACCGGCCGGCGTCTCGGCAGCGATGACGCGCGAAACGGCAAGGAGCAGGCTGACCATTGCCGCAGCAAATGAATAATTGATAATCACTGGTTGTCTCATAAGCTGACGGCGCATTTCGGTTGCTTGTTCACGATGTTTCACATGCTAATTTCCAGAAACCAGATTCCCAAATTCTAATTACAGGAATGAATCTCAAAACAACTTGGCTGGCCTGGCTGGTCATTTTCAGCCTTCAGTCGCCAATCGTCCGCCTTTGCGCAGCGCCACAGAAGGAACTCCCGCTGCCCGGTGAAGTGTTTGTCGTGGACGGACGCACCGCTTTCCTCATTGCGGCAAAGGGCAACGGAGCCACCAAAACAAAACCCTGGGTCTGGTATGCGCCCACCTTGCCCGGCCTGCCCGGCAAGGAGGAGCAATGGATGTTCAAACGATTTCTCGAAGCGGGAATTGCGATCGGTGGGATCGACGTCGGAGAATCCTACGGCAGTCCCGCTGGCCGGAAGTTTTTTACGGAGTTCCATGCGGAGATGACGAGAACGCGCGGGTACTCATCCAAGCCGATATTACTGGGTCGCAGTCGCGGCGGGTTGATGACCCTTTCCTGGGCTGCTGAAAACCCAGACAAGGTGGGCGGTTTTGCCGGCATTTACCCAGTGTCCAACTTCGCGAGCTATCCAGGAATCACAAACGCGGCCGGGGCTTACGGAATGAAGCCGGAGGAATTGCAGGCGCAGCTCGCGGAACAGAATCCGATTGAACGGCTTGCCCCGTTGGCGTGGGCTGGCGTACCGCTCTTTGCGATTCATGGCGATGTGGATAAAGTTGTGCCGCTCGAACTGAATTCCGGCCTTTTGCATGAACGCTACACTGCCTTGGGCGGCTCGATGCAATTGATTATTCCACCCGGCCAGGGGCACAACATGTGGCCAGGATTTTTCCAAAACGAGGACCTGGTCAGCTTCGTAAAAGCCCACGCGGGACCAAACATTACGATAACTTCGCCCCTCGATTACCAAGTTGTCCAGCGAAGTTCAAAAAGCAAAGGGTCCCTGCTCGTTCGCGGCGAATTGGCGGGTGTGACTTTGAATACGACTTTGACCATCCAAGCGCGGCTAGTGCTGGATGGAAAGCCAAGGAAGTGGCGAAGATTGGCGATGGATCCAAAACGATCGACCTTTCAAGCCGATTTGGAAGCTCCTGGCGGTGGGTGGCATCGCGTTGAAGCCCGCGCGCTTTCAGGGGATGAGGTGATGGCCGAATCGGTGATTGAGCACGTTGGGATTGGCGAAGTTTTCGTGATCGCAGGACAATCCAACTCCGCGAATCACGGCGCGGAAAAGCAGAACTCAACAACTGGCCTCGTCGCAGCTTTCGATGGCACCCGATGGCGGCTCGCTCACGATCCGCAACCAGGAGCCAGTGGAGAAGGTGGAAGCTTTATCCCTCCTTTCGGTGATGCCATCGTGCAGAAATTTCACGTCCCTGTCGGTATTGTCGCTTGCGGCGTGGGCGCGACCAGCGTTCGAGAATGGCTGGCGAAGGACGCCACCTTTCCCAATCCTCCCACTCTTACCAATAACGTGCGACAGCTTCCCAGTGGCGCATGGGAGAGCACAGGAACGCTCTTTGTGACTTTTACCGGACGCATGAAACAACTGGGACCTAGAGGGTTCCGTGCTGTGTTATGGCACCAGGGCGAAAGCGACGCCAACCAGGACGATCCCACGCGGACGCTCCCAGGCAATCTCTATCGCGACTATTTGGAGCAACTCATCGATACCTCACGCCGCGAGATTGGCTGGAAGGCGCCCTGGTTCGTAGCACAGGCCAGCTATCATGTTCCAGGTGACGAGGGTTCGCCAGAGATCCGCGGAGCGCAGGCTTCGCTCTGGAAGGACGGCCTTGCACTCGAGGGTCCAGACAGCGACTCAATAAAAGGAGATCTCCGCGAGAACGGCGGCAAAGGTGTACATTTCAGCGGCCCGGGTTTACGTGAACACGCCGCGCGCTGGTTCGATAAAGTGGCACCATGGTTGGAAAGGAATAAATAAATTTCCGTTGCCCTCGGCTCTGACTTGCAGGAAGCCTGGGCATGCATATGCCGCCTCACTCAATCACAAACCAGTTCATCCCCTGCCCTGAGACAGTTACAGGCAGCTCCACGGAGTAATCGCGGTCCAGCTTGAAGCGTTTGACAGTGGCCCCTCGCTCCTGAATTCGTGCCACGTCACTCAGTCCGGTATAGTAAAGATTTACTCGGAGTTTCTTTGTCACTGTCTCGTTCAGCGGATTAAACACTACCAGCAGGCCCTTCTCTTTTAGTTTGGGGTTCGCGTGCAGCATCCAGTCGAGGTCGCGCGCGTCGGCCCGGTGGCCGTGGATCAGGTCGCTTTCCAGGATGTCGCGGTGCGCTTTGAACCATTCGACCTTGGATTTTACCATGGCCTTGGTGCGTTCGGTGTCATAGAGGCGCGGGCCGCGGTAACAGGCTTGCACGCCAAGGGCGAGATTGCTGTCGATCATGCGCTCGTAATGGTCGAGATGCTGGTCGAGTGGTTCGATCGTCGCCACCGCGCCGCCACCTTGATATTCCGTCAGCGGAACGAACATCCAACCCATCGTTGGGAGCTTCTGCCAAGTGCCGTCGTAGATGTTCTGGCGAGTGTGAATAAGCTGCTGCTCACGGGGCAACGACCAGTTCACCTCGCGGTAGCCCATCCCGGTCTTCGTTGAGCCGGAAAGGAAGTAATGGTCCGGTACGTTCAAGTAAAAGCCTTGTGCGCGGCACCACTTGTAGAAATCTGAAATCTCGCGCCACTGATTCCAGCGGGAGTCCGCCAAGCCGCGATGCCCGGGGTGCTGCGTGCTCGCGCAAACGTCGCCCGGATATGAACCATCGTGCTCCAGGAGGGTAAAGCCGCTCTCGCGGTGGAAATCATAGAGACGGCGAAAGTAGTTTGTACCCCAACTGCTTTCCAAGCAGGGCGAATTGCCAAAAGCCGGACTTTGGCCAGGCGGCATCACCACATCGTTTCCGCCGCCGACGCCTCGAGACGCAAGCAAAGAGTAGCTGCCGATCTCAACCCCTTTACTGTGCGCATAAGCCGCGAAGTTCTTCGCCCGCTCAAGCGTTGCCGGTTTTTCGTTCTCCATATCAAAGCCGCTGCCGAAGCTCAGAATCAACATCTCGAAGCCAACTGCGGCGCATTGATCGATGGCGTTGGTGACCGTGCTTCCTCGAGAGGAGACGACATGCATCATCAGCGGGTTCTCAGTAGTCCATGGCGCCATGACGCGATACATCCTGCGCATGGCCAGGCCGCAGCGCTCGCGATCGGTGCTGTCGAATGGCATCACCCAAGCCCGGAAGGATTGGAACATCCCACCGGGGTTAACGTCCTGCGCTGGACCAAGGTCCGGTCCGACCTCCAGCAGGCACGGCGTCTTCCTCTCATAGTTCACCTGGGTGTGAAATTCTGGATCAGGCAGCCAGCGGAACGACCGGCGATTGGCTCCGGATGCCATCATCCCACCGAAGGCCATGTCTGTTTCCACATAAATATTCGGAGGCGTGCGACCTTCCACCAATTCGTCGACTTCCGATGTGCGCTCCACCACAGCGAGTATTTCACTGGAGAATCTGTCCACCCGCACGACTTTGTCCGTGCCGTTGGAAACGGTGATCCACTTCGAATAACAGGGCAGTCCGTCATACAGTTCGTAGTGCACGGAAACGCGGATGTCCTTTGCCTTCACGCCTGTCTCCGCCCTGGCCTTCGCGACATCGAACGCCCCGAACACGCGCACCTCCGCGATGCGGCATCGGGCCCACTCGGCATTGGGTGGAACCTCGTCGGTCGCCCCCCCGTTGCGATCTGTCTTACCAACACGCAAGGCCAATGGCATCGCGCCGTTGTGAGTCACCTCGAACAAACGATAGAACTTCGGCATTTCCTGAGCCGCATCGGCCACATCCCAAATCAGCGCTCCAGGCTCGACCCGCACCCGCAACCGATAGAGTCGAGTCGTTTCCAACCCGCCATCCGTGCCGGTCAACTCCTTTACCTGGGCGAGCCTTGTTCCCCCGTTGTCTCGCAGCTCGAACTGGCCGTGCACACCTCGGTCGCCCGGGCGAAGATTTACTTCCACCACGCGTCCCTTGAAGACCAGCCCTAATCCGGGTCCCCAACTCGCGTCCTTGTCCGTGCCGGGATGAATCACTGCTTCCACCAATGAAACCGGTTCCGGCAGCGCTCGTTCAGCAAAGCAATGCGTCCCAGCCAGTGCGTAAATTTCCCCTGGCTTGCCCTCGTTTTGAAAGCTGATCCGCTCCTCACGTTTGGACGCAACCACTTTCCACGCCGGATCGAGCTTCTGGAAACGGTCATCCCATAACAGCGGCCGCCCGGCGGACGAGGGTAATTCATCCATCGCTTCATTGGCTGGCCACGCGAAGTCCATCCGCAACGCGACGCCGTCCGGCGGCCACTTCACATCAAGCGCGTGATGACGCACGCGCTTCCAAGACAGGCGCTCCTCCGGTTTTCCGAGCTCGTAACCCACAAACTGAAATGCGGCCGGATGCGCCTTCAATTGCTCAACCCACTCTGGCCGGAGGAAGGCGTAGTTGCGCTGTCCCTTGAGTCCGCCGATCTCGAAGAGCTTCCCATCGATCTCCACCACTGCTTCCGGCTTCACCCCACGGAGCAACGACTCCCCGCTGACCAGGTTGTCCAGCGCCACCGTTGCAGCGTTCGGCTGGAGCCGAATCACCCGGCGAACCAGTCCGTTGTTCATTTCGAGTTCACGACCACCCTTGCTTACGGTGACATTGGCCTTGAAGGGAGCGGGATTAATCAGCCAGTCAGTTCGCGGAGCGCTCATGAGCGTACCAAGAGACGCCAGGAGACAGAGGCACGAGGGAATGAATTGCGATATTTTCATCATCTGAGCCCGATTCGACCCAAAGGAGCGATGCCGAATTCAACCCGGCTTGTCGTTACACTTTTATTTGTTGCCCACTTCCAACCAATTGGAACCACCCATCGTTGACAAGGCCCGCCATTTGGCACTAATTTCCAGCAAATCGGAAGAACCTGGTGCGCATCAATTAATATAGACATTGTCGGAGCTTCAAACGCGGTTGTGGCGTATAAAGGGCGAAACAGAAATCAATCCATGAACGAGAACCACAAGCCGCTTTCAAAAGCCGCGCTGGATGCAAAAACGGATGAACTCATCACCGATCTGCAGGGCATTCGTGCCCTCGTAGCCAGCAAAAGGGCATCCACAAACAGTCCAGAAGAGCTGGCCGACTTAAAACAGCGGCTCTTTGAAGTTTGGGTGGCGGAAAAATTGGCCCAGGCTGGTTGTCGACAGGAACAATCCACACTTGAACAAGAGGCCACGAAACACGGATTGGTTGCCTTGCGCAAAGAGTTGGCGGCTGTTCAGAAGGAAGCCACGCGTCTCGGGAAGCTGGCCGAGAAACTCACCGCAAAACTTGCCGCGAAAAAAGCGGCTTCCTCCGGGAAAAGGAAGTAGTTAGAGCCTGAGTCGTAGTTCGGACCCTTCGAGGTTAAGCAGATACTTTTTTTTCTCCAGGCCGCCAGCGAATCCGCCCAGACTTCCATTCTTTCCCACCACTCGATGGCAAGGAATGATGATCGCTATGGGGTTTCGGCCAGTGCTCGTCCCAG
Source organism: Verrucomicrobiales bacterium (assembly GCA_028293425.1). Taxonomy (GTDB): domain Bacteria; phylum Verrucomicrobiota; class Verrucomicrobiia; order Limisphaerales; family JAQGOV01; genus JAQGOV01. The sequence goes on from JAQGOV010000483.1 coordinate 9,649, forward strand.
CGGCACGTGTGGCCTGGGGCGCTCCCGCCCTTTCGGCCAAGTCGCTGTAGGTGATGGTCTCCCCGTAAGGGATGAGCGCGATTTCCCGCCAGATCTTCTGCTGAAAAGCGGTACCGTCCAACCGCAAGGGGATGGAGAAACGATTCCGCTTTCCCTTGAAATATTCCTGGAGTTGCTTTGCCGCCTGCTGAAGCACCGGATGCTGAGCATTGAGGGTCCAGCGGTTACTCGTCACAGGGAGATGATCAAACCCGACAAAATAAAGTCCGATTAAGGCAGAATCATCAGCCACGAGCATGAGATCGTTGATCCCGCTTTTGACGGTGCAATAATGGACCGTGGTGCTTTCTGCAACTTTATCTATTTTTTTCATGTGCGTTCTCTTACCAGTCATTTTTAGATTAGCTGGAATCAGGCTGAATGCTCGCCATTTTCGGCCATGGAACCTAAAATATTTCGATGTCCGAAAGTGGCGAGCTTTACGAAGACGCTGAGTGTATTCTTGGTAAATGAAACGAGACACGCAATCACTGTATAAAGCGCTTATTGCCCGGGATCTGCGTTTTGACGGTCTCTTTTTTGTGGGAGTGAAGTCGACAGGGGTTTATTGCCGCCCGGTTTGCCCGGTGAAGCCGCCGAAGGAAATTAATTGTCGCTTTTACGATAGCGCACAGGAAGCCGAACTGGCCGGTTTCCGTCCGTGTTTGCGATGCCGGCCTGAGCTGGCTCCGGGGAATGCGCCGATAGACAACTCGCAACGTATTGCTCACCTAATCGTTCGCCGGATCGAGGAAGGAACGGCGGAAGAGACGGGAGCGCTTGAAGCGATTGCCCGAGAGTTTGAGTTAAGCTCACGGCAGATTCGCCGCATCATTCAAAAGGAATTGGGTGTGCCTCCGATTCAGCTGATTCTGACTCGCCGTTTGCTGCTGGCAAAACAACTGCTCACGGAGACGAAGTTACCGGTCACCGAGATTGCGTTCGCCAGTGGGTTTGCGAGCCTGCGCCGTTTCAACGACGCATTCACCACCCGTTATCGGATGGCCCCCACCCACCTGCGCAAAAGGGCGGTTGAAAATGCGGAGACGATGGGCTACTCGGGCACATCTACCCTGCTGCTGTCCTATCGCCCGCCTTATGACTGGCAGGGCATGCTAGCGTTCCTGAAAGGTCGCGAACTAAAAGGGATTGAATGGGTGACTGACCGATTTTACGCCCGCACGGTTCATTTAGGGAATTCCAAAGGTTGGATCAAAGTGACGCACTCCGAAACGAAAAATGCGCTACTGCTCGAGTTCACCCACAGCCTGGCGCCTGTCTTGCCTGCTCTGCTCAACCGTGTCCGCGACTTGTTTGATTTAAACGCCCGACCTGAAATCATTTCCAAGCATCTGGCCAGGGACAAAGTTTTAGCCCCTTTAGTCAAAGCGAATCCGGGCTTGCGGGTGCCGGGCGCTTTCAACGGTTTTGAAATGGGCCTTCGCGCCATCCTTGGCCAGCAAATCACCGTAAAGGCTGCAACAACGATTGCATGCCGTCTCATCTCGGCCTTTGGTGCTCCTTTTGTAACACCCTTCGCCGAACTGAACCGCCTGACGCCATCGCCACAAAGAATTGCCAAGGCGAGTGTTGATGAACTCGCCAGACTTGGAATTGTGAGCGCACGTTGCAAATGCATTCTTGGCCTCGCTCATGCACAGGTTTCCGGGGGACTGTCGCTCGACAGTGGAAATCATCATAGTCCTGAGGCCACGATCAAACGCCTCGCCGAACTGCCCGGAATCGGCCCATGGACGGCCAATTACATTGCCATGCGTGCCCTACGCTGGCCGGATGCCTTTCCCAAAGAAGATATCGCGGTGCGAAATAACCTAGGAGGTGTGACGGCGAAACAGGCGGAGGAAATGTCACAAGCATGGAGACCCTGGCGGAGCTACGCCGTGCTGCATATTTGGAGGAATGCTGTTCAACGGACGGAAGCAATTCGAGAGTGATAGAGCCCGCCGTTGAAGGCCATGGCGGGCAAATTTTTTGCGGTGCAAAAAAAATTGGAGGCGAGGGTCGGAATCGAACGAGGATACTTTACCGTTCCAACCGCAACACACTCAGTTACAAGGCTTACTTTAGGCCCATTTTACAGGGGTTCAAGCAATATTTGCGGTCGTTCGCTCACTGCCTGCCAATGCCTTTCCACTGCTATCGAATTGCCCGTTTGGTGAAGGTTCAGGTGAAGAATTAGGTGAAACTTTTTCAGATCGCTCACGGCTGACGCGCTGCAGAGACTTGCGGGGATTTCCGACCCGCTCTCGCTTGTTGCGCCAGTATTTCGAAACTTCTTTTGTCGCCCTGTTGAGCCACTCCTCGTCAGCAGCAAGGCGGATGACCTCGATGGCGGCGAACCATTTTGGCGCGTTGGGTGCAGGGTCACCCAGGGGCGTCAACTTCCGTGCCGCCATCAAGATCTGGATGTCATGTTCGGCAAAGCCAAGGATCTTCGCAGTATCCGCTACACCCAGTCGGGCCGGAATATCTTTGGCGGCCCACGTTGCCAACACCGCGTGTGTTACATCTTTGATCATAAATTGCTTCAATAATTACTCAGGGCTTTAGGGCAGCACGGACTGCAGCCCCCACTACTGATTCGACCAAGCTTACAGCGTTGGTCGCACTGCTCTCCTGATTCAGGGAGCCGATGGAAACCTTCTGGGATTTTTCGGTCTGGCCGCTCGTGAGCTTCGCCAATTCACTCTTCGAGTCGAACAACGTCGCGGCCTTTACTACTGTCACCCGCTCGATTACGCCGTCGCACATGGTCCGTTCTGTCACGGTGGACGTGAACCGGGCACAGCCGGTCACCAGCAGTAAGCCGATCATGGGAGGTAACAGTCGTTTCATATCAGGTTCGTTCACGGATACGCCGCACTTCGAGCGTGCAATTCTCAAGCGCCGCTGTGTTACGGTCGATGCAAACGGCGAGCTTCAACGCCGTTTCGTTTTGCGTGGCGATAATTTGTGTGAGAGCTGCCTGCTGCGCGTCTCGAGCTAGCTTGTGGCCGGCAAGCACAGCTTCCAGTTGTCGTACGAGCCAGTAAATCACGATGCCGCCACCGACGAGCAGCAAGCAGAACGCTGCGAGGAATAACCAGCGGTCATTCATTGCGGCGGCATGGTCCACCACGCGCAGGAATTCGCTTGTGTTCGCGTTAGTCATGGGATGGCCTTCGTCCCTTCTACGACCTGAGGCCCTCCGATAGACTTCCGCAGGTGCTCCAGTCGATACTCCAACTCCGCAATCTCCTGCTGGATTTCCTCCTGGGCTGGCTTCTCCCGCTCAGGAGGCATCCGCTTCTCACAGAACCGGAGAACCTCAGCCAAGGCCGCAGGCACCTCCACCTCATCAAAGGGCACCACCGTGATGCCAGATCGCCCAGAGCTATCCGTGTGCTGCAACAAAATTGCATCCGCTTTCGGCCGCAAAATCACTTGGTCAATCTGCATGATTCACCTCCAGGACCTTCGGTCCGTCTTCGGGGTTGTAGGTGGAAATAAAGCCAAAATGTTCGACAAGCACCGGTTTGACTACCTGCCAGACCCGGAGGTTTGGATGGTTTATGGCCGCAAACATTGCCTGATCCGAGACTTGGGACCAATGAGCCTCGATCATCTGTGCCAGATGCCGTTGGGGGATAAGCAGGCCATGACCGCCCAAAATGGGATAATCCAATTCCTTAATTACAGCGTCAGCGACTCGGAACTGACGTTTAAAATTGTTCTTCCTGTTGCAAAGGTTCCAACAGTCCACGCCTTCCTGGTTCCCGATCCTCGCGAGTTCCGGCAGCATCTGAGCCAAAGCAGGATGCAGCACGACATCGTCCTCCAGGTAGAGGATCCAGCCGTCCTTCTCCAAATGCCTCTGCGCAAACCTCAGAGCAGCCCTGGCATTGAGATTATTGTTGGCGAAAGCGTCCCCTTGGGCCTCCTTCGTTTGAAACGTCCGCACTGGGAAGCCGAGATTGAGTGCCGCAAAGTTCCTTAAGAACCTCCGGTAGTGGTCAAACCGCTGCGGGCAGGTGATAACGGTTGCTATCATCATGTGAGGCTCACGTTCACGCTCAGAGCACTTCCGGAAGTCGTAACGTTCCCGCCCTTTGTCAGGTTCGCCACGCATTCCCCGTAAAGCACCACCGTGGTTGGACTTGCAGCATCCAGCGCGAGGGTCGCTGGTGCCGTTCCTACCATCGTGCAGCTCACCAGGCGGAGATTTCCCGAGCCGGATGCTATCCAAACAGCCTTCCCCAA
>JAQGOV010000485.1 GCA_028293425.1 Verrucomicrobiales bacterium
TCCACCCAGAGAATGCGCGACGAAATGGATTTTGACGGTAGGGTCGGTGATTCGCGTTTTTAAGATGTTATCCAGCCAATGATCGGCGGCGTCTTGAATGGAAACGCGCGTGGAGGGATAGGCCAAGTTGATGACGCGGTAATTTTCCCGGCGCAGAGTCCATTCGAGGCGTTTCATCGAAAGCGGCGTGCGGCCGAGGCCATGAAGGAGAATCACGTAGTCATTGGCGGAGGAGGAATTCATGGGAAAGGCGTTTGTATTCATTCCGTGAAGGGTCAGCATCATGGCGGCGATTATTAAACGGTTCATGCAGTTTTGTATGACGTGGGAGTTTAATGGGGCGCGTTCGGAAGACCTAAATCGAAAAAAAGATTAGGAGCATCGGGTGAATCAATGGAGAGATAATTCCGGAGCAGCTTACGAAATATTCCACGTCCGCCAGAAACGCGGCGTTCTTTCCAGCCACCGGAATGGTCAGGGGAATGATTGTCAGGGGAATAAATTCGAGAAAGGCGGTGCAGGTTCAGAACATCGGTAAGGCTTCAGGTTCAATACATGGGTAACACTTTACAAGGCGCCAAAAGGTTAGGGAACGTTTTGGGATGCCTTGGAAAGAGACCGAAAAAATGGATCAACGAATTGAGTTTGCGATGAGAGCGTTAAGGACAGAGAATTTTCGTGAGCTTTGTCGCGAATATGGAATCAGCGCCAAGACAGGCTACAAGTGGCGTGATCGGCTGTTACGAGATGGTTGGGCTGGGCTGGCCGAGGAAAGTCGGCGTCCGCATGGTCATGCGGCGCAGCTGGCCGAGGAGGTGGTCTGCGAGATGGTGCGTTTGAAGCAAGGCCATCCGCACTGGGGGCCGCGCAAGATTCAGGAGCTTTACCGGCGTCGGCACGGTGGACTGGCTCCGAGCGAGAGCAGTTTCAAGCGCATCTTGGAGCGAGCGGGCATGACGAAGCCGCGACGGTTGCGGCAAGCTGAACGTGGCGGGCGTCTGGCCGAAGGCCGCAAAGCCGAGCAGCCCAATGACATTTGGACAGTGGATTTCAAAGGCTGGTGGACGGACAAAGCAGGACTCCGGGTGGAACCATTGACCGTGCGGGACGAGCACAGCCGGATGCTTTTAGAGATGAGGATACTAGCTGATTGCCGTGGCCAGACTGTACGCCGATGCTTTGAGGAACTGTTCCATCGACATGGGTTGCCGGGGGCGATTCGCAGCGATAACGGCGCGCCTTTTGCCTGCACTCATGGGTTGCTGGGCTTAACGCGGCTATCCGCCTGGTGGTTGGCTTTAGGCATTGACCTGGAACGCAACCGTCCTGGTTGTCCCCAGGACAACGGGGCTCACGAACGCATGCATCGGGATATTCGATGCGAGTTGCAAGGCGGTCGGATCGGGCGCGACCAAGCCGCTTTTGACCTATGGCGTCAGGAATACAATATCGAGCGCCCCCATGAAGCATTGGGCATGAAAACACCGGCGGAGATTTACGAACCGTCACCCCGGGCGTACCAGGGCACGCCTGAGGATCTGGATTATGGTGAGAGCCCCAAACGCAAAGTACATCGACCCAGCGGGATGATCCGGTATGGCACGGAGCGTTTCTTTATCAGTACGGCGATAGCGGGGTGGTCCGTGGGGATTAAACCTCAAGCCAACGGACTGGTGGAAGTGTGGTTTAGCCGCTTACTGCTCGGGCACATTGACCCGGCAACAGCCAGCTTTCTGGCAGTCCGTACGGACTGCCAGAAAGCTGGCCAACCGAATGACAAATAATGTAACCTATTAACCCAACTGTGTTACCTATGTTCTGAACCAAAGGTGTTACCGATGTTCTGACTGTGCCCGGAAGGGGACCATTCCCCTGACAATCATTCCCCTGACCGTTCCGTTCGCTAACGACCTGCCAATCGCGTGCGTTAAACCATGGTTTCAAGGATCGTGTTGAGATCGCCCTTGTCCCAGTATCACTGGATTCCAGCTTGAATTTTATCGCACCCAAAAGCAGTGACCTGCAATTGGGTGCGCCCCACAAAATCGTTGGGAGGCAAGGCCGCCTGCGCGCGGAAAAAGTTGTTTGCTCCGGCAGCCTTGCCATCCCGAAATCGTCCGGCGTCGTCGCCAAAGGGACGAGGAACCGTTGGGATTTACGACTCGTGAATGGCGATGGACGCGAGCTGTGAACAACAGTCGCGGCAATCAACCATCGAGGAATCGCAAATCCGAACAGTTCCCCGCCCGGAGCGGACGATTTGAGTTGGTTCGTTTGCTTTCATACGAGCACCAGTTCGGCGCTGCGCAAGCGGACGCTGGTTTGGCGTTCCGCATAGAGCAGGGCATTCTCGACTTTTTCTTCGAACAACGCCGGAAACGCGAGCAGCGGGTACGGCGTGACCCAGGCCAGCGCGGCGGCTTCGTTCGCGGCGCGGCGCACGTAGGCGTTCACTTCCGGCTCGGCCAACTCGGCCAACAGCCGCAAGAGCAGTCGGTTTTTGAGCCGTTCCAACTCGGTTTCCTGTGTCGCCCGGAACGGTGCGGGCGGGACGGGCTTCACTTCGAAGCGTGTTTCAGGCCCGAACCTTGTCGGCACCCGTCTATAGTTTGTATTCATGTTTTCTTTCGTTTTGCCCGACGCGAGCCGGGACTGGTTATTTTCAAACAAAAAACCCGCGATTGACTGGCAATCGCGGGTTTTGTCGGAAATCTATTGTTTATCGTTTAGAAAATTCCACCCACGATGCCAGGCGCAGAGACGCAACCCTGCCAAATGGACGTGTGTCCCTTGGCCAGCCGGGCGCTACGCTGCATTGTAAACGTGTTTGTCATTTTCTTACGCCACTTAGAAAACACTATTTTCGAGGAATTGTCAAAAAGATTTCAGTTCCCTTTTTGTAACTGCCTCTGTATCTATCGGCTTTGAATGGCGCAATCAGAGCTCAATTCGGCGGGTAAACAGGCCACTAAAACATGGAATCCACATCCCTGACTCCGCTTCCGGATAGTTCCGCAACAGACTTGTCGAAAGACAATCAAATATGTTACACTGGAACCGAGATGAGCGATAAAGCTTCATTGAAGATGGTCACCTGCGGTAACTGCCAGACCAAGGTGTTCATCCCCGGGGATCTCGCTCCACTAGCCACCGTTCCTTGCAGCAAATGCGGTAGTCTCATCATGATGCCGCTGATGCTCCGGCAATTCGAGCTGCGCGGCGTGATCGCTTCCGGGGGAATGGGAACCGTATATACTTCCTATGACACGGTGCTGGACCGAATGGTGGCGGTGAAGCTGATGAAGAAAGAGTTGCTGGCCGACGCTGAAGCCCTGGAGAGTTTTTATCGTGAAGCGCGCGCGTGCGCGTCGCTCAACCACACGAACATCATTCACATTTACACGTTCGATGAAGGGGAAGGACAGC
>JAQGOV010000500.1 GCA_028293425.1 Verrucomicrobiales bacterium
AAACCGTCAAAAATGAATCAAAGCACCACCCAAGCGCACGGGAGAAGTTGCCCATCGGTGCCGTGTTCTTGGGGCTCTTCCGGGTTGCTTTGGCAAAACCGAGATGCCATCTTCGTCTCAATGCACCGGTAAGAGCCTTATGGTCGACTTCAATCTCAGGGATTTGGCAGATTTGGTCGGTCCAGCCTCAGCCTTCACGCTGAGTGCTGGACTAATCTGCGGCACGCTGAGTTATATCGTTTGCAAGGGCCTCAAGGCTCAACCTGACCATAATAATGGCCTGCGTTTGATCTATTCCCTGCCTCTTGGATGGGGAATACTGGCCATCTTCCTGATGTTCCGCGGCCTTGCCACAGCGTACTCTGGGCCCCCCGAAGGACGTATTCTCCGTGAGCCGCGCCTGTTTGATACGCGCTTCGCGACCGAAATCGCTTTTGCGTTCGGGCTTGTCTTCGCTTTCGATGCGCTACGGTTGAAACCGCTGCGCAAGCGACCGGACGCTTGGGTTATTTTGGCCTTTTACCTCCTAGTCGCTCTGTGCCGCGTTGTTGGACGCCTCCGATGACCATTAGCGGGCGCTAAGAAGCTTCACGCTCCTCCACCAACTCCTGAACTTGATGCTTTTCCGATGCTGCCGCCGAGTATTGACGCAAGATCAGTAGGCAAACGGCCAGCCCTGTCGCGGCACAAGCTGCGCAGGTTTCCGCAAGCATTCGGCCAATGCTTACCTCCACCCGTGTAAATGTCCCGGTTTTCGTAGCGGGGTTGAAAGTGATATCAGCGCGATCGATGTGATCATCGAGCAGGAAAGCCCCGCGACTTCGGCTCTCTGGTTTGGAGAGCATCCCTGGGCAGGAAAATACAGATGAGGAGGACGACAAGACATCCGAGCGTGGCCGCGGTAGATACAGGATGGACCGGTCGACTCCCGCATCCGCCAATGCGCGATTTAGCAGTTGGACGGCTGGCCCGACAAACGGTTTTCCAACGCGGTCTTCCTGATGTCCTGGCTGTTGGCCGATCAGGACAATCCGGGGATGGGATGGGCCTTCGCCGAAGGCAGTGCAGGACGCATTCTTCCAAAGCGGAAAAGCCTGACAGATTTTGCAGCTGCCTGAGGCTCTCCTAAATCGGATGAGGGAGGCACTGGGGGAGTTGAAAAATCAGTTTCCAGAACTTTGCGACGTTCACTGCTGGCGAGCATGTGCTCAACGCGTTGCGGCGCCTTCTGGCTCAAGGAGGGCAGGGCCGCTGTGTACCTGATCATCGCGGGCTTCTTGGTTTGGGATCTTTGGCAGGGGCGTTAATTCAAGAAGTTTTGACAATCCTGGAAGGATGGCAACTAATAATGCTGCTAGCACTTAACACAATGAGACCGCCGTCTATCCAGCCATCCCTTTCCTGTTTTGCTGGGTGATTACCATCCATGAATGACCTAAAACCTGCCTCAAACCTGTCCCCTGGCAAGTGCGTGGGCGCGGGTCGCTTTCTTTTGAAGAAGGTCCTGGGGCAGGGCGGCATGGGTGTGGTTTGGCTTGCGCATGATATGCGGTTGCGCGAATTCACCGCGTTGAAGTTTTTGCCGCCTGAAGTCGCATCAGACTCGTCCGCAGTAGAGGATTTAAGAAAGGAGACATTGCGCAGTCGCAAGCTCTCTCATCCGAACATCGTTCGCATTCACGATTTGTGGGAAACGACTGGCGAACACACCTTCATTGCCATGGAGTATGTTGATGGACCAAATCTCCATTACTGCCGGGCCAATCGTCCGGCCCAGGTGCTCCCATGGAAGTTTCTCATGCCGCTCTTGCGTCAGCTTTGTGAGGCGCTGGATTATGCGCATGGGGAGCGGGTGCTCCATCGCGATCTGAAGCCCGCGAATGTGATGCTGGACGGCAACGGTCGCTTGAAACTGGCCGATTTTGGTTTGGCTTGTGTGATCCACGATTCAAGCATGCGGAGTTCAGGCCTTGCGCTAACGCGCGGCACCCTCTCCTTCATGAGCCCGCAGCAGGCTGATGGAGAGAAGCCGAGTGTGACGGATGATATCTACTCTTTGGGAGCGACCATCTACGATCTGATGACCAGCCAGCCGCCCTTCTACACAGGCGACATTGGGTATCAACTCCGTCACAACCGCCCGCAGCACATGCATGAGCGGTTGGCTGATTTGGAACTCAGCAACAACATTCCGTCGGAGGTCGCTGCGATGGTCATGGCATGTCTTGCCAAGGAACCGGGGAAACGCCCGCAGAGTGCTCGCGCCATCCTGGAATGGCTGGATTGCACAGACTTTTCGAAAGTCAGTGCTCCGGCTTTTGTTCCGGAGCCCATGAGCAATCCGATTTCATCACCGGCGGCTTCGGCAGTAGCCGCTGCGCCGGAGCCAAGCATAGAACCAGTCAACGAAACCCCAAAACCGTTCATGGTTAGCCAGACGTTGGTGGCTGCACATGAAGTGATGCCGACCGCGGTTGAATCCGTCATCCCAGAGATTCCCCAGGAATCCGTTCCTCCTGCTGCCGCGTTATTAAGATCCAGCACGATCCGGAAATGGGCGTTGATCACGGCGCTGGTTGTTTTGGTTTTGGTGGTGCAGGTTTGGCTCTTCTTCCACCTGCGAAGCACGAACCCTCCCGCGCAGGCCACTCATCCGGTTCCGGCGCAATCCGCCAGTGCTTTTGCCTCGGAAGAAGGGTTTGAAAGTCTTTTCAACGGGAAAGATCTTTCCGGTTGGAAGGGAGACGAACTCTTTTGGTCAGTGAAGGATGGGTCAATCACAGGGCAGTTCACTCCCAAGACCGGGCTCAAGCAAGGAACGTTCCTGGTCTGGGAAGGGGGGAAAGTGGAGGATTTTGAGCTACGACTTTCCTTTCGGGGACAGGGTAACGGCGGGGTGAAATATCGAGGCGTTAGCGACGACCAGGGAAACATCACCGGCTATATCGCCCCGCTTTGGATACGCAGAACAGGGGACCTCCTCTACACCGGTCCTAAACTCGCTGCGAGGGGCATAGCCCGCGGGAATGGGAATAGTGCCCTGCGTTCCGGTGGCGAGTGGAATGAGTACGTCATCGTCGCAAAGGGCAGGCAATTTATACACCAGATCAATGGTGTGACGGTGCTCGATACAACCGATACGGACTCAGGCAAATTCTCCAGCTCTGGATTGTTGGCCTTCGAATTGTCCGCGGGTCCGAACGAAAAGGCCTACGCCTTACAATTTAAGAAAATCAGGCTGAAGCGGTTGGGACCATTCCGCAGGTGAGCTGCGGCCCCGTCGAGGTTCACTTCGCGCTTCAATGGTAATGACCTCACCAGTTGGACTGGCGAACCAGGCATGTGGCCGGTCACAAGCCAGATCATCGCTGGTAAAGCTTACGCAATATCATGTCGTCGGCACTTGAGCATTGTTTTGATCTGGGGTGTGAGGTCGTGAAGATTTCGAGTTTACCTGCCGATTTCTCATGCAAGGCCCGACGACTGGGGTCTGTGAATTCCGGAGTTTAACAAAGACTTGTTTCTTCAGCGCCTTCAAACAATAGAAATAGGCTTTATGAGTGATGAACTCACAAAGCCTGCGCACAATCCACCTTCTGCAGAACCTGACAAAGGGGGTGTCACCGGCTCAGGCGCCGGCTCAGCTTCAAGTCCATTGAGCCAGTTCCGCCACCCAACAATATCACTACAGCGCAAAGGCCAATCGCGAGCAGATGGTATTCAAACCCTTCACCCTTTTGATTGCGAAACCAATCCATCATGAATCCGTTCTGGATGTGGCTAGTAAGGGCTGCGACCGTCATGTCGATGGCAATAACCGCCGCAGCGATCCTGGCACCAAAACCGGCCGCGAGTGCTATGGGACCGAGTGCTTCCGCGAGAATGGCTGCGAGGGCAAATAGCCATGGAATATGCATTGTTCCGATGAAAAAGTTCATCGTGCCCGAGAAGCCATAGCCATTGAACCAGCCGAAGGTCTTCTGCGCACCATGCGGGAACATGACCATAGCCAGAGTCAGCCGAGCCACCACGGCGGGCCAACTCGCCTGAGTTTGGAGGAGCGCATGTAGAAGTTTCCAGTGCACACCCGGACGGGATTTCATGGTGACACCCGGGAATGACCCCTTGTGAGGTTGAGCCAGTGCTTTCATTGTGAGCCTTAGTTCGCGAACGCGTATCCAAACTTTTCCCACTCGGCTTTGCCGCCTGGATAGACTGTTATATCCTGATAACCCAGCTCCACGAGCCGTTGCGCGGCGGAATGGGAGTTCTCACAGGTTTCGCTGGCGCAATACAGGATGACTGATGCGGATTTATCCGGAATGAGCACTGGCGCCTGGGTATCCACAGCTTCCAGCGGCAGATTGCGTGCTCCGGGGAGATGGCCTTTCCGATAATACTTTTCAGGCAAAACTTCCAGGAGGAGAAGATTGTTTCTAGATTCGAGCAGCTGTTTCAGTTCTTTTCCATTAATCGATTTCATAGTTTTTCTTTAGTTGCATGTGCAACTAGAAGCACCCTACACCGAATAGTTGCTTGTGCAACTAAATAATTGCAGTTGCAACTAAATATTTATTTGTCATGATTAATGGATGCAAGATGAGCCAGTTTCAGTAGACGCCTGGGGTTATCTTCTGCGCATTCACGCAGAGCTCACAAGCCGGATCGAAGCCGACCTTGAAGCCCAAGGCCACATATCCCTGACGTGGTATGATGTGCTTCTGGTCCTGGACAATGCACCCGAGAAGCAGCTCAGGATGAATGAGATTGCGGAGAAAATTGTATTAAGCCGGAGTGCGCTAAGCCGCTCTGCAGCTAAGCTGGTCGAGGAGGGATATATCAAGAAGGAAACATGCCCGGAGGACGAGCGGGGAGCTTTTGCCGTGCTTACCAAAAAGGGCCAGCAAGCCTTAGCGCAGGCTCGACCTGTATATTGGGCCGGGATCCAAAAGTACTTCGCAGCCGGGTTAACAGAGGGTGAAATCAACCAACTCGTCAGCACATTTGAAAAGGTGATGAAACGCTTCCAGCAACAGCCCTGGGTTAGTGATTGAGGGTGGTCACTTCGGATCGGGAGGGATGGTCAGCGGCTTCGCTCGCTTTCCTCGACCAGTTCCTGAACCGGGTTGCTGGTCGCCTGTGGGGCGTATCGCCGCAAAACCAAGAGGCAAATCGCAAGCCCGGTGGCTGCGAAACCTGCGCAAACCTCCGCCAGCAGACGGCCCAGGCTTATTTCAACGCGTGTGAACGTGCCAGATCGGCTCGCAGGGTCGAACGTGACATCCGCACGATCAAAGTGTTCGGCTAGCAGAAAGCCTCTCGGCTTGGGCTCTTTGGTTTGAAGGGTATCCCGGGGCGGGAAAATACAGACGAGGAGAACGACAAGACATCCGATGGTAGCAGCGGTGGTGGCTTGTTTTTGCAGCATAAACGTGATGGGTAATGCGCCGTTTCTTGGCGGCGACTTGTTGCGTGTGAGTCTTCCTTACAGCCCAGACCTTAATCCTCTTCGTCGAATTGTCCAGTGGGCGATCCCGTTTTACTGCCGGTTAGCCAGCAAACGCAGGTCGTCCACGAATTGTTGGTAGCCCTTTTCCTGGGCGGCTTTGTCCGGCAATCGGAGCAGAGAGGAGGGATGCACCGTCACGAGCGCTTGTCCGCCACAAGGCGAAGGTTGCAACCGCCCACGCTCCTGGAGCACCCGCACGGGAGACCCAAAAAGCGAATGCGCCGCGGTGCCGCCCAAGCACACCGTCAGATCAGGCTGAATGGCGCGCAACTCCGCCTCCAGCCAGGGCCGACACACCAGGATCTCCTTGGCGTTGGGAGTATCGTGCATTCGGCGCTTGCCGCGTGGCACCCATTTGAAGTGTTTCACAGCATTGGTGACGTACAACGCGGCACGGTCCACGCCTGCTTGCGCCAACGCCCGATTGAGCAGTTGGCCTGCCGGACCCACAAACGGTTTCCCGGCACGGTCTTCCTGATCGCCCGGCTGTTCGCCAATCAGAACGATTCTGGCATGGGCTGGACCTTCGCCAAAGACGGTGCAGGAAGCATTCTTCCAAAGCGGACAAGCCTGACAGGTTTTTGCCGCGGCCTGAAGCTGCCTCAAGTCTGCAGAAGGAGGCACTGGCGGAGTCGAGAAATCCGTTTCCTGAACTTTGCGTCGTTCGCTGGTAGCGAGCATGTGCTCGACGCGTTTCGGCGCCTTCTGAATCAGGGAGGGCAGGGCCGCCGTTTCTGGCAAGTTGGGCCAATACCGCTTGGGCATATCTGCCTGCATCTTTTGCAGCTTGAGCCGTGCGGGGTTGAAGATATGGGAATAGTAGGCCAGCCAAAGCTTTTCCACCGCATCATCAGTCGGAGCCGCGGTTCTGGGAACACCTTCGGTGAAGCGCAATTCGCGGGTGTCCCAATGAGCGCAACGATCTGGAGTAAGAATCGACCATCGCATCGAAGCGAAGCGGTCCACAAAAAACGACGCGCTCAGTTCAATAATATGGTGCTCAGGCTCAAACCAGGCCACGGAGTAAATTCCGTCTTCGGTGCGTACTTCGCGAAATCTAACAAAGGCATGCATCTTGTGAACATCCCGCCGAATGGCGCTATCCATTTCCCGGAGGAGATGAACGTCCTGATCCATGGCGACTTCAAGTAACTTTGGCTCGCCGTGCGTCAGGCGCCAAAGCACCCGGTAAAGAAGAGCCCATCGAATTTCCGAGGAGTGACAAGCTACGTTTTGCGCCAATATAAGAAAGCTGCGGGGGACCTTGAAATGAGGGGCCTGCGAAGCTGGCGTGGTGTCCGCCGCGTGCTCCTGGAAGAGGCCAAGGTCGGGCTGCGCGGAACCTGCGGCATGCCAGACAATTTCATCGGGGCTCAACCCGAGCTGCAGGGCATGACGGGCAGACCGTTGCCAGCCTGCCAACGTAGGCTCAAAAGTTATCTGTTCAATTGTCATATTTGGCCTGAGTAGACCGACCGCGCGGAGGGAAAAAGATCCAGTTGCTCCGCGTTCACCAGGCGTGACCGCAGATCTTCCTTGTCCAGCGAGGCAGCCGGGTGATGGTCCGTAGTTTCAATGAATGGCATCACCTTCCGGAGTGACACGCGGAGCCTGATGAGATCATCTAAACGCAATGAATGCCAACGACGCGCCTGCAGGATACGATCTACGTTCCGCACGCCGAGTCC
>JAQGOV010000527.1 GCA_028293425.1 Verrucomicrobiales bacterium
ACGCCGCAGCCAGGGGTTGCACTCTGCCTGGACCTCCATCACGGGGTCAGGCGTGAACGTGTTCCTCGTGCGGATCGACCGAGGGTTTTTCGAGATCTTCGTTAGCGGGTCCGTTCACGACTTTCCCGTAAGGATCGAATCTCGAACCATGGCACGGGCAATCCCAGGTCTTTTCCACGCCGTTCCATGACACAACGCAACCGAGGTGAGGACAGACCGCGGAGCACGCATGACGCTGCCCGGTCTCATCACAATAAACCGCCACCTTCTTCGTTCCATGCCGAATCACGGCCCCGCTGTCGAGCGGAATAGCCGCTTCGTCACGCACTTCGCCTCGACGGAGGTGCTCCGTGTAGCGCGCCGCAACATTCAGGTTTTCCTTGGCAAATTCTCCGAGCGAGTGAAATGGTTTGCGCGAGGGGTCATAGAGATCTGCCCAGGCGTTGGCCCGCCCGCAAATCAGATCTGTCAGGAGGAGCCCTGCGATCGTGCCGTGTGTCATGCCGTGCCCTGAATCTCCGGTAGCGATATAGACGTTTTTATTTCCGGGATTTCGCCCGATGAAAGCGAGGGAATCTACTGGCTCCATCACCTGGCCGGACCAGTAGTATTCGATGCCATCGACCGGGAAGCGTTCGCGGGTCCACGACTCCAATCGGGCAAACCGCGCTTCCACGTTGGTAGCCTGACCTGTTTTGTGGTCCTCACCACCGACGATCAGCAAATCCGCTTCACCAGCCTCCTTTTGCAGACGGACATAATGATATGGATCCATTGTGTCCCAATAAAGTGCCACCGGAACCGACCCATGACGAATCCTGGCCGCGATTACATACGTGCGGTAGGGAGCCTGTTTGGTATGCATGGCCACACGATCGTTGATCGGTGAGTTGGTGGCAACCACCACGGCTTTTGCTGAAACGGTATAACCGTCCTGGGTATGCACGCGGGGGCTGTCGCCGTCTTCAATAGCGGTTGCATGGGTGTAAGAGAAAATCGCTCCTCCGTCTCGTTGGATTGTCGATGCCAGCCCAGCCAAATACTTCAACGGGTGGAATTGACCCTGGCCGGGAAATTTAATTGCCGGTCCAGTCCGGAAGGACGAGGCAGGAATCGCAGCAACCATGTCAGCTTGGGCATGGCCGGCCCGACGAGCTGCCGCCAATTCCTCCCTGAGTTGATCGGGGGACTCATCTTCCGGCACGAACAGGTAACCGTCCAAACGCGTGAAGTCACAGTCGATGCTCTCCCTCGTCGCAATGCCTTCGATGGTATTGATTGCGGCCATGTGGCTTTCCGCGGCGAGGCGGGACCCATCTTCGCCAAACAATTTTTCCAAATGGCTGAAACGGTCATCCAAGGCGCTGGCCAAGTGGGCAGTAGTTCGCTCGGTTTCGCCCGAAACCACTGGTCCATCATCCAGCACCACCACTTTCTTGCCTTGCCGCAGCAATTGATAGGCTGTGGTAAGCCCGGCGATGCCAGCGCCGACAATGCAGACATCAGAATCAAAATTTTGCTGCAAAGGCTCGAAAAACGGCAGTTCCTGGGTAGCCATCCACAATGAAACGGTGCGTCCGGAATGATGATTTTCCATAAATTGGTTGTACTCCGCCAAAAGATAACCTCGGAAATAGCTAGAGTGAACGGAGGCTGATAACCCATAAAGATACTTTCAACAGCTATCGTTGAGATACGGGAAGAAGAGCGTTAAGTTGGAGAACTAAAGGAGAGGCATTCAAATGAATAAAGAAAAATTGGAAGCACTGGCTAAAGACTTGCGCAAGGAAGAACCGCGCTCTGCTTATGAGACCCTGGCTGGACACCAGATGGCTGCTCGTACCTTGGACAAATGCCGGGCCTCATTGCTCGGCTGGCAGGGAGATTTCAAGTTTGGATGTCCCATGGATCGGGAGTTTTTTGAGGAGAGCGGCCTCGACATGGATGAATTCCGCGATTTCGTGGCGACTGGAGCTTCCGATGCTGAGGTGGAGCACTGGGTTCAGGAGCACGCAAACACTCCCCATTAAGCTCGGGTGGCAATCCCAGGTTAAAACAGCGTCTTTGCAATCCTGTTGCACTTCGCTGGGGTGGTTTTATACTCCGCCCCGATGATTCACGTAGGAATTGGTTATGACGTTCATCCACTGGTGCCAGGTCGCAAATTGATCCTGGGCGGGGTTGAAATTCCACATATGAAAGGCCTGGACGGCCATTCGGATGCCGATGCCTTGATGCATGCCATCTGCGACGCCATTTTGGGGGCGCTGGGGGAAGGGGACATCGGTACGTTCTTTCCAAACACAGATCCTCGGTGGCGAGGCGCTCCCAGCAGTATTTTCCTGGAAGAAGCCGCCCGCCAGGTGACGTTTCACAGCGGGCGTATTGTGAACGTCGATGCATCAATCCTGGCGCAGGAACCCAAAGTCATGCCGCATGCATTTTCCATGAAAGCGAACATCGCGAAGGCACTCGGAATCAACATTAAGCGGGTGGGCATCAAGGCAACCACCAATGAAGGCCTGGGCTTCATTGGCCGCGAAGAAGGCATCGCCGCCATGGCGGTGGCCAGCGTGGATTTGCCCGAGGCATCGTAGCGCGACAATTTTTAAAAGAAAAACGACCTGTATGGCCAAAGCTGAAGTTAGTTGGACGCGACACACGGAAGAAGGGGGAAAGCTCCAGGTATACGCCCACCATATTGGCGACCGTTGGATCTTCTATGCCCGGAATCGGCGGTACGATGAATGGCAGGAAGTGAAAAATCCGCCTGTGGAAGACTGGTTGGAACTGCTGGATGCCGTGCGGCGTCGAGCCGCGCGTCGCCTGATGCGTCCCGAAGAGCCCAAGCGTATTGAAAAAAGAATCCGCGAGCTGTTTCCTGAAGCGGAATGGGAATGAGCCTGCCCATTGTTGTTATTTCCCCGAGCACTCGGCGCCGGGGAGTGGAGTTCGACGACTTCTCCATCGACCTTTCCAACCAGTATCTGCTCGCTATTGAGGCGGCCGGCGCGATTCCCATGGTGCTTCCTTGTCTGAGCGATCCGCAGATCGTGGCTGAGGCTGTGCGTCACGCCCATGGCGTGGTGCTCACGGGCGGCGATGACGTCGAAACCAGCCTGTATCGAAAAGAGCTTCCGCCGGAGCTCGCGAAAACCGTTTCACCGCCTGCCCGGGAGCGCGACCTTTTCGAGTTGATGCTGATCGATGAAGTCTTTCGCCAAAGAAAGCCGTTGCTCGCCATTTGTCGTGGTCATCAAATGCTGAATGTCGCCCTGGGCGGAACTCTGATTGTGGACATCCCCACGCAAGTTCCGGGCGCGCTGCGGCACAGCCGCAGTGACAAGAAAGATGACATTGTCCATAAGATAAATGTGCAGCCTGGCTCCCTCCTGGCTGAGGCGGTTGGAACCACGGTCTTAGGGGTGAACAGCTCACATCACCAGGCAGTGGAAAAAACAGCTAAACCTTTGTGCGCAACTGCCGTTAGTATAGATGGAATTATCGAGGGAATGGAATTGGGACCGGAAAGCCGACATTTGTTGTCCTACTTGGTCGCTGTCCAGTTTCACCCCGAACGGTTGTTCGCGCGGCATAAGAAACACTGGGATTTGTTTCGAAGTTTCACGGATGCCTGCCGCCGCTACTGCCATGGTCGCAAGAAAGTATGAAGCATAAAATTTTGTTGGTGGACGATCAGCAGGAGCTGCGTTCACTCCTGGCTGCGAATTTTCGGGCCCGAGGCTATGACGTGAGCGAGGCGGAGGATGGCGCCAGCTTAAAAGCAGCGTTCGAAGGCCCTCAACCCGACGCGGTGCTCATGGATCTGCGCCTTCCCGACGCGGATGGATTGGACCTGCTTTCCCTCGTCAAAAAACAATGGCCCGAAACGGAAGCCATTATCCTGACGGGCTTTGGCACTCTGGACGCCGCCGTCGAAGCCACCAAGCGAGGCGCCTTTCATTTTCAAACCAAGCCACACAACGAGGGCCTTTACAACTTGCTCGAACGTGCCCTGGAGCGAAAACAGCAATTCCAGGAAAACCGCAAGCTCATCGATACCCTCAAACGCATCAGCGGCGATGCCTCCCCGGTTTTCCAAAGCCCGCCTATGAAGGCGGTCATGCGCACCATCGAGCGCATTGCCCCCAGCGACGTTTCAGTGTTGATCACGGGTGAAAGCGGCACCGGCAAGGAAGTGGTGGCCGACCTGATTCACACCTTGAGCCGCCGCAGCAAAGGGCCTTTCATCAAAATCAATTGCGCGGCTCTGCCTCGTGAACTGATTGAAAGCGAACTGTTCGGCTCCGTCAAAGGCGCGTTCACCGGAGCTCAAGGCGACCGCGAAGGTTTGTTCCGACAGGCCGAGGGTGGCACGCTCCTCCTCGATGAGTTGTCCGAAATGCCGATCGATACCCAGAGCAAATTGCTCCGCGTCCTCCAGGAAAAGGAAGTCCGTCCCGTCGGTGGTCGGACCAGTTACAAGACAGATTGCCGCATTATCGCTGCTACCAATCGCCAGGTGGAAGAGGCCATTCGCGATGGCAAGCTGCGCGAAGATCTTTACTACCGAATCAGCGCGATTTCAGTGTCGCTCCCGCCCTTGCGTGATCGCCGCGAGGATGTTCTGCCACTCGCTCGCGCTTTTCTGAAACGCTTTGCTTCCCAGGCGGATCGTGTCCTGACGGATTTTACTCCGGAAGCCGCGGACCGTCTGAGGAGCTACGATTGGCCTGGCAACGTGCGTCAGTTGCAGAACGAAGTGCAACGCGCTGTCCTGATGTCCGAAGGCAGCCAGATTGACGCGCATGATCTCTCCGTGACTCAGGCGCAACTGAACGCCGAACCCGGCACCGAGAATCTCACCCTCATGGAAGCGATGGAGCGAAACAAGATTGTCGAGGTGCTCAAGGAAACCCACGGCAACAAGCTTGAGACCGCCAAGCGGCTCGGCATCGGCCGCCAGACCCTCTACAACAAAATCAAGTCTTACGCCATCGCGGCCTAAGTCTTAGAAAACAAAACGCCCGCTCGAAACATCGAGCGGGCGTTTTGTTTTTGAAAGCTGGTCAGTGGCTGAGCTGTAGGGTTTACAGTCCGGATCATTGCTGCGGGGTTAAGGAATCGGGTTTGCAGGATAATCGATGCGGACGCGGTAAAAGCGATTTGTCGTGCTCGGTGCCGCATCCACAACTTTGAAAGGGGTCCCGTTGCCATTCGTAGCAGCGAGTTGGACCCATTGGGGAGGCATATTAGTCAAGAACGTGTATTCCACATAATTCGTGCGGCCGGCAACGCTATTCCAATTGATTTCGCGGGTCTGGTTGGCTCCAAGCTTTACCTGGGTGTTCAGGAGGGAAACATCGACGAAAAACAAATTAGTGAACAAAAGGTTGGTGGAGAGTGATGGAATCGAGTCGAAGGGCGATCCAGCGTTAAAGATGGTGATGTGATTTGTGGGTGCTGAAGGGAAGTTCAGGCGGTAGAGAAGGTTTGTGCCTCGCACAACTTTCCCGAACACAGTGAATCCGCCGTTCTGGGTATCTAAGTTTGCGGCGTTGTTCGCGAGATTGAAGAAAAATTGCGACGTTGCACTATCGGGGTCTGTGCCGAGTTTGGCCATCGCGATGGTTCCGAAAATATTGCTGATTCGGCGTCCTGCCAGGAATTCATTCGTGATCGCAGGGAAAGTCGGGATACTGTCGACGAATGCGTTGGTGGTACCGCGTTCCCGTATCGCAAACCCGCCCCCCTGAATCACAAACCCAGGGATGTGACGGTGGAAAAACATGTCCTGATACAGTCCCCTTTGAACATACCGAACAAAATTCTGCGTCGTGACCGGCTTGTCATCAAAGAGTTCGACGTCAATATCCCCGTAAACCGTCCGGAACTGGGCCAATGGGCCAGCCCAAATGCTCGCGGTGCTCAACAATAGAAATAACCACCAGATACGACTCATGGTTGAGTCAGTTTAATAACAAAAACGGGCCTGAAAAGCAAGGTTAATGAGGGCGCCGAGACCACGGAAAGTGATACGCGGCACGGGGATTTTCTCTATTTGCCAAGCTTCTCCAATTTTTTCCGGAGCTTGCCGTTGGAAGCGACCAAACGATACGCGTATTCCCCTTCAACAGCCTCATGAAAAAACTCCCCACCCGCGCACTCGATGATTAAGCCGCCCGCCGCAATGTCCCAAAGGCGCAGCCCGAATTCCAGGTAAGCATCCATCCGGCCGCTCGCCACGTATACCATGGAAAGTGCCGCAGCTCCCATCATTCGGATTTTCCGCACGCGATGGATCAGGTCGTTGAAGGCGGGGAGCATCTTTTCGAGCGTGTATTTATTCTTAGCAAACCCAAGCGCCACGATCGATTCGCTCAATTTCGCCCGGTTGCTTACCTGGATGCGGATTCCATTTAATTTGGCGGGCCCCCCGCGAATGGCGGTCCAAAGCTCATCGCAGAATGGGTCGTACACTACGCCGACCACTGATTTATAATCTTGCTCCGTGCCAGTCTTGCCCATGCGGCTCTGCAGCGCGATCGAGACACATGCGTGCGGAATCTCGTAAGTAAAGTTTACCGTGCCATCGATTGGATCCACCACCCAGCGGTGATCGGCTGTGGGATCGCCCGTGATGCCTTCTTCGCCCAGGATCGGCGTTTCCGGGAAAGCCTTGCGGAGCATCTGCTCAATCTTTTTCTGGCAGCGAACATCCAACTCCAGCTTGATATCATGCTGGGAGGATTCGTTAATCTTTTTCTTAATGCGCAGATTGTCGCGCATTATTTTGCCGGCGGCGCGAGCTGCGGCTTCCGCCACGGAAAGGGCGCGTTTCAATTCGGCAGGCTTGATGGGTAAGGGTTGGTTCATGAATTTGTTGTAAGCGGATTCCTTAAGCGCTCCTCAGGCTGTTCAACGCCTTTTCCACGTGCGCGAATTTGGCCTGCCAATCTGCCAAACGCTTCTGATGGTCTTCCAGCACAGCGGGCGGCACCTTTTGGGCGAAAGCCGGGTTGTTCAGTTTGACCTGCACCTTTTCGATTTCCACCTGGTGTTTTTCCAATTCCTTCTCCAGCCGTGCGATTTCAGCAGCAACGTCGATCAGCCCCTCGGTCGGCATGTAAAGTTCGCCCATACCCGTGTGGGTCGATAGCGTCCCTTTTGCCGGTTGGTAACTCGGATCGACCGTGAACGATTCCGCGTTGAGCAGCAGCTTCACCACCGCCATGTCGTGCGTAGGCAAGCTCTCCTCGCGTTTCAGAATGAAGTTCACCTTCTTGTTCGAAGCGATCCTCGCCTCAGCCCGCAGGTTGCGGCCGTGGGCGATCAACTCATGCTTGGCTTCGACAAATTCAAGATAGCAATCGTCCAGGCTGTAGAAATCGCGGAAATCAGCATCAAACGTTTTTGGCCAAGCCGCAAACATGATGCTCTTGCCGCCCTGGTCCTCCGGCATGTCTTCGCTGTAACCCATCCCGTGCCACAGTTCCTCCGTGATAAACGGCAGGAATGGATGAAACAGCCTTAGCGTGTGTGACAATATGAAATCGATCACCGCCAATGTGTTGGCCTTCTTCGGCTCGTCCGTCCCTTGCAGCACGGCTTTGGTGGATTCCAAGTACCAATCACAAAATTCACTCCAGAAGAAACGATAGAGCGTGGCGGTAGCGTCGTTGAATCTGTATTCCACGAACGCCGTGTCCATCTCCTTGATCGCGGTGTTCAAGCGCAACAGGATCCATTTATCGTCGCTGAACAGTTTGTTCGGATCGATCTCACCCTGGACTTCGCCTCCCTGCATTTGGCGGTAGCGACAGGCGTTCCAAAGCTTGTTGCAGAAATTACGCCCGAGCTCGACGTCCTTTTCATCGAAGAGCACGTCCTGTCCGAGCGGCGCCCCCCGCATGGTGCCGAAGCGAAGCGCGTCCGCGCCATATGTCTTAATAAGATCCAGCGGGTCAGGGGAGTTGCCGAGCGATTTGGACATCTTGCGGCCCTGCTTGTCGCGGATGATGCCAGTGAAATACACATTCCGGAACGGCAGGTCGTGCATGTACTCGTAGCCTGCCATGATCATGCGTGCCACCCAGAAGAAGATAATGTCGGGGCCCGTGACCAGGTCAGTGGTCGGATAGAATGCTTTCAGCGTCGGCGTTTGTTCCGGCCAGCCCATGGTGGCAAACGGCCAAAGCCAGGAGCTGAACCAGGTGTCGAGCACGTCGGGATCTTGCGTCCAGTTTTCCGGATCCTTCGGCGCTTCAAGTCCACAATAGGTTTCGCCGGATTGCTTGTTGTACCACACCGGGATGCGGTGCCCCCACCACAATTGGCGGCTGATGCACCAGTCCTGAATGTTGGTCAGCCAATGATCGTAAACCTTGGCCCAGCGATCAGGGTAGAACTTCATCCTGCCTTCCGCCACGCAATCCTTCGAAGGCTTCACGCTCGGATATTTTAAAAACCACTGCTCGCTCAGGCGCGGTTCGATCGGGACATCTGCGCGCTGGCTGAAGCCCACGTTGTTCTCGTAAGGCTTTTCTTCCACCATGGAGCCGAGTTCCCGCAGCTTTTCCGCGGCAACCTTGCGGGCCGCAAAACGGTCCAGCGTGGCGAGATCCTGTCCCGCGAGGGCGTTCATGGTCCCGTCCGGGTTCATGATGTCCACCACGGCGAGTTTGTGACGCTGGCCAATTTCAAAGTCTGCTTTGTCGTGCGCCGGGGTCACCTTCAGCACGCCGGTGCCGAATTCAAAATCCACGTGCTCATCGCCGATAATGGGGATGAGCTTCTTTTCCTGTGGCACCTCCACAGGCAGCGGACGCAGGATGTGCTTGCCGATGAGGTGCGTGTAGCGGGGGTCCTTCGGATTCACGGCCACCGCCGTATCGCCTGGGATCGTTTCCGGACGCGTGGTGGCAATGGTCAGCCATGTGCCAGGCATCTCGGCCACCTCCACCTTGAAGTGATACATGAAACCCTTTTGCGGTTTCATTTCCACTTCCTCATCAGAGAGAGCTGTTTGGGAAACCGGGCACCAGTTCACCATCCGTTTGCCGCGGTAGATCATGTCCTTCTTGTAAAGGTCCACAAAGACCTGTTGGACACAGCGGGAATACTCCGGGTCCATCGTGAAGCGTTCGCGCGTCCAGTCGCAGGAAGCGCCCAGCTTTTTGAGCTGCTGAATGATGATCCCGCCGTGCTTTTCCTTCCAGGTCCAGACGCGCTTCAAAAATTCTTCACGCCCGAGATCGTGGCGAGTTTTCTTCTCTTCTTTTTTAAGGGCTCGCTCCACCTGCACCTGGGTAGCGATGCCGGCGTGGTCCGTGCCGGGGAGCCAAAGCACTTCCTTGCCATCCATGCGGGCTTTCCGGCTGAGAATGTCCTGGATGGTGTTATTCAGCACATGGCCCATGTGCAGCATCCCGGTGACGTTTGGCGGCGGAATGACAATGGAATAGGCTGGGCGTTTCGGGGAGACCCTGGTGGGGTCCGCCACAAAACACTTCTGGTCCAGCCAGAACTGGTACCACTTATCTTCAACCGCTTGCGGTTCGTATGCTTTAGGAATCTCAGCCATAAATAACGAGCCTCGCACCCAGTCAAAGCGGCCTGCGAGGCAAATCGCCGCATAAGGTAACAAAAGAACCCCCCGATCTGCAACACAAGGCGAGGGCAAGAACCGCGAAACCGTCAAAAATGAAGCACGGCACCC
>JAQGOV010000529.1 GCA_028293425.1 Verrucomicrobiales bacterium
CGGCCGACACCAGACGGATATCAAACTCCGGATCCACCGTGATCTTTTGCGCCGCTTTGGTTGGAGCGGTTGGGCCGCCGGCCGGGTAGGTCAGGGACGCCAGTTCCTCAGGCTTGCAGAAGCCGTCTACGTTTTCGCGCTTGCCGACCCAGGCAATCCCGCGCAGCAGAATCGCCCGGTAATGTGGCGTGTTGAAAGAAACATATTCATGCCCTGGACTCGAAACAAACGCGCGGTAAGGAATCGACCCGCCTTCCCAGGTCTTCTCATAGGTCCAAAGCTGCGGCGCGATGTTGAACACGGAATGGAACGAAGTCGCCAGCACCTTCACATCCGGCGCCATGTCCAAATCGAAATACACTTCATCTTTCCAATCGAAATTCGAGATGCCCCTGGTGATCGGGTGCGTGGTATCTACAAAATAAACGCCTACTTCGCCCTCATACCATTTGGTCGCCGTCATGCCCGGCGCGCTCTTCGGCCAAATCCACGCCCCGCCCTGAACCTTTTTGGCCCATTCATGCTGATCCGCGCTCACCACCCCATCGTGCAACACCACCAAGCCGCCGCCGCGCTTGAGGAACTTTTCAAAGTTCGCGCGGTCCTGGCCCACGATGTTCATGCCGTCCGCAGCAAACACCACCACCACATCCGTGTTCTCGAGCTGCGCAGCCGTTGGGAACTTCATCCCGCCATCCGCCTTGAGCCCGCGTTCGTTCAGCAAATCCTTCCAATCCCGCAAAAAGCTCGGATGATCATGTTGTCCCGGTCCATGCGTTTTCGCCCCGGCGCGAATAAACACCCGCAACGGAGCTTCGGCCGCCTGGAGGCAGGCTGAAAACCAGACAAAACAGACCAACGCCAAAATGTGTTTCATAATCAGATCAATAGACGGCCTAGATTGTTGAAATAATTCGGGCAAAAGCCAAATCAAATTCGGGTGCTGGCAATGGCATATTGGGGGAATGGCATGGGGAAGGGGAACTCTGGCAGAAAGATTGACCACGAATTGACCCGAAACAGCAACAATGGGAACTTTGGCGATGGCATGCTGGGGGAAGTGGATTGTTGGGCTCCCTTGATTCGGCTTGTTGAGCTTTTTGAAAATCGTGGCTTTATCAAGGTGCGGGTGTGAAGCGTGAACTGCAAAGCGTGAGGAGTGACCGCCGGAGACCACGGGCCGTAGCCGCGAAAAGGAGCAGGATTCACAAGGAGGAAACAGTGAGTGGTTCCCCGAGTTTTCCCGGAACATTTCCGCACAGGAGCAAACGAAGTAACAAAGCTGGGCTGGGAGGAATTTCCTGATATTTCCCGACGGGAGAACAAGCTCCAATGCATTTCCCGACATTGCCCGATATAACCCGATATTTCCCGAACAGGGTGGTTTGGACGGTGGTAGTTTCCCGAAATTTCCAGCATCATGCGATGCGTATTTCGCGACAAAGCCAGGCAGGAAGCTTTCAACCACGAAGCTCACGAAGCAGCACGAAGAATTTATCACCACGGAATACCCGGAACACCCAGAGTCGGAGTGAACCGCTAATGGACGCGAGTTCACGCGAATGTCACCATAGGTCAGATTAGGTCGGATGGACGGGCGGAGAAACCGTTGACTCAGATTGGGTCGGAATCGGTCGGATTGAATCAGAGTTTTTGCCCCATGGCTCAGAGGGTTCTGAGCTAAGCCTGGGTGGACATCTGAGCTAAGGCCGCCAAAGGACATTGTGCGGTGCTGGGGAGTTCTGCGCGAAACGCAGGTTTGAGATGGAACACCTGCATAACGAGCGAGTACGAGCGATAATGCGCAATTATGCTTCAAAACGCGCGATGAAGCTGACCCCTTTCGCGCGAAAGGTTGATGTGTTGCAATTGGGCAGACCGAGAATGGCTTGCAGGGAAGGCTTGCGGGCGTGATTTTCCCGGAGCCTTGCGTGGCCTTGCCTCGGCTTGCGTAGCCTTGCTCAATATGACTGGAGGCTTGCCGTGCGTAGAGCAGCGCTGAAGTGACAAAAGACGGCCTCATTACTTCGGCGGCTACCCAACGCAAGGAGAAACGGGGACTGATCAGAAACTCGTCACATCGTTTCCCACGTTTTAACGGATTCACCTGCCTCATCACTTCCCTCCTTCGCGAAGGCTTCAGCGGGCATGCGCCAGCGACAGGGATGGAGTCCAATGACCAAGGTCCCAAGTCCAAAGCCACGCAAGGCAGGGGCCGGGGTGAGTGCGGAGGTCTTGGAACGGCAGAACTGATATGGGCGCGAGGGTGCCGGGGGCAGGTTGTCTCCGATCCAACGTGGCGCAGCGTTGTCACGTTTCTTTTCATACGTTTCCTTTCTTGTGATGAGGATGTCATCACCTTTCGCGGGAGAGTTTTAGCACGTCGTTTTCGAATTGCATAACGCGTGGGGAGCGTGGGGCGTCTGGGGCGCAGGAGACGCGTGGGATGCAGGAGGAGGATAGGAAAATTGACGAATTAAAAACGGATGAATGACCGATGAAGGCCCGAGTTTCTCCCACAGAGAGGGGCAGGGCACAGAGGTCCGAATTTTCCACAGCAGTCTTCGCATCGTGATGGCAGGAAGCGTCAACCAGATTTTCGGCATCATTCGAGTGCTGGGCAAGGACTACGCTCTTCAATTCACGTCGATTCAAAAGATGACGAATAGCCGTATGCTGATGAAAGGGGTGGGAGTGCTGTCGAGTGCGCATAGTTTGCAACAGGCGCCTGTCCTGTCGAGCACGGCTTTCCATTCGTTGGCCACGGTGAACACGGATGGCGGGAAAGGCCGGGTCATCCATTCATGGGGTTGATGTCACAATGTTTGGGGCTGACAGCTTTTCCGGCGCTTATCTGTGGTTCGAGTGCTACCGAGCACGGAAGACAGCGGTTCGCAGTGACCATGTCGTCTAAACATGGGTTGGACACAAGAACAACACACGGCATGCTCCTCTTCGCGAAAGCGGGCAAAAGTCCAATACCATGAAACCAAGGCCCGACCCCTTTCCGGCGAAAATCGCGGTTCTACTAAGTCCTATTTTTGCTCTGCTTGGCCACAACTCTCGAAAAGCCCAAGTTCAAGCCCGTTACCTTCAAGAAACAACTTCTCACCAGTGGTTCGCAACGCCTCTGGTATGGCGTCATACCTAATGCGAATAGTTCTTGGAGCGACTTGTTGTTCATTCACGGTGAGAAGTTTTACATCCGCCAGATTCTTGTCTTTAAACAAGTTCAGTATTTCGTAACGCTTCTTGATGGCCTCAGGCTTATGGGGATACCCCAAAGCAGAGATGATTAGGCGTGGACAAGGCGGAAGCTTGGGAATCTCAAGGAATGCGCAACGTTCACAGTACGTGATTATGTTAGGGTGAAATGCCTCGGCGGAAGGATCGTTCGTATCTACAAACACCTTGCCTTGGGCTCCGCACTTGAAGCAGTCCTTAGCAGAAATAGTGACGGTGCGAGTAATCGTATTTGTAAATGACAAGGCGGGTTTATTCGTCCCTGTCTCGCCAGCTTGAGAAAGGCCATTGTTATGAAAAAGCATAAAGGAGATGATTGCAGTGCCTAAGATATTCGAAAAAAACTTCATAGGAATCAGTTGTGCATTACTTTAATCCAAAATCTAAACCGTATGTTAATGCGTCCTGCCGCCTCCAGGAGGAGCCGTCAGGGCGATGGACCGATGGAGGCCAGTTATGTTACGGTAGTGTTAACAACCAAGCGCCAATCGAGGTTTATTTGCAAGCACACCGAGCGTAAGCAATCAATATTCCATTCGAGGACTCGCGTTGGATCGTTTAAACTAGCCTCTACGGACCAGCCAACTTGTTGTTCGAACTGGGATAGATTGGTGCCCGTATTTTGCAAATATTGGGAAATAAGCTGGGTCAGCATTGACAAGGGAATAAAGCTTCCCGCAGGAACCTCGTCATCAAAAAGCTTCAGGGTCGCAATCTTTAAAACACCAGAAAGTTTCATGAGCTCTCCCAAGTCGGTTACGTAATTCAACTCTCCTTCGAAGGCCTCCCATTCCAGGTATTCCTGCAATGATATGCCTAATTGACTAGCAATAAATTCGGGAGAAAGGTTGCGAGCTTCCCGGATGTGCTTAAGACGGTCACCGTATTGTGTCCCGAGCTTGTCTGAAGTCGAATATGCCGCATTGTCATTCATATCACACTTTCAACCGCCCGGTCCTGTCGTAGCCGTTGTTCACGTAGTCACCAGACTCCTCGCCCGCTTCCTGTTTTGGCTTCCAACCATACACCCGGAGCGTTGGGAGTTCAAGACCACCTTGCGCGTGTTTTGGACCATCCTGCTGGTCATGGCCCCATAAAGGGGGATCACTCCCGCAGTTCTGTATTTGAGTGTTGGCATGTCGCCTTGCAAGGGCTCAGGCTGCCCTCATGGCCAGGAAACCACGCGTGCAATATCCGGATGTGATTTTACCATGTCATGAGCGCAACCATTCGAGTGAGGGCAAACAAGTGAAGGTGACATTGTGCCGCGCTGACCCCTTAATGCTCTTTGCTCTTACTTAGCTTTTTGTGATTTAGGATTCATTGTGTGTGTGCACCCCCCGTTCAGAATTAGCCAGAAGCTTGTCGTTAATAAGAACCCAAGGATGATCACTGCCGAAAGACTTCGCATCTCTTTCATGGCAGGTCATAGTACCAGCGCGTGGTGAACCGGTAAAGGGAATAAGGCTTCCGACGGGAACCTCAGCAGCACAAAGTTGAGAGTCGAAATCTGTAAAGCGCCGGAGAGGTCTGCGGGAAGAGAGGGCCCAACGGGCGTGAGCAGGAGCGGCTTTGACAAGGGCGGTTGAGCAAGGGTAAGGTTGGCATTA
>JAQGOV010000560.1 GCA_028293425.1 Verrucomicrobiales bacterium
TTTCCCGATTCGTAAGCCGTTGGGCGCTCTCAAACCGAGGGCCGGTCTGACCGTGCAGCAGGGCGGATGAGCCACAAGCCAGAAAGGCACTCGCCAGGAGAAAGGATTGAATGCCTGATTTCATAAAGCGCCTTGTTGTCAAATTGGTTGTCGGGAATCTTAAACTGTTTGCGGCCTCCTGCAACATGTAATGACCAGGGCATGGGCCCATTTCATGGGGCGCGCCCAAAGTCGTGATGTTGGCGACGCCTGCCAATTTACCTTAAGAACGATTTGCCATTATTTTAAACCGTGGACCGTGAGGGGTGCGCCGATATTGTCCTTTGTTGTACTTGGTTTGACTCCATTGCACTGGTTTTACACTCGACCTTCACCGATTTGCACTGTTAGCAGCCGTTCGTTTTCCGACCTGCGTTGCGCCTGATCGGTTATAGCCTACAGAGGGGATGCGCCTTCTCTCGCGCCGACCAGTCAGAAAAAATCTCCTCTCTGCAACCGAACCGGACGTTAAGCGGGCAATCCTCAGTAACGCATGGTGTCGGTCGAAATAAAACCTTTCGCTGCAAGGCCCCAATTAATTTAACCACGGTTTTCACAGATGGACACGGATAGCAAGTTGCGCACTTTCTAACCGAGAGGGAAAGCCAATGACCGTTCGGTTTTTGAAGCGAACGAAGGGATTAAAACCTGATGATTGACATTCGGCTAAAAGGAACACATGCTCGCTCTTCATGCCACGGAAGCTGAAAGCTCATTATTTCAAAGCCAAGCGACTGGTTTGGGCCGGATGGTGAGCGATGAGCTTCTTTATGGGAGAGGTGTATTTGCGAATTACTTTCTGGACCATCGTGCTGTTTCTTTCCACTGGCGCATTGGGCGCACAGATTCTTCAGGTAGACCAGGCAGTGGATTTTAGTAGTGGTCATTTTTCCTACAGTATCCAAGCGGACGCGCCAATGGGGCAGAGCTTTACCTCTTCGTCTAACACTATCGGTTTCGTGCAATTCGAAATGATTAGAGGAGGCCCGTCGGTGCTGAGTGTTAACCTAAGGAGTAATAACATTAGTGGTCCTGTGATCGGGCGGAGCAGGCCTTTGAAAGTGATGCCAGGGACGAATGCTGTGCTGCTCTTTGATTTTGGCACCAACGTATCAATAACTCCGGGGCAACGTTACGCACTTGAGCCGGTGTTTGCCTCGGGCTCCAATTGCACCCTCAGGGCTTACCATTGGAACTATACCAACGGCGAATTCATCGTTCAGGGTAAGACGAATGGAAACATCATGTGGTTTCGCGAAGGACCCGTGGCGAGCTTTCCAAGTCTTGGAGGCCTTTCTCCCGACCTGGAAAATGTTGGCCAGTTCCATGCGGTGATCAATGGACTCAGTGGGGTTCCACTAATAACCGAAAGCTCGGTGGATGGGAAAAGCTGGACGCCCATACAAACAAACGTATTTACGAATGTCCCTATGGTTTTGACGTGGTCAAACGCGGTTGATCTCTGGCGCTTCTACCGCGTGTTTTATCCGACACAATAGCTTTTGTAAAGGCGGGGTCCCACCTCGGAATTGGGACGCTCGCACTCCGAAAAGTTAGCCAAGGCGTCGGCATACCCTCGCGGCCAATAGGGCCGCGAACGGACGCATCCAACTCACTCAACACAACCCGTCACGCCCGCCTGCAAACCAAACCTCCCTGAACCTACGGACAACTGACCACGAACAAATCACCTACTTTTCACGTGCAAAAATCCAACGGCTGATTATCATCTCCCCCGCTGAGCCAACCATCCAACTGCATGGAGCATCCCACGTTGCGACAAAGCTCCCGTTTGGGTTTGAACACATCAGGGTTGGTCCCGGGCCGGTCATCGGAAATGTGTCTGAATACGTCCGTTTTCAAACGATCTTTTTAACACCACTGCCGGTAATTCCCGCCCTTCGAAGTGCCACAATATTTGCGCTTCCTCGTAATCACGACGTTGATTGCGACGCGACAACACCGATTACTTGGGGTGGAATTAGAGAGCGCAACCAAGGAATCTACTTTACCGAGGATGACGAGGGCCGCAGGGTTAGGAAGCACCGCGCGGAAGTTTTTTCCGGAAAGCCGGAGGAATACGCCATTGCGCGATCTTTCTTAACTAAACTCGAAAGTGTTTCAAGGGCTCCGCTGAACCGGATCATCTGTGTTCCCGGAAATCATGATATGGACCGGTCCCGTGTCGGACGTGTTCTCGAAAAGCCTCAACATCGCTACAGGATTCTTAGTCGGTTTCCGAGGTTAGCATAAGGAGGGCACCGGCTGTGCATCTTGCCTCAAAAAAGGGTAATCTCGGTAATATGGAAATGGGTTCAGAAAATAGCTGCAGGTCGCTTGCTTCAGTTCGGCTGGATCATAGCCATGAGCTCTTTCTTTCTCGCTACGTAATTCCTCAGCATGGGGCGCCTTTGGAAAGCTGGTGCAGAAAAATCAATATTCGCGTCTATTGGCAACCGACTTCAGACCGTCGTTCGCTGGATGGACAATGATGAAAATAGCTCAGACAGAGTAGTTATTGAGCAGCTGAAAATTCAATCATCCATTCAATACCGTATTTATCTCTAAACATGCCGAAATATGTCCCCCAAGGACTATCACCCATCTGTCCTTCTACTTGCCCTCCCGCTGAGAGACCATTAAATAGAGCATCTGCTTCTCCCTTACTCTCAGCACTGACTAAAATTTTACTTCGGTTTTCATTTTCATTTACCTTCCCCATAAATGCAGGCACATCATTTGCCATCAACACGCAATTCTTACCAATCGGTAAAGCGATGAGCATGATTTTATTTGCCTCTGGGTCTGATTCTTTTAAGCCTGAGATATCTTTGAAACGAATAATCTTTGTAAACTCACCACCAAATATTGATTTGTAAAATGTAAACGCTTCTTCAGCATTGCCGTTGAAGTTGATCCAAGGATTTATTGTTGTCATTTGATGATCATATCAGACAGGACAGGGAGGATGAACTGTGAAAAGGTCGAGACTTGGTATCGTAGTATTCGTACCGCGCCCCGGCCAAGGCAGGGGACCCAAACCCCTCACAACCGCCAAGCCTGACTCCAGAGGTTGCACACCGTTCCGAGGAAGCCATATCGGACGTCCAAGTACACTGAAGTAGTTCCACCAGTTTCCTTTTGCGGCGTTTGCGCATCTTGCGGCTAAACAGATTTTTCTGCCATCCATCTTTCTGCCAGTCCAATTCAGTCTTCTTACTTTTGCCTTCAGCCTTTCCGAAAACAATTCACATGCCAAGGTCACGCTTCACGCTGCCCCATGCCATTGCCGAAAGTCCGCTCCGCAACCTTTGTTAACTTTGTTACCTTCTGTGAACGAATTGCAATCCCATCCGTGCCCATCTGTGAAATCCGTGGTTAAAGAAAATTTGGGTGCAGAAAAGTACAAAAAAGTACAACGACCTATTGAAGTTGTTGTAAATTAAAATTATGCACACGATAAGCTAACCCAGAACAAGTGCAAAACCGGTGAGTATCCAGTGCAACACCGCGCAACAAGGTCGAACCAAACACAAGAAAGTACAACGGCGGCCAACCACTAGCACGCTTCACGATGCAGGCTTCAGCCCCCAAGTCTGTCAAAAAGATTTTGCAAAAAAATTGGCGCGTAAACTGTATCCAACGGCGACGAACGGCAAGCAACGGCGCGTATCGGCAAGGTCACCCTGGCTCGCCGAACCTTTCCTAAAAATCCTGATGTATGCTGCAGACAGGTGGGCATGCGCCCACACAGAACGGAAGAACGAGCATGACAAAAGCAGGTGCTACAGGTGGGAAACGAAGTGATGAGTTTAAAATGTCCTGTCTCATAGGGTTGGCCTTTGCCTCCAATAAATTGCCTAGTGCAAAGGCGGCGCAGTTGCGCAACGGTTCCCTTACCAGAATGACTTTCGAAAAACAAAAATCAAGTCATGGAATGTCAACCAAAGTCACGGAAAGTCATTCAAAGTCATCCGGAGTTTTATGCCAATGCTCATTACGCCATTCGCCAAAATTTCATCTCAAATTTAAAAATGCCAAAATGGTAATTGTAAGTAATCAGGAGTAATTGAAAGTAATCCAAAGTAATCCGCCACTATGAAATTCTTGCCGATCCCTGCCGCCCAACATCCCATCGCCGAAATTCCCATTCGCGTCTATTGGCGTGCATTCGCGGTTAAAGAGATCTGTGTTCCCACTTCATCCTTTCCCGAAAGTGCCATTGCCGAAAATTCCCATCTGAGATTTTAAAAACGCGAAAAACTTAATCGGTACTAATCAAAACTAATCGGCCACCATGCAATTTTTGCCGATCAAACTCTCAACCCTCAACCAAAATGACTAGCCAACAAGAACGTTTTGTGGAACTCCGCGCCCAGGGCGCGAGCTATCGCACCATCGCCTTCGCGCTCAGCGTCTCCGAGCGGACCCTTTTTTACTCGAAAGACAAACTGGAAAGCGAAGTCCATTGGGAAGAAACAGTCGGACCGGAAAACCTACAGCACGATTTGCTCGGCACTCGCGGCCTCCGCGCTCGTCGTCTCGCCCAACGCCTGGAGCAAGTCGAGCAAGAACTGGACAAGCGTTCGCTGGCAGACCTTTCCACCGCGCGCCTATTTTCCCTGGCCGATGGCCTCCGTCGCGAGATTATCAAGGTCACCACTCCCGACAAACCTGCCTGCACCTCAACCAAGAAGCGGGACCCCAAATCCATCCCTATGGACTCCGCCGCAGATGAGGCATCTGCCCACGACTCCCCCATTGGAGCTCCTGACGCAGACTGCAAAATGGGTGCAACTGCAGTGCAACCGGACCTTGAAGCTGATCGGGTTAACCTCACTCCTATCACGCACGAAACAAAGGACTTGGAGGTCCCTGCCAGCTTCAAGCAGCCGACTCAACACGCGGGTGAAAACTGCAATGACACTGCAATCAACCTGGAGCATGTCGTCGCTGCCCCTGCAAAGCCAAACACCTCCGCCCAGCCGGAGCGGACTCGAAGGACCAGCCAGCCTCCACGGCTCCGGCTCCTGTGTCCCCTTTGCATGTAGCCAAGTGCGCGCCTTCCGAGGCCACGCAAGATCCGTGCAAAAGCAGTGCAACACCAGGGCGCTTCTCCTCAAGTCCCACAACTCAAGCAGCTCGCAACCCAATCCATTGCATGCCTATCAGTCCCGAACGCCTCATCGGTAATAACATTAGCCTCCGTGAAATCTTGGCAATACGCAGGCAAGCAGCACAAAACCAAAAGGCTTTATGAAAGCCCGAAAAACTTCAGTGCCCAAATCCTTTCACCTCAGATCATGCAAAAGCACTGAAGAAATACTGAAATTCGTTTCAAAATCTTCCAGACCGTTTCACAAAATGTCATTCTGTGCGCACTCTCACGGCCTCACTCAATCACACTCTCACGCTCTGACCCGGACCTCATTCCCACACCTGCTCACCCGCTCCCGTTCGATCCCTGCGTCAGGCAGCTTGTATCTTTCCGCCTTTAACATCCAAAGGCGGACAATAATCACGGCCTCTCTAAACGAAAAACCTTGTGCGTTTGTGCACTTCGTCCATTATGAACGTCACATCTGCGAAGGCAGAGGTCCCAATTTAAACGATATGGCATTAACGAAATCACAACTCATCGAAACACTTGCTGAAAAGACCAGCGTTGAAAAGAAAACAGCCGAAGCAATGCTGGATTGTCTCGCCCAGCTGGCGTATGAGCATGCCAAGGATGAGTTCAGTATTCCGGGGATTGGAAAACTTATACTGGTGGATCGAAAGGCTCGTACTGCCAGAAACCCTCAAACTGGGGCAGAAATCCAAGTGCCAGCCAAGAAAGCTTTAAAGTTCCGTGTCGCCAAGGCTGCTAAGGATGCCATTCTGGCCGCATCAGCACCGACCACCACCTCGCCGTCAGAGTAGCCCTCAACGGGAGCCTGAGGATGTATCAGCCCTGTTCGGCAGGCTGACTTGGCACACCCGCCACCATTCTAGCTAGACATCTTTTTAGTAATTCTGGCAGCAGTTACGATTGCAGGGACAAGACCTGCAATCAGAATGCTCGCCGTTGTCCCGTGGTTCCTCGGCTTTGGCAGGTCCTTATTTATGGACTTCAGGCCCTGAATTATGCCTTCGCCTTCAACATCCGGCCGCACCCCCACGCCTGCTCACCCGCTCTCCCTTCATCCCCGCGTCAGGCAGCTTGTATCTTTCCGCCGGATTGTGCATCTTTACGGAAAATCTGAGGGCGATGCAAAAGCCGATTAAAATTCTGTTGATTGAGGATAGCTCCTTCGATGCCCGGCTTTTGCAGGTGCTCCTGAGCGACCAGCCTTCCACTCCTTTCGACTGGACCTGCGTCGAGCGGTTGGCGGACGGCTTAAAACGTGTCCGGAGCGAGCCGTTTGACATTGTGTTGTCCGATTTAAGCCTGCCGGATAGCCATGGGTGGGAAACGTTCCAATGGCTCCGCAGCCAGGCCCCCCATGTTCCGATCATCGTTTTGAGCGGTACAGATGACGAAACACTTGCTATTCGTGCGGTCCGGGAAGGAGCGCAGGATTATCTCGTCAAAGGAAAATTTGACGCTCATATCCTGTCGCGCGCCATTCGTTATTCCATCGAGCGTCACCGCGTTGAAATGGCGCTGCAGGAAAGCGAGAAGCATTACAAATTTCTTCTCGAATCCATCACCGATTATACCTACACCGTTCAACTGGAGAACGGCAAACCGATGCGCTCGACCCATGGGGTCGGTTGTGTTGCAGTGACCGGCTATGGGCCCCATGAGTATGACAAAGACCCGGAACTCTGGCTGGAGATGGTGCATGAGGCTGACCGCAAGGCAGTCCTCGACCAGGCGGATAAGGTGTTGCAGGGCCATATCCCCGCGCCTCTGGAGCATCGGCTTCTGCACAAGAATGGCCAGGTGCGATGGGTCCGGAACACGGTTGTGCCGATCCTGGAGAAGGATGGGCGGCTCGTTGGTTACGATGGGTTGATCTCCGATATCACGGAGCGAAAATCAGCCGAGGAAAAGCTGGTCACCTCGGAAGCCTTCTACCACTCACTCGTGGAAAACCTGCCGCAGAACATTTTGCGCAAGGATTTAAATGAGCGCTTCACCTTCTGTAACCAGAACTTCTGCACCATGCTGGGGGTGACGCTGGAACAAATTCTGGGCAAAACAGATTTCGATTTTTTTCCGGATGACCTGGCCGCCAAATACCAAAGAGATGACCAGTATGTGATGCGGAGCGGCCGGACTTTTGAAACCATCGAGGAGCATCAATCGCCACACGGCGAAAAGCTTTATGTAAACGTGGTGAAGACCCCAATTCGCGATGCAAAAGGGGATATTATCGGCATCCAGGGAATTTTTTGGGATATCACTGAGCGCAAACGCTGGGAAGAACGTCTTCAAAAAGCGAACCAGGATCTCGCAAACAGCGAAGCGGCGCTGCGGAAGTCCCACGAGGACCTGAAGTCGGCGCAACTCCAGCTTATCCAGGCGGAGAAGATGGAATCGATCGGCACCCTGGCGGCCGGGGTGGCCCACGAGGTAAAGAACCCGCTGGCCATCCTTTTGATGGGAATCAATTACCTGAACCGCAAGCTCACGCCGGAGGACGGCAGCTCGCAGACGGTGCTCAAGGAAATGCGGGACGCCATTGACCGGGCAAACACCATTACGCGAGGGTTGCTGGATTTTTCGGCTTCGAGGCAGTTGGCCATGAAAGCCGAGCCGTTGAACACCTTGCTCGAGGAAACTCTCCGGCTGGTGCGCCATGAATTATTGAAGTGCCAAATCACGCTCACGACGGAGTTCGGCGAGGATTTGCCGTCGGTCCCGGTGGACCGAACTCAAATCCAGCAGGTATTCGTGAATGTGTTCATGAATGCAATTCATGCAATGCCGGAGGGCGGAACACTCACCGTGCGCACTTATGCCAAGAACATGACGGATACGACCTTCGTGGAAGGTTCGAAATCCGCTAGCCACATCTGGATGGGCGAGACTGCGGTTGTGGCAGAGGTGGAAGACACAGGAACTGGCATCGCCCAGGAGCATCTCGCCAAGATATTCGACCCTTTCTTCACCACCAAGCCCACCGGCAAGGGCACGGG
Source organism: Verrucomicrobiales bacterium (assembly GCA_028293425.1). Classification (GTDB taxonomy): domain Bacteria; phylum Verrucomicrobiota; class Verrucomicrobiia; order Limisphaerales; family JAQGOV01; genus JAQGOV01. The sequence goes on from JAQGOV010000560.1 coordinate 8,167, forward strand.
CCTGGGGCTGCCCGTCTCAAAAAAAATCATCGAATTGCACGGCGGTGTGATGGATATTAGAAATAAGCGAGACAGCCGGGGTGTCCGTGTGACAATCATGTTGAGAGCACAACCAAAATAAGACCATGACCAAAAAGCGAGTTTTGCTGGTGGATGATGAAAAGAGTTTCACGACTCTTCTGAAGTTAAACCTCGAAGAGAGCGGAGATTACGAGGTGCGGGTGGAGAACTGGGCGGAAGACACTTTCAATGCGGCCAGGGAATTTAAGCCAGACATCATCCTGCTGGACATCATCATGCCGAGATTGCCCGGGGGCAACGTGGCAGCGCAGTTGGGAGAAGATCCAGAGCTTAAGGACATTCCGATTGTATTCCTGACAGCGGCGGTGCGCCGCCACCAGGTCGAGGACCACGAAGGAGTCATTTGCGACCATCCGTGCATTGCCAAGCCTGCGAGTATGGAAGAAGTTGTCGCGGCGATTGAAGCCCACGCCCGCAAGAGTAATTGACCGGATTTCCGAGCAAGGGTGAAATGACCCCAACCGTTGAGCTGTTATTTCGGAAGCATTGCCCGTAATAACCCAAAGGGCTAGATTGATTTTGGGATGCAATCTACCGCCCATAGCGCCAATTTTTATTCCGCCCTGGCGGATGTGATCCTGCTGATTCACTTCGGCTTTGTTGCTTTCGTGCTTTTTGGGTTGTTGCTGACCTGGCTGGGCTACTTTCTCCATTGGTCTTTCGTTCGGAACTTCTGGTTTCGGTTGGCTCATTTACTGGCCATCGGAGTCGTGGCAGCGGAAGCCATCGGTGGAATCGTTTGTCCGCTGACGAAATGGGAAGCGGAATTGCGTTGGAAAGCGGGGGGAAGTTTTGAATACGGTGGGTCCTTCATGCAGCACTGGGTGCACAAAATCATGTTCTTTGACCTGCCGGAATCCGCTTTTACCCTGATATACTCGGTTTTCTTTCTTTGCGTGGCCTTGAGCTTTTGGCTTGTGCGCCCCAATTTCCCGCATCAGCGAAAAGGTCAAAACCTTGCTTGAGAAAGCTTGCCAGGAACCGGGGCCTCGCTGCTTACTGGTTCGATGGAAGCCCACTCTGCTCAAAATCAGGAGGAGTCCCCTTTACTGGCGGGGTCCAGCACCGTCATCATTTCCGACCTGACCAACCAGGAGTTCCTGGAGCGTTATGCGCAGCCCGGCAGAGTAGGGCTTTCCGGCGGCAAAACCTGGATTGATAAAGTCATTACCCGAGCGGAGCGACACCTTGATGATCAAGAACGCTGGGGACAATGGTCCCACGTCTTTCTGTTCCAGGGCCCGCGGATCGATGGCCATCAATGGCTCGTGGAATCGGATTTACAACTCGAGCGAAAACACATCCGAATGGGCGCGCAGGAAAACCGGATGAGCAAATACTACGACGAGGAGCTTTACTCCACGCTGGCCATTCTGGATTTCGGACTGAACGACGTGCAGGTGCCTGCATTGTTGACGGAAGCCCTGGACCTGGTAGCAAACCGGCACAGGTATTCATTACGCGAACTGGTTGGCACCCTGATTGCCCTGCGAAATCCGGAACTCAGGTGTGAAGAGAATGTTCTGGCCCGGGAACGTTCCATGTATTGCTCGGCCTTCGTGCAATACCTGTTTCGAAAAATTGAGATCGACCTCGCACCGGGTGTCCATGCCAAGAACAGCACTCCGGAAGATATCTGGCGCTCAAAGCTTCCGCGTGTGGCGTACGTGCTGCAACGGCCTCCGCTGCGCACCAAAATAGAAGCTGGGCGGGTGCGCCTGAGGCGCCGCATTAAAGCCAGGGTCAAGAGCTTGAAAACTCGTAAAAATCCGCCTGCCGCAAAATGAATCACTTAGCTGGTGGAATGGCATGATTCACCAGGTTTCCTTTCACGTGCATGGGATGAAATGTAAAAACGTTCGGGTCGCGCCAATCCACACCCACCCGCACCCAATGGACGTCGGGGTTGCCGTAAGTCTCGACTCGGGTAAAGTTTTCGATCCTGCGCTTGCTCACTGAACTCACCAGGGGTTGATCGATCCGGAAATAGTGCGTGTCTCCATGCACGAAAACCACCTGCCTTCCGAAACGAACTGTCTCCGTTTCGAAGAGCTTGAGCATATCATTGAAACCGGCTCGCTTCGGATTGTTCGCGGGCGCCTCAAAATATGGGTTCGCCTGCAGGATGAACATCACCGCCCTATAATTCTCTTTTGTGGCAATATCAAAGCCTTCCTTGATCCATGCCAGATTCGCCTGGTTACGCGGGCCAAATTCCGGCTGTCCTACATTGTTATCGCTGCCGGGCACGTTCAATCCCACGAACAGGATGTTTCCATGATTCCACCGGACGTTCTCACGATACTTTTTAAAGCTCGGGTTGTCGCTCTGCCGTTCCAGCGTCAAGGTGCGCTGCCCGAGCGACTTGTTCCCAGCGGTGAACATGGCGCGCAATCTTTCCAAGCGCTCCACGGGATCAAAAGGCTTCTCCTTGGATCGACCGCAGTCGGTCCATTCATTGTCACCCAACAGGTAGATCAATGGGTGCTTGAAAGTTTGAAACTGATGGAAGCTTTCTTCGAATAGCGCATCCGTGCAGGCGGAGTCCCCGCTCTTGATGTCGCCGTCGTGGACGACGAAAACGAGTTTCGATCGATTCAGTTCCCGGATCATGTTCGGGAACAGATTCGTTCTTTGATCCTCGTTGTAGGGCGTGTCGCCAATAAGCGCGAACTCGAAACGCAGGTCCGCATGCCTCTCGTTCGCTCGGGAAACGAGGGGCCATGTCAGCAGCAATAGGGTGCCTGCCGGCAAGAGCGGATTGCGCCAAAACAGCTTCCAACAAAGGCTTGAAATCTTAGATTGCATAGCTAAAATGCCGCATACTCCTCAGTATCAGGTCCTTTTTCAAGCCTGCGAAATTTCTCGCGTACAAAGCCGAGTTTGCTACCTTTTCGCACGATGTTGTTGGAATTCACCAAAATGAACGGTGCGGGAAACGATTTTATTCTCATCGACAACCGGAATCGGAATGTTGCGTTAACCCGCGACCAGGTGGTGCGTATTTGCAACCGCCAGCGCGGCATTGGAGCGGATGGTCTCTTTCTTCTGATTCCCAGCGGCAGCGGCAAGGCGGATTGGGCATGGGAATTTTATAATAGCGACGGCAGCACTGCCGACATGTGCGGAAACGGCGCCCGTTGCTTCGCGCGCTTTATTCAGCACAAGGCCGGTGTCAAAGGCCAAACCACTTTCGAAACCGGTGCCGGCGTTATCACCGCTGGCTTCCAGGGCGACCATGTGACCGTGAGCCTAACCAAACCAAAAGACCTGGATCTCAGCCAAAAGGTTCCGCTCGCCGATGGGACGGTGTTTACCATCCACTCTCTGAACACAGGCGTGCCTCACGCAGTGATTTTCGTGGAAGATGCTGACAAAGCCATGGTGCAGCAATGGGGCTCGGAAATCCGCTACCACAAGCATTTCGCGCCCAAGGGCACGAACGTTAATTTCGTCCAGGTAATTGAGCCCAACTTCATCCGCGTCCGCACCTACGAGCGCGGGGTGGAAGGGGAAACGCTGGCCTGCGGGACGGGCGTCACTGCTTCGGCGCTCATTTCTTCACGCACGCATGGTTTTAAGTCGCCAGTCAAGGTGCAGGTTCAGGGTGGCGATCTGCTCGAAGTCAGCTTTTCTGAAGCTGGCGGCGAGTTCTCGGACGTCAACCTCACCGGTCCGGCCGATTTTTCTTTCGAAGGCAGGATTGAGATCTAACAACTGAACAGCCTCACGGCTGTTCCCAACCGGGATTCGCAAGTGCAAAAGCAATTATCGTTTACAGGAACGTACACGGCCATCGTCACACCGTTTAAAAATAACAAAGTGGATGAAGCCGCGCTGGAAAAGCTCGTCAAGATGCAGATCCGAGGCGGGGTCGACGGCATTGTGCCCGTGGGGACAACCGGTGAATCGCCGACGTTGGATTATGAAGAACATATCCGCGTCATCGAACTCGCCGTAAAATACGCGGCCGGCAAAGTTAAAGTTATGGCGGGCACTGGCGCCAATTCCACCAAGGAAGCCATTTACCTGACCAAAGCCGCCGCGGATGCCGGCGCGGATGCCACGCTGCAGGTGGCGCCGTATTACAATAAGCCAAGCCAGGAAGGGCTCTTCCAGCATTTCCATGCCATTGCCCGCGCGACCAAGCTGCCCAATATTCTTTACAGCATCCCGGGCCGATGCGGTGTGGAAATCGCGGTCGAAACCGTCAACCGCCTCGCCCACGACAGCTTGAACATCGTCGGCATTAAAGAAGCCGGCGGTAATGCCGACCGAGTCAGCCAACTTCGGGCAGCCCTGGGGCCGCGCTTCACCATCTTCAGCGGAGACGATGCGTTGACCCTGCCGTTCATGGCGCTTGGAGCGCACGGCGTCGTCAGCGTGGCTTCGAACATTATCCCGCGAGAGGTTTCGCAAATGGTAGGCTCCTTCGCGTCAGGCAACCTCGAGGCCGCGCAAAAACTCCATTACCGTTATTATTCGATTTTCAAGGACTTGTTCATCGAAACCAACCCGGTTCCGGTAAAGGCGGCATTGGCCATGATGGGTGTGTTGGAGGAGGAATACCGACTGCCTTTGGTGCCGATGAGCGGAAAGAACCGGGAGATTCTCCGCGCGACCTTGCGTGGCTGTGGCGTCCTGAAATAAAATTCTTAATATGACGAAAGTTGTCATCACAGGTTCCAAAGGCCGCATGGGCCAGGCCCTGATTGCCTGCGCCGCTCGCATGCCGGACATCCAGGTGGTGGGACAGATTGATCAAGGCGACGACCTAAAGGCTATTGTGGATGGGGCTGATGCCGTGATCGACTTCAGCTTTCATTCCGTGACCGCTTCCGTAGCCGAAATCTGCGCGGCTCGGAGGAAAGCGCTTGTGATCGGCACCACGGGTCATTCCGATTCGGAAAAGGCCTTGATCATTTCGCGTGCGAAAGAGATTCCCATAGTCTGGGCTTCCAACTATTCCACTGGCGTAAATACGCTTTTTTGGCTCACGCGCAAGGCCGCTGAGATCCTTGGCCCTAACTTCGACCTGGAAGTGGTGGAAATGCATCATCGCCTTAAAAAGGATGCGCCGAGCGGCACCGCTACCACGCTGCTTGAGATTTTGGCGGAGGTCCGCGAACTCCAGCTCAAGGAGGCACTGCGGCATGGACGGCAGGGTATCGTTGGAGAGCGAACCGCTCATGAAATTGGGATCCACGCCATTCGCGGAGGTGACGTAGTGGGGGACCATACGGTTATTTTCGCAACCAATGGCGAACGCGTTGAATTGACTCACAAGGCGTCCAGCCGTGACACCTTCGCCAACGGTGCGCTTCGAGCCGCCCAGTGGGTAACCACGCAAAAGCCCGGACTCTACGACATGCAGGACGTGCTCGGGCTCAAATAAGGGCAGGGGACTTGCGGCATGCCATCGCCTCTTCTTGCCTTCGTAGCCTTGGGATCCAATTTAGGGGATTCGCGAAACCTGCTGCTCCGGGCCGTGAACCGGCTCCAGGCATTGACTGACCATCCTGTCGTTGTTTCGGATCTGATGCAGACGGAGCCGGTAGATTGCCCGCCGGGTTCCCCGCCGTTCTTGAACGCCGTGGCTGCCATTCAGCCCCGCCTAAGTGAAACGCCCGAACATTTGCTCACAAGCCTTCAGCAAATCGAGAATGAACTGGGCCGCCGCCGCAGTGGCGTGCAGAATGAAGCCCGGACGCTGGATTTGGATCTAATCGCCTTCGGCACCGAAGTTCGACAAAGCCCAGTGCTCACCTTGCCTCATCCTCGCGCTCATCTGCGGGGCTTCGTCCTGAAGCCAATGGCCCAAATCGCTCCTCAATTTGTGCTGCCCGGTCAAAGTCGCACCGTTCAGGAATTATTAAACGACCTCCTGCCTTAGCTTCAGCGTGGGTTTCTCAGGCAGGGACATGTCCGTTTTTCAAGGTGTCACCGCCAACGCGGTGCTGAGAGGAAAATTGGATTTTGAAGCTTCCATCGCGCTGTTCGACCAGCACCTGGCTAGGCGCCTGTTGGCGGGCCAGAAACTTTGCGTGCTCCACTGCTTCGACCTTCCGCGAACAATTGTCGATTGGATTCATGATGCCTTCGCGATAGATCAGCCACTCTCGGCCCACTCCAGAGGTTACAAAGAAACGGACGTGCGAATTTTCCGCTGCTACGTCTGTCTGCCATCCGTCAGAATTTGCGTGATCCATAAAACAACATCGTGAGACGACATAACTGGCAGATAGCGAACATTTACCGCCGAAAGGCCAGCATGGTCTGGTGTTGTCCAAACCTATTTGCAAATGGGTCAGAGCGGCAGTGGGGCGAAGGCCCCATTAGGAAAGATTGAACGTTTTTCGAGTGTAAATTGTGAAGGACCTGAGCCTTGGTTTGCGCTTTCCGGATGCCTACCCCGTCTTTAGGAACCCTGGTTAAAAAAGGTTCAAAATGCCCCATTGTTCGCCTTTAAAATGACAATTTTGTCATCTGTTTAAAATTGTCTTTTTTTTAGATATGTGCTGAAATACGTCAATGCGCCCAATCCTGTTGTTATTTGGATTACTCGTCGGGTTATCGTTTGTTTCAACGGACAATTCTGGTGGAAGCCAGTCTTTCTCCCTTGTCACCACTGCGGCGGCGGCTTCCAGTGAGATCATTACCAATTCCCTCGTCACCTTCGGCAGTGATTGGCGCTACTACGATAAAGGCATTGACCTTGGCGCAGGATGGCGCGCCCCGGCGTACCCGGATGGCTCGTGGTCGAATGGACTGGCCCAACTCGGCTACGGCGATGGAGACGAGGCCACCGTCCTGGGCTTTGGCCCTGATTCGAACAACAAATACGTCACCACCTATTTCCGGCGAGCTTTCAATCTGACCGAGGCTGCTGCCTACACAAATATTCTCATGCGCCTGCTGCGTGATGATGCGGGAATTGTCTACCTAAACGGCACGGAAGTTTTCCGCAGTCCCAATCTCCCGGCGGGAGCGATTGTCTTCGGGACATATGCGACGGCGACAGGCGAAAATGACATCGACACTGCCAGCTTCCCGGCCAACCTGCTGGTGGAAGGCACGAATGTGGTGGCGGTTGAGATTCATCAGCAGGCGGGGACGAGTTCCGATATCAGTTTTGATCTGGAACTGCAGGGTCTACGGTTAGCCTCCACGAATGCCAAGCCGATCGTTTCCATTACCAGTCCCGCCTCTGGTACAACCTTTGGCACCCCGGCAAACCTCGCCATTACTGCCAACGCCACCGACTCCGATGGTTCCATCAGCAACGTGTTGTTCTTTTCCAATGGCTCAAAAATCGGTGAGGACGCCAGCAGCCCGTACACCGTGAGCCTGAACAATGCGGCGGTGGGCACCTATAATCTCACGGCCGTTGCCATCGACAACGTTGGCCAGTTCACCACCTCCAGCGTGGTCACCGTGACAGTCAGCAGCGATATTGCTCCCCCCGTGGTGGCGAGCAAGTCACCAGCGCCTGGTTCAGTCACCGTTTTGACCAATATTAACGTTACTTTCAGCAAGGCGGTGGTTGGTGTTAACGCCTCCGACCTCCTGGTGAACGGTCTGGCTGCGACCGGCCTGACTGGTTCGGGCAGTAATTACACTTTCCGATTCCCGCAGCCGCCTTATGGCCCGGTTCAAATCTCATGGGTGGCCAATCATGGCATCTCCGACACGTTCACTCCTTCGCATGCATTTGCCACCAATAGCGCTGGCGCTAACTGGCAATATCAATTACTCGATGCCGTTCCACCGGCCCTCGTTTCTATTAATCCGCCTCCCGGAGCCACCATCGCTGGCTTGAGTTCCATTTCCGTGACCTTCAGCGAACCCGTCACCGGAGTCAATGCATCCGACCTGCTCGTGAACTCGGTGCCCGTTTCAAGCCTGGCGGGCTCGGGAAGCGGCCCGTACACATTTGCTTTTCCTCAGCCCCCGCAAGGGACCGTGCAGGTGGCTTGGGCGGCAGGCCATGGGATCCAGGATTTTTCGGGCAACCCTTTTTCGCCCGCGCCATGGTCCTACACCTTGGACACCAATAGCGCCGGCGTGGTCATCTCCGAAATCATGTACCATCCCAGCTCGGAGAATCCGCTCGAAGAATACATCGAAATCTACAACAAAGGCGCGACCTCGGTAGGCCTGTCGGGCTGGCGCTTTACCTCAGGAATCGATTTTACCTTTCCCAATGTCGTGCTCCCGGCAGGCGGCTATTGGGTGGTGGCAGCCAACCTGGCAGCCTTTAATGCCAAGTACCCAGGCATCACAAACGT
>JAQGOV010000562.1 GCA_028293425.1 Verrucomicrobiales bacterium
TCGGCCAGGTCGGCCTGGGCGCGTTTGCGTTCCGTAATATCGGTGATGAACGCCTGAATGATTTGGCGTCCACTCCATTCAATCCGGGTAAGGGCGACCTCCAACGGGATCTCATGTCCATCGGCACCGCAGGCTATCCAGTCGAAACGAGCGCTGCCCCTGGTCAAACATTCCTCAATAACCTTGCGCCCCATCTCTTCCGAACTCTCGTTGTTCGGCTGGGTGGGCGGCGCCAACTCCCGCGGATGTTTACCTATCAGATCCTGCGCGGATTGGCGGCCCATAATCCGCACGGCGGCCGGATTGACTTCCAGGATTTCGTTCTCGTCATGAAGCACTACCCCGTGGCTGGAGCCTTCAAAGAGGGCACGAAACTTGGCCTCCGATTCCCGGAGGGCACGCTCGGCATTTTTCCGTTCGGTGTTGTCGATGATGCTCGCGCGGATCAGGTTTTGACCTTCCGCTGGCAAACGCAGCAGCCGAACTTCGGTCGGAATCAAGAGGCCATCGGGTTGTTGGCGGTGGGTCCATTCGAAGACCGGCATGCCCCCGGCGAGGGCTTCCGCCATTTTTTCACGGGCGAGTTCGCTGGAGGGCCCCCCGCACGGCTGGAATTCCGGGCTGACATCGGCTGGAGTCAGTTCCGTGAGCCTTTCCATGGACACCCCGTACAAGTGGCAGGCGTGTTGGTTGCCGAACAAGAAGCGGCCGGTATCTCCGTCGAAAACCACAATCGCTTCCGGAGCGTGCTCGACCAGGGCGCGGAAGCGGGCTTCGCTGGTGGTGAGAGCGGCAGTGCGTTCCGTTACTCTCCGCTCCAATGCCTGAGTCACCTCCAGCAGTTCGCGCTCAGCCTTCTTGCGTTCACTGATATTTCGCGCAATGATCACGTGAATGCTTTTGTCACCGATGGCCAAAGCGGTTGAAGAGGCTTCGACTGGAATGGTTCGGCCATCGAATCCTTGCAGCAACCATTCAAAGGTGAGGCTCTTCTGTTTTTCAACTGCTGCCAGCACCTCCCTGGCTCTCGGTCCGGTTGGGGAGCCATCCGGTTGGAATGGGGGCGAGATATCCTCCGGGAAAGTTAACAGCAGTTGCTGCTTGTTCCGTGCGCCAATGAGATCCACCGCCGCCTGATTGCAATCGAGCAAAACAGCCGTCTGTCCATCGTACAACCAGATGGCGTCCGCGCTCCGCTCGAAAAGGCTCTCGAACACATTGCCACATTGCTTGAGAACCCATTCCGACGCACTGGGTCTTTCGTCCCACTCACGGTTTAGGGAGGACGGATTCATGATTCTGCCGGTGAAAGGTTTATAGCTTTGGCTTCCATTGCAACGGTATCGCACCGAGGTGTGGTCAACTTGCCTCGGACAACATTCGAAGTTAGATCTCCTTATTCGCCAAAGAAAACAAAAGTTTTCAACATTTTAGAACCATTCTGGAGCATCTACTGCCGAGTCTGGTGGATAGACGACAGTCCCAATGGTATCCACCACCTGCTCCTTAGTCCCATTGTGCCAGCGTGGTTCCGGTGGGAACAATGCCGTGTGATTGTTTGGCAGTGTCGCGGAGTAAAATTGACAATGAATTCAGCTGATCCATTTGAGGAGATTGTGTCCCAGCACTACGAGCCTCTTTTCAGGCTCGCGATGAGTCTCACACGCTCCGAATCCGATGCTAGTGATTTAACCCAGCAAACGTTCTATGCGTGGGCAACAAAAGGTCACCAGCTTCGCGATCATTCGAAAGTGAAGGCCTGGCTTTTCACAACGCTGCATCGCGCGTTCCTTTCCGGGCGACGGAAGCAAAGCAGGGTTATCTATGATGATTTAGAGGAGGCCGCCGAGCAAATACCTGATGTTTCCCTGGAACCGGGAAGACAAACAGACTGTCTGCAGGCAGTGGTGGCCATGTCAAAGGTGGACAAAGTGTATCAAGCAGCCGTGATCCTCTTTTATTTGGATGACTGCTCCTACAAAGAGATAGCCAGCATTCTGCAAATTCCGGTTGGGACAGTTAAATCGCGGATTGCCCGAGGCATCATGGAGCTTCGAGCAATCATTGAGCCGAGCAATTCACATGGGCCGGCCGTGAATGAAGACAGCATATCCACGCCGCCTGCTCGTGGTGAAACGTTTGCAACTACTGAGAGCACACCAATTCATGCTCACCGATGATTGCGACAGCCAATTGAAGCAACCAGCTCCATTTACATACGGTGGGACCTAAGTGGCAGCCTGGGCAAGGAACCACTTGGGGAGTTGTGACTCTTAAGTTCGTCACTGCACTGTTAATGGCGCAGCGATAGAAAGAAACTATTAATGAAAACGAACACAATCACACAGAGACAATATACCGTATGAAATTGCTCACCTTCAGTTTCCGACATTTCCTTATCGCGGCCGCGTTCATAGTAGCGCTCTGCCCCATCAACCAAGCCTGGAGCAAGCCCAAGATCCTCTCGAACAAGGTTTTGCCGGATCCTTCAAACTCGAGCCAGGATTTTACGATTGAAGTTGCGACTTCACTTGACGTGACAGAAGCCCCTACTCAAGTCGACTTTCACCCGGGTGAACCGCATGCGGCCGAAATTCTCTAATAAATTCTCATTTAATACCTATAATAATCAAATCCGGGGAGGGGGTATGACCTCCGCCACCACAAGGACAAACGAAAGGAAATATATGTATAACAAAGAAACCTGGCGAAGTTGAAAAAGATGGACGCCCTCGCGCCAGAATTAATGAAGGCGTTTTGGGCATTCGACAAGGCCTCGGTTGCGGCAGGGGCCATCCCGGTCAAGTACAAGGAGCTGATCGCCATTGCCGTGGCGCTCACCACACAATGCCCGTATTGCATTGGAATCCATAGCACGAACGCGCGCAAAGCAGGCGCGACTGAGGCAGAGATCGCTGAAGCTGCGATGGTCGCCGCATCCTTGCGAGCGGGGGCGGCAGTGACTCACGCAACGCATGCCCTGCTCGGCTGATTTGTCGGCTCAAGGTGCGCCCTGAACACAAAAAACCAACTCAAACAAAACGGAAATATTATGCCATTAATAAATGTAAAACTGATTGAAGGGGTTTTGACCCCGAAACAAAAACAGGAAGCGATCCGCAGGCTCACGGACACCATGGTCTCCATTGAAGGAGAGAACGCTCGTCCGGTTACCTGGGTGATTCTCGAGGAGGTCAAAAGTGGAGAGTGGGGCATGGGCGGCAATCCGCTTACCACCTCAGACGTTCAAACATTGTTAGCTGCAAAAGCGAAAAGCTAACACGAACAAATCCGGCATACCCCCCCGTCGTCGCGCCGTGGCCATCAGGGCCACGGCG
>JAQGOV010000569.1 GCA_028293425.1 Verrucomicrobiales bacterium
CGCCGTGGCCAACAGGGCCACGGCGCTTTCATGCAAGGCTGACCTGTCCGTCGAGGTTCGAAGTGCGAACTCTATTCGGCCCATAGCCGGAAGAACTGAGCCCCGTCGCCTTTGGGACTCGGTGGGATGGGAATCACTTGGCTGGTTCCCTCCCCCACGAATGTAGACGCAGGATTCCAAACTGCCGGATTTGGCACGCCACTCGAGAGGAGTCGATAACGGCGTCCAGCCTCGCTGCTAAAGACAAAACACGTGTCGCCTTTATTGCTTCTGACGCCCAATGGTGGAAGCGTCGCGGGAGCGGCACCTTCGCCGAGAATTGTTATCTGGTTCAGATTAAATCCCAGCGTGAATGATTCCAGGTAACGCATTGGCTCGGTTGGCTGACCTGCGGAGACCCGGATCGTGTCGCCTTCGTAACTGGCTTTTCCCGTGGTGAATACTGCCGGATGTTCCGCGGGGAACAAAAGGCCAATAAGAATACCATAAATGGAACTATCATCGCTGTTTCCAGCTTCCACCCCGGTGGGCCATCCGCTCAGCGCGCCTAGTGGCTGGTTCAGAGGGCGGAGTTCATCAAAGACCAGCCTGCCCTGCCTGAGTATCTGAACTCTCACCAAGGCCCCGTTCCACGCTCCCATCGTTCCGGTTAATGCAATGCCCGGATTGGTCGAACGGAGTGTGAGGCCGCTTACAGGTTTGTTGTGCCCGCCATTGCTTCCACCCGTAAACCCCTGGAAAGAGATTCCTAAAGTGCTGTCCGTTGGCAAATCGCTGGGGCTAAATTCAAGCCAGTTGAATCGGCCTCCGCTTGCTGGCTTGACCTCAATGACGCTCGTGACAAGCCCGCCTACAACGGGGTTTTGTAGCCTGAGCGAGAAGTCTTCGGGAAGGGTTCCTGTTTTTGCCAGAATATTGGCTCCTCCGGGATGGTGAAAATAGCCGAAGGCCAACAAGTCCCAGTGAACCATTTGAAAAGAATTACCCTGACCACCTTTGGGTGGGGGAGGAAGCCCGGCTCGTATTGTCACACCGGAGAGATTCTGCACTGGCTGGCCCGCCATCGCCGTCAGCCAAATCGTGCGCAGGTGCGCGCTGTCCGGAGATTGCTTAACTGTTGCCGGCAAGTTGTCAATAAACACGTCCTCTGAGAACTCCAGGCAAATGGAGACACCGCGGGAACCACCGAATGTGCTCAATTTGACTGGCACAATCCCCAATCCGTCGCCCGCGAAACTCGTCGTCGTCGTCGAGAAGTGCAGTGGCGCGGCATTGTCCATATTTCCGATGGCGATCGTCACACCATCCATGTCGCGCAGTTCGATCTTTGACTTGAGCGAATGAAGGGCGGCAAAGTCAACGACCAGGCTGCCCAAACCGGCCTTGACATCGTAAAAAGCCGAGCCGAACGGTTGGTCGGAATTGCCGCCCGATTGTCCCGTCATATCCACCGACAAGTGGAATGAATCGGTCAAAGGCGGCCATAAAAATTCTGTGCGCCAGCCGCCGGCGCCGCCGAGCTTCACCTCCACGCCGTCGTCACCCGAGGAGCCGATGTTGGACACTTCGATGGTGTCGGAGGCCGGGGTTGCGATGGCACTGCCGAGTTCGCGGTAATCAAGGCCATCAAACCTGGGGAAGAAGCCTCCGCTGCCCACCGGCAGGCAAGGCGAAAATTCGGAGCTGTTGCCCAGAGTGGTCGTTGCGGTGGCAGTTACAACCGCGCCCACCGGGACGGTCACGGCGAAACTGTTGCTGAAGCCGGCGTAACCCGTCGGATCCGTTGTGATGGTGTCGGAGCCAAGGTAGATTCTACCTTCGCCAAACCCCGTCGCATGGCACTGCAAACTCCAGTAGATATCGATGTTCAACGACACGCCGGGTGCGCCATTAAATGTTCCAGCGAGCCTGAGGGTTGCGCCATCACTGACCGCGCTGGTGACCACGGGAGAATTTTGCATTTCATTCGGACCGCTGTCTCCGTCGCCGGGATCGTTGGGACTGAATCCATCGCCACCCAAATCAATACCCAGGCCGACATTGCTATAAATCGAATTGCCCCGGATGCTGTTTTTAAACCCGGTTTTGGCGAGGACTCCGGCTTGGGAATTGTAGGCAATGACGTTGCCCGTTCCGGGAGCGATTGTGCCGATGAAATTATTATCCGGCGCTCCCGGCACCTCCGAATCAGGTCCGATCGCGATTCCTGCCCCGAAATTTCCCAGAGGTCCCAGGCCGCCGATTGCAGTGCCAATCAGATTTCCCAGGATCTGGGTGTGGTTCCCGCCGCTCAGGCGGATGCCGTTGGCCTGGTTGGCGGAGATAATGTTGGCGGCGGCTGCGGTTCCACCGCCGATCTGAGTGTCCGAAGCGTTGGCCAACACCACGATGCCGTCCCCGCCATTGGGCAGGGGACCGCCGCCCGAAGCTTTCGTGCCGAGGCGGTTTGCGCGAACGAGCGTTTCCCGCGCATCCCGGGCAAGAATAAGGCCATGCAGCAGGTTGCCAGATATTACATTGCCGTCAGCAAACTTGCTCCCTCCGATTACAGTCCTGAGCGCATTCGAAACCACCATGCCGATCGGGTTCCCCAGGCTGGCATCTCCATTTGCGTTCAGTCCAATGTAGTTCGCGCGGATGACGGCGTCCTGGGCGTTCCCGGTGATAACAATCCCCGGTCCGGTGTTTCCGGAAATGACATTTCGCTCGCGCTCACTGGCACCGCCGATAACGGTGTTGCTGCAGCCCGCAATCACAATTCCGCCGAGCGCATGGCCTGCGACCGTCTCCAAGCCCTGCGTGTCGGTGCCGATATAATTGCCCTGAATCCGGTGCCCAACATTACCACTGATATCATTGCCGGCCCAAATTCCGGTGGTCTGGTTGCCGGAAATGATGTTCCGGTCTTCGGGCGAAGGGCCACCCACCAGGCTATTCCCCTGCTGGAGCAGAATGCCATGAACCAGATTGTCATGAATATAATTGCCTTGGATGATCGCTCCGCCGCCTTTATGCGCGGTGATGCCGCCGCCGGAAAACTGTCGAATCTCAAGGCCGCGCACTTCCACGGGCGTTTCCAAGGTGAGCCCGACCGCGGCGGCTCCTGCGAACTCGCCATCCAGCACGATGCGCCACACGGCATCCTCACCCACCTCCAGAGTGTTGGGATTAGCCCCTGGTTGTGAAAAGCCGTCAATCACGGTACGGCTGTGTAGCGCAGGTAACTCTGACAAGGGCTTTATCACCAGCGGCCCGGGACCGGCTGCGCAGATGTTAAAGGTGATGATCGCCGGGTTATCCGCTAGACGGGCGAGGGCGTTGGCGCGTTGGATAGCCTCCCGGAGCGACACTTGGCCCTCCTCCGCCACCACGTCGGCTAATGTGGTCACGGTCAGCCCCCCAGAGAGGAGGATCGTTTCGGTGTCCTGGACCAGCGGTGAAGCCGAGTCTTTGACCGTCAGAGTTTGTGCACCGATACTCATCAAGGTGACTTCCTGATCGAAGGTGTGAATCCCCGCATCGGACGCGTCAAAGTTGTAATTGTGCGGCAGGCGAGTGCAGGGGGAGGAATCTGAGGTTAAAAACTCGACTGTCCCGCGATAATCCTCAAACAAACGATCAAACTGATCGTAGGCCATCACCGTTGCCGAGGTGCGCCCGCCCACCTGGGCTGTCGGTGGCGTGAGCATGCGCAGGTGGCCGATCCTGGGGATGGTGGTGTTTTTGAAGGTGATCAACCCGGAACTCAGGGTGGACGCTTCCTGGGTCGCCACCGCCAGATCTGGCAGGCCGTCGCCGTTCAGGTCGGCGGCCAATAGATTGTCCGCGCGCGGTCCTCCCAGAAAATAAGTTTCATTTGGTTCCCGGAACGAGCCGTCGCCAAATGTCCCGTCTCCCCGGCCCAGGAGGATTTCGACTTGGCCGTCGTAGCCTGTGACTGCAATGTCTGGTCCGCCGCCATCGAAATCCGCGACGGCGATACCTGCCAACAAATTATACTGCAGCGAAAACTGGACCGCTGCCGCAAAGGTCCCATCACCATGGCCCAGTGCTGCCACCACTTTTGGCAAATAGCCGGAGCCACTCCCCCTGACTGGCGCCACACCGATTATGTCGGGGATGCCGTCTCTGTTCAGGTCTGCAATGGTGAGCGCCCTCCATGCCCCTGGATCGGCTGGAATGGTTAATCCGGGCCCGAAGGTCCCATCACCATGCCCCAGGAAAACAATGGTTGGATTAAACGCGTCCGCAATGACCACGTCCGCGTGGCCGTCTCTATTCAAATCGGCGACAGCCACCCCCGAGCCTACGGCGTCAGGATCGCTTGTGGGCCAGAGAAAGGTGCTGGCCGGTCTGAGGGTGCCATCACCATTTCCACGCAACAGGCTCGCTGCTGCCGGGATGACCGAGGTTCCGCCGGATACGGAAATCACATCGAGGTGACCGTCCTCATCGAAATCCGCAAGGGCCAGGTAACGATTATTGGCGCTGCCGCACGGGAATCCTCGGCCTTCGCTGAAGGTGCCGTCACCCCGCCCCAGGAACACAACCACCGCCTCCAGGGTCCCATCAACCGCCACCAAGTCGAGCTTTCCATCCCCGTTCATGTCCCCGACTGCCACGGCTTGCAGCTGGCGAGCGGGGTTGTCCGATGGAAAGGAGACTGCCGCATCGAAATTGCCGCCTCCACGGTTTATAAAAACAAACACCTCATGCGAGATCACTGAAACCGTTGCGAGGTCCGGCCGCCCATCGCCATTGAAATCGCCCACCGCTATTCCGTAATTGTGAATCCCGCCAGCAGGGTAGACGGCTGACCCTGAAAAGGTGGGTCGGGCTGTAGCAACGGGCGAGGTAGCCAGCCAGCCAGCCATTAGCACACACACTGTCATCCACTTGGCCGCGATGAGGTTTGGGTTTTTGAAACCGTCCGCCGACAGGAGGCGCTTGAAAGAATGAGTAATTGTTTTCATGATTTTACAAGTGGACCCATGGCTTCTGAATGCTTCTCAAAAACCTTTTGTTTCCAGGGAGGGTTACAGAAGACATTGCAAAAGGTTGCAACCTCACGGCGAATAATCTGAAATGGGCTCCAATGTGAGGCCAGGATCAAGCCGGAGGCCGAAAAGGCACTGATCTGAAGGTTTCTCGCCCGAGCGCTTCCCAAGGAGGTCCATAGGGGCGGTTCACTTCCGTTTCAGGCTGGAAAAGCCGACCGGCAGGGGAATCAAAGGCCAGTCTTCTGCTCTGGTGTGCAGAACCAGAAGGTAATCAGCGCGCTTTCAGGGATTTGTTCGACTGGGAGGAGTTGCCCGCTGATTCGGAAGCGGGGGCGCGCCAGAGCTGGACGCCGCCGTCAGGACTGAAGGGGAGAAAACGACCTCCGCCAAGGACTGTGCCGTCAGGCGAAAAATACAGTTGGCCGAGAAACCGGCCGCTCCAATGCAACGTTAATAATTCCTGCTCGTTTGGGAGATGCCAAAGCTGAATGGCGTTCCCGACAAAGGAAGCCGCGAGGGTTTGGCCATCGGGAGAAAAACAGGCCGAACCAGCTCCCACCGGCAGACCAGACAACCGGGTTTTCTCGTTCCCTGTTGCGACATCCCAAAGCCGCACGGTTGTATCCCAACTGGCCGATGCCAGTGTGCGGTCGTCGGGCGAGAATTGAACGGAAGATATTTGCCAGGTATGGCCTTTGAAGATTCTCAGTGGCTGGTTGCGGATTCGATCCCAAAGCAGAATGGATTGGTCCGGCCGGCTGACTGCCAGCATTTGATTGTCATGGGAGAAGGCGACTCCGCTCGCCCAGCCCCCCAGGGTTTTGGTGAGGGCCACCAGGCGCTCACCGCTGGGCACCTCCCAAAGCATGAGCAATCCGCTGGTTGAAGGTGCCCCTTGGGTGGAGGTTGCCGTGCTCGCCAACAGCTTGTCATCGCATGAAAACTCCAGTGTAAAAATCGGATTGGTTCCCCCATTCCCACGATGCAGCAGTTCACCACCGGGCAAACGATGCAGTTCCACTGTCCCGTCCCAATAGCCCAATGCGACAATTTGGCCATTCCTGGAAACCGCTCCGGCCGTGGCGGGGGCGGTCGCTTCAAAATGGTGACGCAGAGTTTCCCGTCCTGAGCCCTCATCCCAGAATCGAAGCGTCGCATCCCTGTCCAGGGTGACGGCCGTGCGACTATCCGGCAGGAACCCGATCATCGTCTCAGCGCTGCCCAGCAGATGCTCCCGGGGGGCGGGGGGAATTTTCCAGAATTTGACAGTGTGGTCGCGACTCGCCGAGACCAGGTGAAGCCCGTCGGGAGTGAAGGCCATATCGAAGATGCCGTTATGATGGCCGTAGAGTTCCGCTTCCTTATGCCATCCGGCAACGCTCCAGAGCGTCACGAACTGGTCACTGCCGCCAGTGCCCAGCCAGCGTCCATCTGGAGAAAAAGCCAGCCCTGAAACAAAGCTGTCGTGGGCTATTAGATTAGTAAGGACCTCTCCTTGCGGGATGCTCCAAATGATTACCCCGCCATACATGCCTCCCACAGCCACGAATTGGCCACCCGGCGAGAAAGCCAGGGAATACGCGTGGTCCTGGATCTGGCCCGGCAATACTTTTTTCAACTCCCCGGTTTTCGCATCGTGCAATTCGAGGGTTTGCTGGCGTGCCACTGCCAATAAGCGTTCATCGGGGCTGAAGTCAAAAAACTCCAAAGGCCCGGTTACGAGCATCCGCGGAAGCCACGAACCTTCATCCCAGATTTTGATCCCGACCCCGGTGCTTGTGGCCAGAGTCCCGCTTTTGGGTAGGAACTTGACCCCGATCGCGGCCTCTTCCAGGGTTTTAAGCTCCGACCAGTTCGCGGTATCCCAAATCGTCACGGTGGCGCCATCGCACACGGCTGCGCGCTGACCATTGGCGGAGATCGCGACCGAACGCAGTGATTGCTTATCCGACAGGTGCTTGAGCACGGTTTCCAAACGACGGTTTGGCAGACTCCACAATTTTGCGGTGCGATCCTTGCCCGTGGTCAGAAAATATCGGCCATCCGGAGTCAGGGCCACCGAATGCACGTCTTCGTCATGCGCGAGGACCGAGGCAGCCTCCTCGCCCTGGCACAATTCCCAGAGATAGCGCCACTCGAACCCGCGCAGGTCATCTTCACCTCGCTGAGGAATATGCCGGCGGAGCAGGTTTGCCGCCCGATTGAAGTCCTTATCGGCTCGCACGTGGGAAGCCAGGTTAATATCGGCGGTATAAAGTCCGTGCCGGAGTGCCGTGGCGCTTTGTATGGCGTGCCGCCACTGCCACGTGATCCCGCAAGCCCCGAGCAGGAGAGCGATACTCAGCGAGACCAAAAGCCCGGCAATCACCGGTTTGCGCCGGCACCAACGCCACATTTTCTCGGCCGGGCCGGCCGGTCGAGCCTGAATAGGTTCATCGCGCAGGAAACGCTCCAGCTCCTCCGCGAGTTCCGCTGCTGTCCCGTAACGTTTCCCAGGGCTTTTTTCCAGGCACTTCAGAGTGATGGTTTGAAGGTCTCGCGGAATGTCCGGATTGAGCAGCCTCGGCGGCACCGGCTCCTGCTCATGCAACTGTCGCATGACCTCCGCAATGGTCGCTGCCTGGAACGGCGGACGGCCGGTTAGCAGATGGTAAAGGATGGCCCCGATCCCATAAACGTCGGTCGCCGGGCCGAGGGCCGCGCTTTTGCCGGAAGTCTGCTCCGGTGGCATGAAATTGGGCGACCCAAGTGCCTGGCCGGTGACGGTAAGGCCAAAGTCGCCGCGCAAGCGCTTTGCCAGGCCGAAGTCAGTGATTCTCAATTGATCGGAAGTGTCGAGCAGGACGTTCGACGGTTTTAAATCACGATGTAAGGTGCCCTGCTGGTGCGCATAGTGAATGGCACGAGCAATGATTCCGCAGTAACGGGCCGCGCGGGCCGCGGGAAGCGGAACGTCGCGCACGATCGCCGCGAGGTCCCGGCCTTCCACGTACTCCATCGAAAAGAAGTGCCGGCCATCGTCTTCGCCCGTTTCAAAAATCCCGACGATGTTGGGATGCCGCAGGCTGGCCGCCGCCTCCGCTTCGGCGCGGAATCTCAAGACTTCCTGTTTGCTCGCGAATTGTCCGGAGAGAATCAGCTTGAGCGCGACGACACGGTTTAGCTTTGCCTGATGCGCTTTATAGACGACGCCCATCCCGCCCCGGGCGATTTCCTTCAGCAGATGATAATCGCCAATGCGCTGGCCGGCCGCGCAAGCCGCGGGAGAGGGAGCGTCTTCCTCGTCATAAGCGGTGTCGAGTGCCAGGTGGAGCAGGCAAACCGGGCAGCGTTGGCCGGCCGTACCTTCTGGCAATTCGTTTCCACATTGGTTGCAACTTCGATTCATCAGTAACTGCGGAGCTTTCGTGTGAAAGGCCCTTCTTCTGTTATGCAGGAAAAGGTTTGATTCGTTGCAACTTTCTTTCGGAAGTTCGAATTGCCCTTTTTTTGCCTTTACCTCGTCGGAGATTGGCTGAGGGCCGTCATAAGGTGGCGCAATTCATCGTCCACCTCAGCGGGGGTTGCAACTGTGTTGGCTATTTCCGTCCTGAGTAACTCCCGATAGCGACGTTTCAGCCGGTGCATGTCCGATTTGATGGTGCCTTCGGCCACTCCGAGGCGAGTGGCCGCTTCCGCATAGGTTGATTCGCTTTCCTCCCCGGGCAGAAATTTTTCCAGTTCCGCGAATCTTTCAGCTTTGCCTTCGGCTGCGTAATCCGCCGCTAAGCGGGTGCGGACAATTTCGAGGAGGGTCAGCGCCCAGGTCCGTTCATAAATCTTTTCCGCGGTGTCCTCATTTGCGGGCTCGACGCGAGGCCGTTCATCATCCGCCATTTGCTCGTCGAGTGATGCAGCCACTAGTCCGCCGCCCCGTTTCTGGGCCGAGGCGCGCTCCCACTCGTTAATCAGAAAGTTCTTTACCATGGTGAGCAGGAAAGAGCGGAAACGCCCACGCTCCGGTTGCGCCAATCGATAGTGTTCTTTTTCCAAGAACCGGCCGAAAAATTCCTGGGTGAGGTCTTCCGCATCGGCCGGGTTTCTCCCTTTGCGCCGAATGTAGTCGTGGACCGGTTTCCAATAGGTCTGGCACAATTCGCTCAGCGCCTTCGCTGCTCGGGGCGCGTCTTCCGACTTGGCGCCTAACACTACTGTCCAATGGGTCGTCGTGAACCAATGGGCTTCTCCACTGCGGGGTTGGGTTTGCTCGGGGTCTGCCATGCTTTCGATCGTGAGCATGGCAGAGAAATCGAGTCCGGCAACTAGAATACAACCTTATGGATCCGCTGGGGTCCGGGCACGATGTAGGTTCATCCGCTGAAGGCGGGCTCTGGGGTGGATTTCTATCCATTCTTCGGAGTTCTCCGACCCGCCTATTCCCATATCCGGAGCAAATATTTTCCATTGTATCGGCTCGTTTTGCGTCCAAACTGGGTAAAATGATTTCTCGCGCTGCCTTTGCCTGGCTGATGAGCATCGCCCTGACGATGATCCCTGTTGCGCGGGTGTATGGCGCGGCCACCAAACCCTATAGCGGGGCTGCCTGCTCAGCTTCGGTGGATGGTTACTTTTCCGAGGAAGTGTGGGTTAAGGTGGGCGCCCAATCCTGCCTCAAATGCCATAAGGCAGGGGGCGATGCCGAGGACAGCAAATTCGTGCTGCTCGACCCAAAACGCAGCCAGGGCGAGGCTCAGGCGGAAGCCATGCGGCACAATTACGATGCGTTTGCTCGCATGGCCCGGATCAAGAGTGGCGATGAAGCGAGGCTGCTCCTAAAATCCCTCGGCAAGCTGAAGCACGGCGGGGAAGATGTGCTCAAGCCGGATTCGGCAGCCTATCGCGTGCTCACCACTTTCGTTCGCCGAGTCAATGCTTCCCAAAATCTAAGCCTGGCGAGTGCGGCAGCTGATGACAAAAATGCGCCGCCCTTCTTCCATGGCATTGTGATGCTCGACGATCGCAAGCTGCTCCGGCGGGTCACTCTTTCATTGGCAGGGCGTCTGCCGAGCGAATCCGAATTGGCTGCCGTCGCGAGCAATGGCCTGCAAGCCGTACCTGCCGTGCTCGACGCAGTGATGAACGAGGATGCTTTTTATGACCGCCTGCGCGAAGGTTTTAACGACATCTTTCTGACCATCGGCTACGATGATGTTCCGGAGAACGCGCTTTCCTACGAGCATTTCAGCAAGACAAGGGGCTGGACCGAAAAATTTGATCTGAGCCATATCAGGGATAAAAAGGCGCGCCAACAAGCTGGCTACAAACTTTCCGGGGATTATCGCAAAGCCATGCTTGGCGAGCCGATGAAGCTCATTGAATACATCGTGCGGAACGATCGGCCTTTCACTGAAATCGTGACGGCGGATTATACCATGGTCACGCCCTACACGGCGCGGGGATATGGTGTTTACGAGGAACTGGCCGCTCAGTTCAAAGACCTGGAGGATCCCCTTGAATACATCCCGGTAAAACTCAACGCGCTGGTCGGACGCGACAAGGTGGATAGCCAGGATTCGGCGACGGGATTTTATCCGCACGCCGGCTTGTTGAGCTCTTTCCAATACATGAAGCGGTATCCGACGACAGAGACGAACCGCAACCGTCAACGAGCGCGGGTTTATTTCCTGCATTTCCTCGGGGTAGATGTGCTGGAATTGGCGGCGCGGGTTTCCGACGCCGCCGCAGTTTCAGCGAAGTACGAGAATCCAACCATGCAGGCTCCGGAGTGTGTGGTTTGCCATAAGACTATTGACCCTATCGCCGGGTTGTTCCAGGACTACTGGAAATTTGAGGGTGTTTATGGGCATCGCAAGGGTGGCTGGTTCAAGGACATGTTTGCTCCAGGGTTCGAGGGCGAGACCTTGCCAACGGAGGAACGGTGGCGGGCGCTGCAATGGCTCGGCGAACGGACGGCGAAAGACCCGCGGTTCGCGGCCGCGATGGTCGAGCATGCCTATTATATCCTGACTGGCCGGAAGGTCCTGCAACCGCTGAAGGAACTGGAGGATCCGCTTTACTCCGCCAAACGCCGCGCGTATCAAGCTCAACGACAACAAATCGACGCCATCGCGACGCGTTTCGCGCAGGCGGGCTTCAACTTCAAGGGGGTCTTGAAGGAGTGGGTAATGTCCGACTTCTACCGCGCGGATGGGTTGGCCACCGCGGAACTGAGCCCGGCACGCAGGGCTGAACTCGACGACATCGGCGTCGTTCGGATGCTGGCGCCCGAGCAGGTCGAGCGGAAGGTCGGGGCTGTCTTCGGCAAGCCGTGGGGCAAGCTGAATGAACAGATGGCTATGCTCTACGGCGGCATTGATTCCAAGGAAGTGACCGAGCGCGCCACTGACCCAAGCGGCGCCATGGGGGCCATTCAACGCATCCTGGCCAATGATGTTGCCTGCAAACAAACCGCGCTGGATTTCAGCCGTAAGTCCGCCGACCGCCTGCTTTTTACCGAGGTCGAGCCTGATTCGGTTCCGGGCAGCTCGCCGGAGACGGACGCGAAGATTCGCCGCGCGATCGTTCATCTGCATCAGCGCGTGCTCGGCCGTTACGATACTCCGGATTCCCCGGAGGTTGAGCGCACCTTCCAATTGTTTGCCTCGATTGTCCGCGACGCTGCCGGGCGCAAAGGCTGGGACAAACAGGAGAACTGGACCTGCCGGCAGGGCCTCCTTGCGCCGGTGCCCGATCCCAAATACACCGTTCGCGCCTGGCGCGGCGTGCTCACTTACCTCCTGCGGCAAAACGAATTTCTTTATGAATGATGGGCGTCGTGATTTCCTGAAACTTTGCATGATGGCGGGCCTCGGCTTTGCCTGTCCCGGGGGCATCAACTCGGTGCTCCGCGCCGCGCCGAAGGAAGCGCCGCCTTATGACGGGCCTTATTACGTCGTCTTCAATGCGTCGGGTGGATGGGACACGACCTACCTCATGGATCCAAAAGGTGTCGGCGAGATCAACCGGCTCTACAAGGAAGGGGATATTCTCACCAAGGGGCAGCACAAGTTTGCGCCCACCGCGAAAAACATCCAGGCCGGGATGAGCAACGAGGATTTTTTCGGCGAGTTCGGCAACGAGATCCTGACCTTGAACGGCCTCGACTATTCGGTGAACAACCATTCGCCCGGAGCGCGTTACATGGCCACCGGCAAGCTCGACAGCCTGGCTTATCCTACTTTTGCCGCGCTCATCGCTGCCTGCAAAGGACC
Source organism: Verrucomicrobiales bacterium (assembly GCA_028293425.1). Taxonomy (GTDB): domain Bacteria; phylum Verrucomicrobiota; class Verrucomicrobiia; order Limisphaerales; family JAQGOV01; genus JAQGOV01. Next base: position 12,251 of record JAQGOV010000569.1, read on the forward strand.
AACCTGTCCGCTCTCGTTCCTCACTTTCGGCAACTACTCCGCCACCGGCAACCTGGTGCCGATGTCGCGCGTTCCGTATTTGCCTTCTCTGCAGAAGATCGCGAATGCGGATGCGATTGAGGGAAATATCCGATCGCCTTACCACGATGATTTCGCGCTCGCTCGCATTGAGGAGGCCCTGCGCGAGCAGAACGTCAAGCGGCCGACCGAGCTCCGGTTGCCGCGCCAACTCCGGGCCGAAAGCATGCTCTACGCAGGGCAGGTGAACTCCAAAGCGCTTCAGAGAGTTACACCCCATATTCCGTCCAGCATTCCGAAGGAACGCCTCTCGCAACAAGCCGAAATTGCCCTCGCCTCCTTCAAGGCAGGGGTTTGTGTTTCCGCGAATCTTTCCATCGGTCAATTCGACAGCCATGCAAATAACGACACCGATCAAATGAAACTCATTCCTGAGTTCCTGGCCGGCATCGCGTATTTTATGCGTCGCGCCGAGCAATTGGGTATTCGTGAAAAGCTGATCATCATCGCCCAAAGCGAGATGGGCCGAACGCCCACTTACAACAATGGCAACGGCAAAGACCATTGGTCGATCGGCTCGATCCTCTTCCTCGGGGCTGGCATCAAGGGCAATCGTGTCATCGGCGCCACCGACGAAAAGCAATTCCACGTTCCTTTGAATCCGCAGAATCTTGCCTGCGATAAAGCCAAAGGAATTCGGGTGCGCCCGGAACACATTCACACTGCGCTGCGGCAGTTTGCCGGTATTGCCGACCATCCACTGAGCAAGAAATTTCCGCTGGGCGTTTCCGACAAAGATACGTTGCAGGGCTTGTGGCCAGGAACTGCCAGGGCGTGAGCCGGGTGTCTGGGTAAAAGCCTTGCGTTCATGGGCGGTTCCGGCAAGAGTAAAGCGGACCCCAACGCACTATCAGCATGCTGTCCTTTGAGGATCAATTTCGCCAAGCGGGACGTTTGAACCGACGGCAGTTCCTGCGCGTGGGCGGCCTGGCCTTGGGCGGGTTGACCCTTCCCGACTGGTTTGCGGTTCGCGCTGCCGCTGCTGAAAAGAAGCTCGCGCTCAAAGACCGCTCGGTCATTTTCCTGTTCATGCACGGCGGCCCGTCGCAATTTGAGACGTTCGATCCAAAGATGGAAGCGACCTCCGCGGTTCGCAGCACCACGGGTGAAATCAAGACGACCTTGCCTGGAATCACCTTCGGCAGCACGTTCACCCAACTCGCAAAGCTGGCCCACAAATTCAGCATCGTGCGGTCCTTTGTGACCGGCGATGGTAACCATGACATCAAGCCGGTGCTCGGCGCGGACACCTTGCGCGCCAACATGGGTTCGCTCTATTCGAGCATTGCCGGCACCTCACGGCCGTCCACGGCCATGCCGACCAACGTGGCGCTCTTCCCACGTTCCGTGGATCCCAAGGCCATGGCGGCGGTGACGGAGTTCGGGAATTTCGAAAGCACCGGGGAGTTGAGCCGTACGTTCGCTCCGTTCGTGCCGGGCGCCGGTGCCGGCTTGCAAGCGGACATGCGGATTAACCTGCCGGAAGGCCGCTTCCGTGATCGCCGCGCCTTGCTGGGAGCCATCGACAACTGGAAACGCTGGGCCGACGCGAGCGGGGTGATGGAAGGATTCAACGCGTTCCAACAGCAGGCCTTCGATGCTTTGCACCGGGGAGTATCCGATGCTTTCGATGTCTCGCAAGAGGACCCGCGACTGATCGAGCGCTACGACACCGCGCCGCTCCTGCCCCGCGAGCGAATCAGCAAACAATGGAAGAATATAGACCACTACGCCACCAACGCGCTCACGCTAGGGCGGCAACTGCTCCTCGCCCGCCGTCTTTGCGAGCGGGGGGCGGGCTTTGTGACCGTGACCACCAGTTTCGTCTGGGACATGCACGCGGACGAAAATAACGCACCCATGCCCGTGGGAATGCAATACGTGGGAGCGCCTTTCGATCGGGCTGTTTCCGCGTTCATAGAGGATGTGGAAGCACGCGGCCTGAGCGAGAAGATCCTGCTTGTTTGCTGCGGTGAAATGGGCCGGACTCCGGCGATTAACAAAAACGGCGGTCGTGACCATTGGGGCAATCTGGCGCCCTTACTCCTTTATGGCGGCGGATTGAAAATGGGGCAGGTAATCGGGCAGTCCGCGCGGGACGGTGGCGAACCGGCTTCGGAGGCCGTCACGATGCAGAATCTCCTGGCCACGATCATGCACACCCTGCTCGATATTGGTGAAGTGCGTCTGCTGCCTGGCATTCCGCAACGCGTGGTGGAGGCCATTACCCGCGCGGAACCCATTCGCGGACTGCTGTGAAGCTGGTCGGTTTTTACTCCCGCGCCGCCTGAGAAGGGTTAGGGGTGTTGTCTGCGCGCTATTTCCTGATCGAGCCACTGGGTGCGGTGCACAATCCAGGCCTTCATCTCCGCGATATCTTGTTCGAAGGTGAGGCTGTCGGGGTAACCTCCCTGCGTGGTCGGCCATTTTTTGGCGTTGCGCTTCACAGCGTCTCCAAGCGTGGCTGCGCTTTGGTCAATCATGCCGTGAATGGTTTTCACGGAAAACTGGTTGTCCCGAAGTTGCTTCCAGCGCGCCGAAAAGCGTGCACGGTATTCAGGACTTTTTTCCAAGCGGTTGAGCAGATGGTTTGACAACCAAAGGGAGGGCTCCACTTTTGCTGCATTCCAGCTCCTGCCAAAGGTGGCATCATAATCCCAGGGCACGAAGAAGAACTTGGGGATGGGTGCATTTGTCTTTGCCACATCTCGAGCGATAATGAAGTTCTTATCAAAGCCGTCCATGTTGCTGGTCAGCAGCACGAGGAGGTGGAAATCGATGGCGTTGTCCAAATCGACCCTGACGCTGATTCCTTTTTCGGCGCCGAAGAAATCCTCTTCGGTGGCGGTACTGACAAAACGGTCCAAACGGTCCAGCGGGGTCCAAAAAGCTTTGATCAACGGATCTGGCTCACGCTGTTCGTAGCCGGGGTGTCCTGGTTGGGCAAAATTTGCGCTGTGATCGACGGCTTTGTAAATGCAGGCGTGGTTCACATCGTTGCTGTGAAACGGTTGCAATCCCAGCAAATTGCCATCGACCCTTTCCATCAGGAGATAAGCGCCATTATAACTGCCATTGACGAACACTTCCACAAAACGGCTGGCTACAGCTCGGCGAGGGGAGTTTGGCTTGGAGAGCGACCGGAATAGATCATAGGAGAGCTTATGTCGCATCAGTGAACGATCGACATAGGCGGCGTTAAGGATCCAATGTTTGTCCTGCCGTAAATCGAGGAGTTTTGCAGGGGCGTCCAGGGTGACGCCGAAGGATTTCTTCGGATATCCTTGTGAGGAGGCACCATGGATTTTCACGACCCCAGTCAGAGTATTGGTGGTGCAGGTTTTAGATTCGGCTGGACAAAGCAAGCTGATGGCGCAAGGCGTTTTCTCCTGGCCGTTGATGGTTTTTTCGGCTTGCAGGAAAATGACCGGCAGATTTGGAGGGAAGTCCAGCGGCGGTTCTTCCGGTTTCGCTTCAGCCGTTAGGAAAGTGCTGCAGAGTGCCAACCACAACAATCGTATCCCCAGCCACGACGTTCCGCGCCATAATTGTGAACGGGCCAGGTGAGGCTTTGCGGATTCCGGGGCCGCGGGTAATTCCTGCATGTCCACGGTATTAACCCTTGCAACGTAGAATGCAAGCCTTGCTTCGTTCCGCCAGCCCCTGTAAATAAAATGTAAACGGATGCACGCAGCTATGAAATACACCTTCCAGGAACTCGCGGGAATGATCGATCATTCTCTTCTTCACCCCACCCTGACAGACCGTGAGTTCGAGGAAGGCTGCCGGGTCGCGGTTCAGTATGGAGTGGCCTCTGTTTGCATCAAACCCTACTCCATCAAGCGCGCGGCGGAACTCTTGAAAGGGTCAAGGGTGCTCGTTTGCGCCGTGATTGGGTTCCCCCATGGCAACAGCGCCACGGAATCCAAACGTTACGAAACGGAGCTGGCTTGCAAGGACGGAGCCGTGGAAATCGACATGGTGATCAACGTTGGCAAAGCGCTCAGCGGCGATTGGTCCTATGTGGAAAACGATGTGAAAGCGGTGTGCGACGAGGCCCATCGCCGCAACGCCAAGGTGAAAGTAATTCTCGAAACGGATTACCTTTCGGCTGGCGGCGCCGGCCTCAGTGCTGATGACCTTAAGCGGAAGCTCTGCCAAATTTGCGAACGGGCTGGCGCGGATTGGGTCAAGACTTCCACCGGCTATGGCTTTGTGAAGCAGCCGGACGGTTCCTACAATTATAAAGGGGCAACCGAACACGACATCATCCTCATGCGCGCCGCGGTTTCTCCGAGGGTCCAGCTCAAGGCCGCTGGCGGGGTTCGAGATCTGGATGGCTTGATTCGGACGCGCGAGCTGGGCTGCTCCCGTTGTGGAGCTTCTGCCACCGTCGCTGTTCTGGAAGAATACCGGAGGCGCGCGGCTGCAGAACAAGGCGGCCAGGCTGTTCAGATAAAATCGCCGACTCTGGGGCAGGGTGGATATTAAGCGGTTTGAAAAGGCCACTTTGCCGTGTAGCGGGACCAGCAGAGAAAACCAGCCACTCCCAACAGAAGTGCGGCCCCGGAGTAGAGGAGCGTCTTGATGTCGGTAGTGCCAAAGATGAAAAACCATCCTACGAGCGCCAACAAGGCAGGGATGGGATAAAGCCACATCCGGTAAGGACGTTTCAAATTTGGGGCATTTTTTCGCAGGAGGATCAAAGCCACGATTTGGCCAACGAATTGAACAAGGATGCGTGTGGCCAATAGGGTATCGATCACTTGCATTAACGGCAAAAAGCTGCAGACGATAGCGATTAACCCCATGACGACCAGTGACACATGCGGGAAATTCTTTTTGGGATGCAGACGCGCGAACACCTTAAAGAAATAACCTTCCCGCGCAGCTGCGAACGGAATCCGGGAATAACCGAGCAGTAGTGCAAAGACAGAACCGAGAGCGGTCCACAGGACGAGGACCGTGAACACCGCAGCGACCTTCGTTCCGTAAATGTTTTGCATCATCATGGATGCGACGGGGGCGGGGGGATCGGTTGCCGGAACAAATTGGCGCCAGGGCACAACGCCAATAATTGACAGATTGATTCCAACATAAATAAAGGCCACAAGGATCACGCTCATGATGATCGAGCGCGGAATGACTCTGCCCGGTTCGCGGACCTCTTCGCCGATATAGCAGATGTTGTAGTATCCCAGGTAATCATAAACTCCCACCCGCGAAGCTGCGCCGAGACCTATCAGGAAGCCGAAGGAGAACTGAAAGGAACCCGGGGCGAAATCAAAGGCAATCTTTGGGTTAAAATGGAATGCCCCGGTCACAAGCACTGCCCCGATAGTTAACATGGTGCCAATCCAGAGAGTGATGGTGATTTTCTCAATAGAGTCGATACGGCGATAAAGCAGCCCAATGGTGAAAATGCCGAGTGCCACGATCAGTAACTTTGAGACGGTCGGCGTCATCCCCGGCCAAAGGTATTGCAAATATTGGGAAAACCCAATGTAGCCGGAAGCGATTTCCAGCGGGCCGCTCAGGATAAATTGCCAGATGAACAGGAAGGCCATGGGCCGGCCAAACGTTTCGCGACGAAACCCTTCACGCAGGAAAAGATAAGACCCGCCTGAGCCCGGAAACGCCGCGCCGAGTTCGCTCCAAACCATCCCATCGCAAATGGCAATGATTAGCGCCACAACCCAACCGAGCATGGCTTGCGGACCGTTCAGGGCTGTCATCAGCGCTGGAATGGTGATGAACGGTCCGACCCCAATCATGTTGGTCATGTTGAGGGCCGTGGCAGAGAGCAAACCGAAGCGCCGGGTAAGATTTGGCTTGGCGACTTTGGACAACACGGCTTGGGTTTCCATGGAGGAAAAGGTTACAAGAGGCCGCGGAGAAAACGAAGCGCGATTTTCGTGGAGAAGAAAGGCCAATTGCGTTTTAGCAAGTAACGGAAGGCACGAAGGCAGACGCGAAAAAGCTATCTCCAAACTTGGCAGAGAGGTTTGGGGTTTCGTCCCCACTCCTTGCCGATGGCCTTGCTTTCAATGGCATAGCGGCGTTTTCCTTCGGGGTTCCTCCACTCATATAAAGATACAGTGCCTTTGGGTGGTTTGAATTCGGGGCATGGCCGAGTTGCTTCCCAGGTGCCACGTTCTGAATCGTCAGTGCGATGCCATTCACCTTTCATTTGGTTGGCTTCCCATGTGCCGTTAAGGATGAAGGCGTCGGAGATATATTCCCCGTGTAACTCCAGACGGTTGGACCGAAAGCTGCCCCCGTTGATGTGAGCAAAACGATAGTCTGTATTCTGATCAAACCTGCCCGCCAGCGAGTGATCCTCTGGTGAGAGTTCCCACGCCAGGTAGGCTTTTGAACCGTCGCCTCGAATAGCGATGCAGTCCCATCGGCCTGCGATTCGCGCGGCCTCTGGTTCGTCGGGATTGGGCAAAGCAAAGAACATTGGCTCGGAGGAGCCTTCCTGGCCGCGCACAGGGCGACGGCGCAGTTCGAAGCGTTCTTCGGCCTGGACGGCAAAGATAGGCACCAACCCTGGCAGCCACTGGTTGGTGCAGATCGCTTGGAAAGCGACTGAGGCTTGCTGGGGTAACGGCTCAGTGGAGAGGCGGAAGGTCGCTCCGTTGGTCAGCAGGTAGATCGGCTGCAATCCAGATTCTGTTTCAGCTCCCAGGCAGGGCAGGCATAGGGCGAGCACTGCTGCCCATGTCAGGAAAATCTTCACGGGGCGGTATTTAACAGCTCGCCTAATCGCTGTGCAACTGACATTCTCTTTACGGCTCAGGGCACAAGGTGTAATAAGGAAAAAGTGATGAGCCATGTTATCTTTCCAGCTATGAATGTGCGATCGAGACTGTGTCCGCTGCTGATTGGGCTTCTTTGCCTCGGCAACGCTGGCTTGGCCAGGACGGAGAATAGCCCTCTGAAGGCGTCGGCCGATGAGGTGATCAATTTTGCGCTGCTCGACCAACGTGGTCAGCTCCATGAACTCCGCCGGATGAATGGCAAGGCGGTGGTGCTTTTCATTACGGCCAATGAGTGTCCCATTGCACGGCAAAGCGCGTCAAAAATCCGGGCGTTGCGCGAGCAATATGCCGAGCGGGGTGTTTCCTTCCTGATGATGAACTCAAGCCCGGATGATGATCGGAAAAGTATTTCCAAGGAAATGGCTGAGCTCGGCGCCTGGCACATACCGGTTTTGAAAGATGATACGCAGGGCGTGGCTCGACATCTTCGGGTAAAGCGGACCGGCGAGGCGATTGGGATCAGCACCAAGGATTGGACGATATTTTACAGGGGAGCCATTGATGACCAGATGGTCGAAGGTGCGCAGAAGCCGCAGCCTACGGAACTATACCTGGAACAAGCGCTCAATGAATTGCTCGAAGGTAAACCCGTCTCCACGCCGAGAACGGTGGCACGGGGTTGCCTTATCCACTTCGAAAGTGGCGAAGGTAAGAACGAGGAAGGGGTCTCGTACACCAAGGAAATTGTCCCTATCCTGGAACGAAAATGTGTTGGCTGCCACAGCCCCGGGAACATTGGGTCTTGGTCCATGACCAATCATAAGAAGGTCAAGGGCATGGCTTCCATGATTGAAGAAGTGCTCCTGACCCGACGGATGCCGCCGTGGGATGCCGATCCGGTGATCGGAAAATTCGGCAACGATGCTTCCTTGAGCGTGGCCGAAGCACAAACGCTTCTCCGCTGGGTCGAACAAGGTGCTTCGAAGGGCGAAGGTGAGGATCCCCTCGAAAAGATCGACGCCAAACCCGCTCCAGCCTGGCCACTGGGACAGCCCGATATCGTTCTGCGATTGCCTAAGCCGGAGCAAATTCCGGCCACTGGCGTTTTGGATTACCGCCATATCCAAGTGATGGCGGGCAACACCAATGAAGCATGGGTGGGTGGCGTTTGGGTGAAACCCGGAAACAACAAGGTGGTGCACCATATTATTGCACGCGTGAAGGACGGTGGACAAAAGGATCATCTTGGGCAAAGGGAGATGTTCGCCGGTTGGGCGCCGGGAGCAACCCAGGGTTGGTATCCGGAAGGTTCGGGAAAGCGGTTGCCAGCCAATGCGAAATTCGATTTCGAGATGCACTATACTCCAAACGGTTCTCCCCAAACGGACCAGACCGAAATCGGGTTGTACCTCCTGAAGGAAAAACCACGCAAGCGCTTTGAAAGTGTGCCGGTGGTCAATTCGACCTTCGAAATCAGTCCTGGGGACCCGAATGCAAAAGCGGATGGCATGCACGCGTTCACCCGGGGTGCTACGCTCCATAGTGTCACTCCTCACATGCACTTGCGCGGGCGAACCATGAAATTTGAATTGCTCTCGCCAGATGGGAAGCGTGAGACCGTGTGCTCCATTCCGCGCTATGACTTCAATTGGCAGCTCACTTATGTGCTCGCGAAGCCGCGGCCGATTGTTCCCGGCACCTGGGCATTATTGAGCGGCAGTTGGGACAATTCGGCAAGGAACCCCGCTAATCCAAACCCGAAGAAGACAGTGCATTGGGGGGACCAATCGTTCGATGAAATGTTCCTGGGCTGGTACAATGT
>JAQGOV010000603.1 GCA_028293425.1 Verrucomicrobiales bacterium
GCGTTTGCCGGCCGAGGAGAACGGCGTTGGTCCCAATAACGCTTTTTGAGCGCCGCAAGCTGGGCAGGGACGCCAACGATGCCTTTGGGCATAAAAAGAACGACAACGATAAATAAGCCACCGAGGATATAGAGCCAGTATTCCGGGGCTCTGTGCGTAGCAGCACTCTTGAGCCAGTTGACTCCAAGTGCGCCGAGGATTGGCCCGATGAGAGTTCCGCGGCCCCCGACAGCCACCCAGACCACTGCTTCCAAGGATCTTTCCGGGGCCATTTCGCTTGGGTTGATGATCCCGACTTGAGGGACAAAGAGCGCTCCGCCCAAGGCCGAGATGATGGCGCAAAGAACGAAGACGAATAATTTGTAATGCGACGTGGCGTAGCCGGAGAAAAGAACGCGATTTTCGCTGTCCCGAATGGCGCGTTGGATGAGGCCAAATTTGGTGGAGGTGAGCCAGCGGCAGAGCAAATAAGTGCCAAGCAGGAGGATGCCGGAGGCTATGTACAGCCAGCGTTTCGTAGCCGCGCTGTTGATGTCGTATCCAAGGATGAATTTGAAATCCGTGAGGCCATTGTTCCCGCCAAAGGTAAAGTCATTGCGGAAGAACATAAGGCAAGCGGCGTAGGTAAGCGCCTGGCTGAGAATTGAAAAATACACGCCTTTAATCCGGGAGCGAAAGGCGAGGTAACCAAAAATTAAGGCGACGAGGGCAGGCGCCCAAATGATGGCGCCGCTGGCGAACCATAGGTGTTTGAAAAGAATCCAGTGCGGCGGCAGACCGCCAGTGGTTGGATATTTGGCGGGGAACTCCAAAAAGACCATGAAGTCAGGGATTTCGGCTTTATACTGGCCGAGCTTGCCAATCATGAGCATGAGGTGCATGCCCAGGGCATAGCCGCCGAGCGAGAAAAAGAGACATTGGCCCAGGCTGAGCAAACCGGTGTAGCCCCAAAGCAGGTCGATGCCGAGGGCCAGGACGGCATAGGTGAGATATTTGCCGTAGATGTTGATGCTGAAATTAGTGACGTGGAAAAAGCTCTCTGGCGGCACAAAGGCATTCAGACACGGAAGCACGACAAGACCGACGAACGATGATACAAGGATGACGACCAGCTCGCGTTTGGTATAAGTGCGTGACATGGGTTAACCTTCCAGGCTGCGGCTGCGCGTGACGAACAGGCCAGCGGGACGCCATTGCAAAAAAAGGATAATGCCCGCGAGGACGGTGATTTTCCCGAGGACTGCCCCGAGAAACGGCTGCAGGATTTGATCGGTAACGCCAATCCCCAAAGCGGCACCGATGGTTCCGACCAGGTTCCCCACTCCCCCGAGCACGACCACCATGAAACAATCGACGATATGGGCCTGGCCCAGGCTTGGGCCCACGTTACCGATTTGTGAAAGGCAGGCGCCTGCGACTCCGGCAAGACCGGAACCGAAAGCGAAGGTAATCATGTTGACCCGGTCCGTGCGCACCCCGATACAGGAAGCCATGTTGCGGTTCTGCATGACAGCGCGGATTTGCAAACCAGCGGAGGTTTTGGTGAGCAGCAGATAGGTCGCAAACACGATAAAGAGCGCGAACCCAATCACGAAAAGCCGGTTATAGGCGAACAGCACGTCACTGACAACAAAACTGCCGCTCAGCCAAGTTGGGGAACTAACCTGGACGTTGGCAGCGCCGAAGGTCGATCGGAATACCTGCTGCAAGACAAGGCTGACGCCCCAGGTTGCCAAGAGCGATTCGAGGGGCCTTTTATAAAGGAAACGGATAACGCCGCGTTCCAAGGCAAGGCCCACCGCACCAGCGACGACAAAGGACAAGACGAGCGCAAAAATAAAGTAGCAGTTGAAACCAGTTCCGGAGCTGCCGAACCATTTGATGAAAATATTCTGTGCAACATAAGCGGAATAGGCGCCGACCATAATCATTTCGCCGTGGGCCATGTTGATAACACCCATCAAACCGAAAGTAATAGCCAAACCGAGCGCGGCAACCAGCAGGACAGCGCTTAGGCTAAGGCCGCGGAACGCGGTGCCGAAAAAATTACCGACTTTAATGTGACCTTCAATCGTGTGGACCGCATTCTTCGCCGCCGCGGTGACGGCAATCTCCTGGGCAGGATTCGTTTTTGCGTCGGCTACAATCTTTTTGAGAATCTCCAGAGCTTCGATGGAGCGAATCTCCTCCAACTTACGGATCCCGCTGACCCTGGTTTCCGGCTTTTCATTCGCTAATTGAATCAGAGCGACGGCTTGAATCAGGGCCTTCTTAACGGTTGGGTCGGTTTCTTTGGCCGCGCGGGCTTCAAAGAAGGGAAGATAATCTGTGTTTTGCTCAAGGCCGAGCTTGGTGATGGCATCCCTCCGCATATTCGGATTGGGATTTGCGAAGGTCAGCAGATCTAGGGTGATTTTAATGGCCTTGCGTAGTTTGGCGTTGGTGTCGGCTGCCGTGAGGTCGTTCTGTTGAAACAGAGTAGGTTGGCCCTTTTCGTCCTTGATGAACTCACCGTTGAGAAGCTGGATCCCTTTCCCTTTACCATCAGCGTCCGTTGTAGGATCTAAAGTAAAGGGGACCTTCTTTCCATCGGGTGCTTCGAAGACATAGATGCCCCCTTGGCGCCAAAGACCAAGGATTTGTTCAACCGTTGGGTCGGCGTTTTCGCTCAGCTTTTTGATTCGGGCGATTTGTAATTCCTGATCTTCGGCAAGGATGAGCTGAACCAACTGTTCTCGTGTTTCAGCGGGAGTGGCAGCATGCGTCGGCGTGCAACAGGCTAGGTAAATACAAAGGTAAAATGAAAAAGGCCAAAAGGCACGATAAGCTGTGGGTTGCCAGGAAATCTGGCTCCTTACGTCGGCAACTACGATGAATGGGAAAAACATTTGCTCCTTCTGCGACAGGGTTTGGGTTGCGGCACTCAGCCAAGTAGCATTTTTGGAAAAGAGCGGGCCTTGCACAAGGCCCGCTCCCGGGTGGGGCGGAACTGAAATGGTCCAGAATTACTTTAAACTCGCGGTGGTCTTCGGGAGAAATTTCTCGCTGAAGGGTTCACCAGAAACAGGGCCGAGGGATTTGATTATCTTGAATTGGCCGCTTGCGAGTGTTTCACCGATATACACATTGTTAATCAGGTGATGATTCTCCTGCATGGTGACTTCGCCGGCTGGGCCTTTGAATTTCTGGCCAACCAAAGCATCGCGAACTTTGTCGACCTCAAAGGAACCAGCCTTTTCGACGGCTTGCTTCCAAAGATAGACGCCCATGCGGGAAAGGTTCATGGGGCTGCAAGTGACGCGTTTCTTGGTATCGATGCCGCTCACCTTGTAATCCACACCGGTGACTTTGGGGTCCTTGAGCCACTTTGTGAAGTTGTTTACAAAGGCTTTGTTTTCGGGAGTTTTGAGGGACATGAAGTAGGTCCAGCAGCCCAGGTGGCCGACGAGTTCCTTGGCGGGCAGGCCGCGAAATTCGTCTTCGGAGATGCTGAAGCTCACGACCGGACAATTTTCGGAGGTCAGGCCCGCATTGGCGAATTCTTTGAAGAAAGGCACATTCGTATCGCCATTCAGGGTGCTGATGACGCAAGCCTTGCCGCTAGCGGTGAATTTTTTGATCGATGCAACGATTGTCTGGTAATCAGTGTGACCGAACGGGGTGTAGATTTCTTCGATATCTGAATCAGGGATGCCCTTGGCTTTGAGATATTGCTTGAGAATCTTGTTAGTGGTTCTTGGATAAACGTAATCGGAGCCAAGCAGATAAAACTTTTTTTTACCTTCAGCCAACATGTAATCGACTGCAGGAATCGCCTGCTGATTTACAGCTTCGGCGGTGTAGAAGATGTTTTTAGAGAGCTCCTCGCCTTCATACTGCACAGGGTAAAACAGCAAGCCATTGTCCTTTTCGAACACGGGCAGAACCGATTTGCGGCTCACGGAGGTCCAGCAGCCGAAGACGACCGCGACTTTGTCCTGCTCGAGGAGCTGTTTGGATTTTTCGGCAAAGAGAGGCCAATTAGAAGCTGGGTCTACAACGACAGGCTCAATCATTTTGCCCAGCACGCCGCCGGATTTGTTGATTTCATCGAAGGTAAAAAGCAGGACATCTTTTAAGGAAGTCTCGCTGATGGCCATGGTGCCGCTCAAGGAGTGGAGCACGCCAACTTTGACCGTTTCAGCGGCCACGCTTGTAGAGGCCATTTTCACGCAGAGCGCGGTGGCCAGAAGAAGTTTTCGCATTACATTTGTTTTCATGGGTATCTCTGTTGTGATCTTTTTGGTTTCAACCGTTGTTGTCTTTTTTGTTGGAACTTAATGGCGTCGCTGGCTCGGCTATGAATTCGTGGCTCGTGCATTCGAGCTGAACACAGCATGCGCGTGAAACCTTTAGCAACCAATATGCCACCGCGAGATCAAGGAGCACACGGCTCGTTTCTTGAATGAATGGTTAATATTCATGAAAGAGGCGACGGCCTTGTTGAATCACAAGTTTGGCAACGTGGGCGAAATTCTACAGGACGTGAGCGTTTCTATGCATTAAGCGGAGATAGTCGTCCTGAGTAAGAAAGTAACGAGAAAGCGAGACATGGAAAGTAGATCGCGGAGTTCTGTCTAAGAGGCAAGAGATCGGGATCAAAGCGGCCGAAGCCGTGGCTAGATCAGGATTCGCAAGCAGCCTTTGTTTTCAGGCATGAGCACCTTGCTCCATGGCTCATGAAAGAAAAGGATTTCTACTCTATTCATGCAAAGCGTGGCTTCGATGAAAATCATTCAAGAGTGAAAATGCGTGGGTTTGGCACGCTTTGCATTCTTCCTGCTTAAGGCCCGCCAGTTCGCGGAAGGTCGTGGCTCATCCGCGCAGACTTGAGCAACAGAGAACAAACCTACAACAGAATCACTATATACTCATGAAAATAAACAAATGGACATTGGGCTTGCTTGGCTTGGGAGCGATCTCGCTTCCCTCGGTGATGCACGCCGACGAGAAGTTGAGTCCGCTGCTGACAGCAGTAAGCCAAACCACTTTGAGTGGATATGTTGACACCTCCGCGACCTGGATGTTTGGAACGGGAAACGCAAACCTGCCTGGCCGAGTTTATGACGGTCCTGATACCCAGGACGGTTTTAACTTGAACCTGGTAAGCCTGACATTGGATAAGCCACTGGACGAATCACAATGGGCGGCCGGTTACCACGTGCAAATGCTGATGGGACCATTCGCAGCAAAACGTGGCACTGGCTTGATTAATCCGGTTTCGACGCCGTCAGGGCCCGCGCCCGCATCGAGCGTAACTGAGTTCGCTTTTAATGAGGCTTATGTCGCGTTGCGTGTGCCAGTGGGCAATGGCATCGACTTCAAGATTGGGCAATTTGGCACCTACAATGGCTTTGAAGCGTTCGACAGCTACAAGGACCCAAACTGGAGCCGATCCTACGGATTCTATATTGAGACATCGGCCCACACCGGCGTTTCTGCCAGCTATAAGGTGAATGACATCCTGAGCTTGCAAGCCGGGGTTGGAAACGTGGGACCCTACAATTCACAAGTGAACGCCAAAGCTTCCGTGGAAAGTTCCAAGGCTTACCTGGCTATGGTTAGCCTGACGGCGCCGGAGAGCATGGGTTTCATGAAGGGCGCTTCGCTATCGGCCGGTTATACAGTCGGTCCCGCCAACGGAGGCAATTCCGGGCGCGTGAACCAGATGTATGTCGGAGGCACAATTCCGACACCACTGAAGGAACTGTCGCTCGGCATTGCATACGATTACTCGGCGAACATTGTCGGGCAGGGCACCTATGCCAATGCAACGGCGCTCTACGTAATCTATCAGGCCACGGAA
>JAQGOV010000604.1 GCA_028293425.1 Verrucomicrobiales bacterium
AAAAAGAGGGCGGGTGAGCAGTCCGCCCTGGTAAGAACAACCTAAACGAGCCTCCTTTAGAACGTGGTTATTAAAACCATAACAGCCTGAAGTTGTTATGGGGTTCAGAGGAATAACGTTTCCGGAGTTTTCCCGCGCAGGATTTTCCCTAATCCTGACGCAAAGTTGAAGATATTGCAGAAACGAGGAGAATCAGTCGGGAGCTCCACGCTCCTTTTGGATTCACTTGCCCAACAAAACGCTTGCGGGCAGAATGGGAAGTGATGTTTTCCAGAGCAATGAAATCCAGGCTGCACCTCTTTGTAGTCTTTTCTCTACTCCTGGCCTGGACAGGCCCGGCAAAAGCAGAGGATGAAATTTCGGAGATGCTCGAAGTTTTGACCCAGCAGATTGAAGCCGCACCAAACAATCCGGACCTGCTTCTGCAACGCGCACGCATGTTTATGGTGGCTAAGAAATATGACCAGGCCATGGCAGACCTGAATCTGGCCGCCCGGCTCAAGCCATCTGCCGAGTTGCAGCGGGAAAAAGCGCGCGTGCTCATTGAGGGGGGCTGGAGCGAGGATGGCCTGAAGCAGGCCGACACTTATATCGCGGCCAACCCAAACGATTCGGACGCTTATGCGCTCCGTGCGCGGCTGAACTCCAAGCTCGGCAAGATCGATGAAGCTAACCGGGATTATTCCCTGGCCCTGCAAAACAGCCGCGAGCCGGCTCTCGACCTTTATTTTGAACAGGCTCGCATGCTGAATCAGGCTGGGGGGGCCTACCTAAAGGATGCGCTAACCACCATCAATGACGGCATTCAGCGGATCGGGCCGGTGATCACCCTGGAGCAAGCAGCCTTGGAATTGGAACAACGCCAGGGAAGTTACGATGCAGCGCTCAAGCGGTTGGATGGAATCATCCAACGGATGCCCCTGAAGGATACGTTCATGGCGCAGCGTGGGGACATTCTGGCCCAAGCCGGACGTTATGATGAGGCAAAGACAGCTTACCAGGGCGCGCTCGATGAGATTGGCAAGCTTCCCCCTTTTAAAAAGAATTTGCCTGCCAAGCAGGAACTGGAAAAGCAACTGCGCGTTGTAGCCGACAAGAATACTGATTTGCGGGGCCGCCCTCCCGTGTTTGCGTCTACTGGTTTGCTGAACGCAGAAGCCAAACCGGCTGTTTCTGCCGTTGCGCCAATGATCGCCACCGTGCCTGCCTTGCTGCCAGGTGGCAAGGTAAGAACTTATTATGTGGCCGCGGAGGAAGTGGATTGGAATTACGCCCCGCGCACTAATGTGCTGCAGGAACCTTTTTGCGGTGACCTGGATTCGATTGTTCGAAACGACATGACCGGCCGCATTGGCAGCATCTACAGAAAGGCGATTTTCCGCGAGTACACGGACGGCACTTACACAAAGTTAATGGAGCGTCCCGCTGCCTGGCAACATCTCGGCATGCTCGGGCCGTTGCTGCGGGCGCAAGTGGGAGACCGTTTAAAAGTGGTGCTGCTGAACAGGACCCGGCATCCCGTGAGCATGCATCCGCATGGAGTTTTTTACACGAAAGCGAATGAGGGCTCCGGTTATGAGGACCAAACCGGCCTCGCCGAAAAGAAGGATGATGTCGTCCACTCGGGCGCCACTTACACCTACGAATGGTTCGTGCCGGAATCGGCCGGGCCTGGCCCGAATGACCCGAGTTCCATTCCCTGGCTTTATCACTCGCACGTGCACGCGTCCAAGGACAGCAACGCCGGGTTGATTGGAGCTATTATTGTGACCGCCAGAGGCAAAGCTAAACCCAATGGCACGCCTATCGATGTCGATCGTGAGTTTGTCACTTTGTTCAACATTTATGACGAGAACTTGAGCTGGTTTTTCACCGAAAACGTCCGGAGTTCTCTTGGTACCAATTTCGTCGTGAATCGCAATGACTTCCTCTTCCAGGAAAGCAACAAGAAGCATGCAATCAACGGTTATCTCTTTGGGAACGTTCCCATGATGGTCATGAACAAAGGAGAGCGGGTGCGTTGGTATCTGCTCGGCATGGGAGGCGAAACCGATTTGCACACCGCACATTGGCACGGCAATACCGCCCTTCTCCAAGGCCACCGCACCGATGTCGTGGAATTATTGCCCGCGTCCATGAAGGTTGCCGACATGGTGCCCGAAAACCCCGGTGTCTGGATGTATCATTGCCATGTAAACGATCATATGATGGAGGGAATGAGCGCCCGCTACCAGGTCCTCGGCAAGTAGGCGCCGTTGAGCCGATGAACAATTCTTCAGGCGCGCGGGTTTGCACCCGGGATCAATTCAGGAGTTTCTTTTTCCGGATATTCCGGGAATTTAGTGGATGGAAAAAATGGGCCTGAGGGAAACTTTTAGAAAAAGGAGTTAGTTGGGGCAGTCGTTTGCAGGTCCATAGTTTTTGGGTTTGCCAGGTGTTGAACCGCTCATGCGCCGGCCTTCACTCCGCTGCCGCTCTCGTTGCGCCGGGTTCCAGCTTTTTGGTGGCAGCTTTCTGCGAGCTTGGGCAGGATTGGGATTCCATCGGAACATGCAGAACGAACTACAAAAGCATTACGGTCAACTTTTAGGCATTGGCAGTCCCTGGGAGGTTAAGCAGGTGGAGCTCAAACTTAGCGGACAAGCGCGTGGAAATCGGGCTGGAGTGGCAACGCGGCAGTGCGGCTCACTGTCCCCAATGCGCCCAGGCCTGTGGCATCCACGATTATGCGCCGGAGAGAACTTGGCGCCATTTGGACACGATGCAGTTTGAGACGGTGATTCGGGCGCGGGTGCCACGCGCTCATCGCCCCGAACACGGGTTAAGACCGTGAGCGTGCCCTGGGCCGCACCCAGCGGGTGCTTTACACTCCTCTTTGAGCGCTTTGCCATTGAAGTGCTTTTGGCCTGTGCCAGCGTGAGTCAGGCCTGCGAGTTATTGAAGATTGGGTGGGATGCGGCCCACGAAATCATGAAGCGCTCGGTGGAGCGGGGCCTGTCGCGGCGGCAACTGGAGGGACTCAAACACCTGGGAATGGATGAGAAGAGCTTCGGGCGGGGACACTCCTACATCTCACTTTTGACCGATTTGGAAGGAGCTCGGGTGCTGGACGTGGTGGAGGAAAGAACCAAAGAGGCGGCCACCCAGCTGTGGGGAACATTGAGCCCGGAGCAGAAGGGAGAGGTCCAGGCGGTAGCCATGGACATGTGGGAGCCCTTTATGCAATCGGCCCACGACGCGGTGCCCAGGGCCGACGTGGTGCACGACAAGTTCCATGTGAGTAAATACCTCAATGAGGCGGTGGACAAGGTAAGACGCCAGGAGCACAAGGAGCTTTTGGCCGAGGGGGATGAGACGCTCAAAGGCACCCGGCAGCTGTGGCTTTATAACCCGCAAAACTTCAGCCAGGAACAGCTGTCGGAGTTTGAAGCACTCAAGGACCTCCATCTCAAAGCTGGGCGGGCCTGGGCAGCCAAGGAACTTTTCACCAGGTTCTGGGAGTATGAAACGGAAGGATGGGCGCGGAGGTTTTTCAAGGATTGGTTTGGCTGGGTGAGCCGCAGCCAGCTTAAGCCAATGGTGGATGTGCACAAATGCTCAAGCGCCACTTGGAGAATCTCCTGACCTATGGGAAGCACAGGATCACCAACGCAGTGACCGAGGGGTTAAACTCAAAGATCCAGAACATCAAGGCCGCTGCGCGAGGGTTCCGGAGCTTTAAGAACTACCGAACTCGGATTCTGTTCTTCTGCGGAAAGCTGAATCTTTACCCACTATAATCCCGGAAGAATCCTTTTTCCAAAGCCTCACAAACGACCTCCCGATTTTCTTCCGTGTCCTCCATGGCGTCTCGGAAGAGTGTCAGCCCAATCCGTTCCCGATTCGGTTCACCGCGCTTGAGTGCCTCGGCATAATTCTTTGCCTGCTCCGGTTTGATTTGGCCAGGCATGATCGGCTCAAACGGATCTGTCACTGCCTGGAGCAGCGCGGGGCCATCCGTGCTGAGTAATTCTGCTATGCTGTGACGAAGGTCTTCCGGGCGCTCGACATGGATGGCCTTGAGACCAAAACCCTCTGCTACCTTGGCAAAGTCGATGGTCTGGAGTTCCACCCCGAATTCAGGATTGCCCATGAACATCATCTGCTCCCAGCGGATCATGCCTAACACATTGTTTTTCAGAACGACGATTTTGACCGGCAACTTGTATTTCACACATGTGGCCAGTTCGCCCAAAACCATGGTCAACCCGCCGTCGCCTGCAAAGGCAATCACCTGCCGTTCCGGGAATGCGATCTGTGCTCCAATCGCATAAGTCAGCGCAGAGCCCATGGTCGCGAGCAGCCCGGAACACGAGAAGCGTTGTTGCCTGCGAATTTTGATTTGCCGTGCGGCGAAAAACGTATTCTGACCCGAATCACCGCAGAGAATGGCGTCATCCGCGAGTTGCAGCCCCAATTCCCAGGCGACCGCTTGCGGACGCATCGGCATCTCTTGCGAGGTCCCGCGCTGCTCCATCACAGTCCACCATTCCCGCATCGACCGTCGGGCCGTCTCGAGGAGGGACCGATCCGGGTTACGCTTCAGGAGCGGCAGCAACAACCGCAATGTCTCCCTGGCATCTCCGACCAGCCCCGCTTCGACTGGGAAACGCAAAGCGATCCGTTCTGAATTCAAATCGATTTGCACCCCGCGCACTTTGTCGGCCTTAGGCAAATAGCTGATGTAAGGAAATGACGTGCCAACCAGCAGCAGTGTATCGGCCGCTTTCATAACTTCCGCGGATGCCGAGGTGCCGAGCACGCCTAGGGTCCCAGTCGTGTAAGGGGACTCATCCGGGAGCACGTCCTTGCCCAGCAGGGCTTTCGCCACCGGCGCCCCCAATATCTCGGCCACTTTCTCGATCTCAGCGGTCGCACCACGCGCTCCGGAGCCTATCACGATCGCGACCTTCCTTCCTCCATTTAGAACAGCAGCCGCTCGCTCCAAATCGCCCGGGGTGGGGACCACGGCGGGCATTTTCCATTCCGCAGTTGTGTGGCCTTGCTGGCTCATTTTGCTGGGATGATCCTTCGTCACCGGCTGATCCTGAAAATCGTTTGGAAACGCCAGGTGAGCCACGCCGCGCTTGCTCAGTGCAGTACGCACCGCTTGGTTTACCACACTCTCCACATGAGCGGGACCCATGATGCGCTCGCTGTAAAGAGCCACGTCGCTAAACAATCGGTCTGTCGGCACATCCTGCTGGTAAAACGTCCCGATTAGATCGTGGTAAGGCAAACCGGTGATCGCCAGCACGGGAATCTGGTCGAGCTTGGCATCGTAAAGGCCGTTCAGCAAATGGATCGCGCCCGGCCCCGTGGTGGCCAGGCATACGCCCAGTTTGGCCGTGAACTTGCTATAACCGACCGCGGCCAGGGCAGCGGATTCTTCATGCCGAACCTGAACGAAGCGAATGCGGTCCTGGCGCTGGCGCAGCACCTCAATGATGCCGTTGATCCCATCGCCCGGTAGCCCAAACACCACCTCCACACCCCAACCGATCAATAAATCCACCAACAGGTCCGCAGCCGTTGCTTGTCCATCTTTCATGTTCCCTCCTCCGTAGAATTTAAGCGCCATCGTCTACTTCGCAAGCAGGACTCACGGTTCAAACCCACCAGAATGCGCCTGCCCATTTACGGTCAGCCGCCTGCGGGACAAACCGCTGTCCCAATAGGGTGAAAGCCTCTATTGGCTTTTCGGTTGATACTCGGAATCTTTTAAAGCCTTGGGAACCAAACTCGAACTCCTGAGCAATTACTCGCCTTGCTTGACGAAACCCATGGTCTGCGAGAGAATTGGGGCGTCTTGGTCCGTGGGGTTGCTATGAAGTTCTTATTTCACTTTTCATTCTTGGCTGCTTTGCTTTTCTTCGGTTCTTTTCGAGCGCAGGCCAATAGCCACACCAATGTTCAAACGCTTTTTTTGATCCTCATGGAGAACGTCAGTTGGCCCGACATCGTGGCCACTACCAACGCACCCTACCTCAAAAACGTTCTCCTCCCTCAATCCGCTTGCGCCACGAATATGTTTATCGTGCCAGGCACCTTCGGCAGTCTGCCCCAGTATCTCTGGCTCGAGTCCGGCACCAATTGGGGAGTGGCTTCAGATAGCAACGATCCTGCCTCGCATCATTTCGCGACCACTAATCACTTGGCGATTCAGCTCCAAAACGCGGGTATCACGTGGAAGGCTTACCAGGAAAGCATCAGCGGCGCCACATGCCCCACCACCAGCAGCGGGCTTTACGCGGCTTTTCACAACCCGTTTATTTATTTCGATGACATTTATCTGAATCCCTCCAATTGTAATTATCACATCCGGCCGTACACGGAATTCGGGCGGGACCTCACCAACAACACCGTGGCACGTTACAATTTTATCACGCCCAACCTATGCGACGATATGCACGGCGGCTCCGGTTGCCCGGCCAACCGTATCCTCGCGGGCGACACCTGGCTTTCCACCGAGGTGCCGAAGATCATGAGTTCCGAAGCCTACCGGAACAATGGCGCGATTATTATCACGTGGGACGAAGGAACAGCCAACGTCGCAGGCCCGTTTGGAACGATGGTTATTTCTCCCCTCGCCAAAAGCGGCGGCTACAGCATCAGTAACCGGCTCGATCACACCGCCACCTTTCGCACCATCCAGGAAATTCTCCACGTGCCCCTGTTGTTTGCAGCCAAGACCGGCACCAACCTGAGCGACCTCTTCAAACCCGTCATCCAAATAACCGCCACCTCGCTGACAACAAACCGCGCGCTCCAGTTCACGGCCGATGGGCTGATCCCGGGCAAAACCAATTATTTTCAGTTCACCACCAATTTGACCCTTACGAACGCCGCCACCTGGCAAACAGTCCTAACCAACGTCCTTTCGACCAACCGATTCACGTTTACCGACACGAACGCCAGCAACGTGCCGAGACGCTTTTATCGGATTATCGAGAGTTACTGAAAAACCGTGGCAATCTCCGCCGATCTGGAGTAAGGACTTGGTTGTAACACCGACAGATTTGCAGCCGATGAATTCGGCTTGCAGTGTCACATAAACTAAAACCAACAACCAACTGGCGTCTTTGGCGCCACGCGGAACTATGAAAATCCAACACCTAATCTTCGCGGCTTCCGCCGCGGCAGTTCTCAGCCTCAGCCCCTCAGCCAAAGCCGATGAGGCTTTGCTCTCCCCCAGGGCTCGGGAAATCCAAATCCGCACCACCACCAGTTCTTCAGAAGGCCGTGACCTCAGCCAGGAACGGCCCGCTGGAAATGCCAAAGCATGGGAACAAGCCCGCAGCTTGCGCAAGGTCAGCGGCACCGGCAATTCCGTCGATCTGGCCCATGGCCCTCGTCTGCTCCTCACGCCGAAGGATTTTCGTTACGACATGGCCCTGCGAAATTCTCGCGTGCCCGAATTTGAAATCGCGCCTTTGAAGTAAGCGCAAACTGGCTCAAGGCTCCAAATAAAGACGCCCTTTGCGCTCGTCGAAAGTAACCCTTTTGAAGCGCGCCAAAAGCGCATTGCCCACCAGCCCCATCTCGCCGCTAAAAATCGGCGCGGAATGGATGCCCGCGCGCATGTTTTGAAATCGGATTGTCCCCAGCGCAAAATCCAGCGTCGTTTCGCATTTGCTGATGGGTGACAATCCAACGGCGATTTGCCTGGGAGCGCTCTTGAAGGTGCCCTTGGAATTCACCCATTCAAGTTCCGACGCGCAGCCGGTATCCACTCGCAACCATTGAGGTTTAGCCTTTTCGATTTGCACTTGGGTGAGCAGCGCTTGCCGCCCTTTTCTCAAGGGCAGTTTCTCCGCATGCGCGGACGTTGTGAAATTTTCCAGCACCCGAATCCGCCGCGCCTCGTAATCGATTTGCACAATGCGGCCCTCGAAAAAATCCGCGCCGATCAAGCCGTCCACGTTCAAGGCGCACGCCTCGCTCAACTGGGAAAGATCCACCGCTAGGTAATTCGTTGTCAAGGCCACCGAAGCGGCCGTTGCCGTAAAATGTTGCGGCCAAAAACCGCTCGCCTCCGACCCCACTCCGCGAACCGCTGCCAGCGACGCCAGCGTCAGCCCGAGTTGCCGGACCGTCTGCAGGTTTAACACGCTCACCCCCGCTCCTGAATCCAGAATAAAATGGAGCGGCTCTTTGGTCCCCGCGCTTTCCACGCGCACAAAAATGAGACCGCCCTTGAGTTCGAATGGTATTTCTTGTGCCCCGTGCGCGGATTCTGTGAACGGACACCCGCAAACCAGCAACCGCAGCAATCCCAGCCACCAACGCATGAACGCCCCTGTTGCATGGCCTATGCCAACAGGCCTTTCACTCAAAAACCGCTCTGAAGCGTCCAAAGAAATACAGTTGACTCCAATTAAGCCTCTCTACCCATGCCGCTTTCTAATCACCCTGCCCAAACCGACACAATGATCAAGATTGGCAACCGCTAATTCCGCCCACCCTTTGTCTCTGCAGGCCCAGAGGCGCTCTTAATCCTTGAAAAAACCAACCAACCTCCGCACCCTCTCTCTCGTCCTCCGATGTGCGCACGAGTAACCGCTCTGGTCCTTGGCTTTTGGCTTCTGGCAAGCCTCGCCTTCCCCTTTCACTCGGGCCGCGCCCAGCAATTCCAGCGAATCCCTCTCCAGGTGCCGCCCAATGGCAAGCCCGGTTTTACCCTCCTTTCCCCGGAAACCACCGGCATCGCATTTTCCAACACCATCCCCGAAGAGCGTTTCCGCACCAACCAAATGTTGCTCAACGGCTCAGGTGTCGCCGCCGGTGACGTCGATGGCGATGGCCTTTGCGATCTCTATTTCTGCGCCATCACCGGCTCGAACGTTCTCTATAAAAACCTCGGCAATTGGAAGTTCAAGGATATCACCGCCCAGGCCGGTGTCGGAATGCCTAACACTCATTCGTCCGGCTGCGCCTTGGTCGATCTGGATGGCGACGGCGACCTCGATTTAGTTGTCAGCACCCTCGGCCACGGCCTCCACATTTTCATCAACGACGGCAAAGGCCACTTCCAGGAAATCATGGCTGACACTCCCATGAATCCGCGCCGTGGCGGAACCTCTCTCGCTTTCGGCGATTTGCACGGTGACGGCTGGCTCGATATCTATGCCGCCAATTATCGCTCCTCTGCTTTGATGGATATGCCGAACACCCGTTTCTTCTATAAACTGATCAACGGTAAACAAACCGTCACCACCGTGAACGGACGTCCCGTCAGCGACCCTGAATACGCGGATCGTTATGTGGTGACCCCAAGAGGCAGCATTGAGGAACTGGGCGAGCCCGACGCCATCTTCCGGAACGTCGGAGGAAAAAGCTTCGCTCCCTTGTCTTTCACCAACGGCAACTTCCTGGACGAAAACGGCGTGCCGCTCGCCGCCCCGCCTTTCGATTGGGGTTTGTCGGTCATGATCCGCGATATCAACCAGGACGGATTGCCAGACATTTACGTTTGCAACGACTTCAATGCCCCCGATCGCGTCTGGCTCAATCAGGGCCACGGCAAATTCCGCGAGGCGCCGCACTTGACCATGCGCAAATCGGCCATGTTCTCCATGGGCGTTGATTTCGGCGACCTCAACCGCGATGGCTGGGATGACTTTATGGTCGTCGACATGCTCAGCCGCGACCGGGTGCTCCGGCTCACTACCTCCGCTGACAATCGTCCACCCGTGACCGCCATTGGGCAATTCGACAACCGGCCTCAGTATATGATGAACGCCCTCTTCATGAATCGCGGGGATGGCACCTACGCCGAGACAGCCCTGTTCAGCGGGCTGGCCGCCTCGGATTGGTCCTGGTCCGTCATCTTCCTGGACGTGGATTTGGACGGCTGGGAGGACGTGCTCGTCTGCACCGGCAACGAGCGCGCCGCCCGCGACATGGACGTGGCCGAAAAACTGCGAGCCTTGCGCACCCAAAAACAATTGTCCCCGGCCGAGATCCTCGAATCTCGAAAATTATTCCCACGCCTCGCTCTCCCGAAAGTCGCCTTTCGCAATCAGCACAACCTCACCTTCCAGGAGATGGGCAAAGACTGGGGCTTCGACACCGTGGGCGTCTCCCAGGGCATGGCTCTTGCGGATCTCGATAACGACGGCGACATGGACGTGGTGATCAACAACCTGAACGGAGCCGCTGGAATTTATCGCAACAACACTTCGGCGCCACGCCTTGCCGTGCGGTTAAAAGGCTTGCCCCCCAATGCCAATGGCATTGGCGCGCGCATCGAAGTCTCAGGCGGACCCGTCGCCCAAAGCCAGGAGATGATCGCGGGCGGCCGCTACCTTTCATCCGATCAGCCCATGCGCGTCTTCGCGGCGGGCAGTGTGAGCAATCGCCTCCGCATCGAAGTAACCTGGCCCAACGGCGGCCGCACCGTCGTTCCTGAAGCCCAACCCAATTCCATTTACGTAATTTCCGAGGACCGCAATGCCCTGCCAACCCGAGCGATGGAGGATTCAACGGTCGGAAAGAAACCTGTTCGGGACACAACCGCCCGCCCGCTGTTTGAAGACGTGAGCAGCCGGCTGAACCACCGTCATGCCGAGGAGCCCTTTGACGATTTCGCCCGCCAGCCTTTACTTCCAAACAACCTCAGCCAAATGGGGCCGGGGATCACTTGGTGCGATCTGAATGGCGATGGCTTGGATGACCTCGTCATTGGGAGCGGCCGCGGAGGCAGCCTGGCTTTGTTCCAGAATGATGGCAAAGGCGGATTCCAGAAGCTGGAAGATGCTGCCCTCTCCACCATCATCACCCGTGATCAAACGACCGTCCTTGCCTGGCAAAAATCTCCCGGCCAATCCGTCATGCTGACAGCCATGGGGAACTACGAGGATGGCATGGCTGCCGGCGCGTGCGTGCGCCAGTATGATTTGCTGGGCAAAACCGTTGCCGACGCCATCCCCGCGCCCGATTCCACCGCCGGCCCCATGGCTCTCGCCGATTTGGATGGTGACGGAAATCTGGAACTGTTCGTCGGCGGGCGGGTCCTGCCCGGTCGCTACCCCGAGCCCGCTTCTTCCATGATCTGCCGCTTTGAAGCTGGCTCCTGGAAAGTCGACGCCGACAACACCAAGGCCCTCGCAAACATTGGCTTGGTCAGCGGGGCTGTTTTCAGCGACATCGATGGAGATGGCGCGCCCGATCTCATCCTCGCCTGCGAATGGGGACCGCTCCGTATTTTCCGAAACGTGCGCGGCAAACTCCGGGATGTCACCGCGTCGCTTGGAATGGACAAATTCAAAGGCTGGTGGACCTCCGTCGCCGCCGGCGATTTCGACGGCGACGGCCGCATGGATCTCGTCGCTGGCAATTGGGGCCAGAACACGCGTTACGAAGCTCATCGCGCCAAACCCCTGCGCATTTACTACGGCAATATTCCGGGCGCGGAACCCGGCACCCTCATCGAGAGCTATTATGAGCCAGCGATGCAACACTACGTTCCCGAACGCGGCCTGGATTTCATGGCCAGGGGATTGCCCTGGCTCAAACAAAAGTTCACAACCTACGACGCCTATGCCAGGGCGAATCTGGAAGAAATATTTGGGCCAGACTTCCCGAAAGCCGCTTATCTGGAAGCAAACTGGCTCGAAACAACTGTGTTTTTGAACCGGGGTGATCATTTTGAAGCGAAGGTCCTCCCCGGCGAAGCCCAATTGGCCCCGGCCTTCGGAGTTTGCGTCGGCGACCTCGATGGCGATGGTTTCGAAGATATCTTTCTCGCCCAGAATTTCTTTGCCTCCCAGCCGGAAACCCCCCGATACGACGCCGGGCTGGGATTAATCCTCAAAGGCGACGGCAAAGGGAATTTTGCCGCGCTGAGTTCCAAATTAAGTGGAATTCAGATTTATGGCGAGCAACGAGGAGCGGCCTTGGCCGATTTTGATCGGGATGGCCGGCTGGATTTGGCTGTGGGCCAGAACGGGGGCGAAACGAAGCTGTATCACAACCTCCAGGCGCCTCCCGGCCTGCGCGTGCGGCTCGTGGGCCCATCGGGGAACACCGGGGCTGTGGGATCACGTCTCCGGCTCCTCTCCGGCGGGCAGCCAGGCCCCATGCACGAAATACACGCTGGCTCAGGCTATTTGTCTCAGGATAGTCCGGTCCAAATCCTCGGAAAACCTTCAAACAATGCGTCTCTTGCGATCTCTTGGCCCGGAGGTAAGGAGACAAAGGTGAATGTTCCGGCAGGAGCGCGGGAAATAGTTGTCGATATCCAGGGCAAGCTGCAGACCATCAGGTAGCTCGCAAAGTTTTATTGCAAGATTTGCGTTTCGGGGGAAGAATTAACGTCATGAGTCCGTGGCTTTTGCGCATGGAATGAATAGATTTTCCGCAGCCGAAACGCATGTCATATTTCTTTCGTATTCAGAGCGTTCCCACGTCTCAGCGTAACTCCGCCAGGCTGCACGCCTGGGGCATGTTCCTTTGCTTTCTGTTGACCTCTTTCAGCGGCGTCGCCGGGGAGTGGAAAACAGGCGAGGGCTTTCGCAGCCAGGACCTCAGTTTACCCCCAAATGGGCGCACCTTTCTCCAGCGTTTATCTCCCACGAACACCGGGATCACTTTTACGAATTTTCTTTCCGAAGAAAAAGGTCAGGAAAACTCACTGCTCACCCTCGGCGCAGGCGTGGCGGCAGGCGACGTCGATGGCGACGGCTTGTGCGATCTTTATTTTATCGGGACGCAAAAGCCGAATGCCTTGTATCGAAATCTCGGTAATTGGAAGTTCGAGGACATCACGGCGACTGCGGGAGTGGCCTGTGCCGGGCAATTCTCCAGCGGTGCTGTCTTTGCCGATGTGGATGGCGATGGCGACTTGGATCTGCTCGTTACCTCCATCGGAAACGGAACGAGATTGTTCCTCAATGATGGCAAAGGCCACTTTTCGGAGCCCGCCGATTCCGGGTTGATCAAAAAATTTGGCGCGACCTCCATGGCCTTGGCGGATGTCGACGGCAACGGCACCCTGGACCTCTACGTCGCCAATTACGCCACAACCAAGCTTGAGGACCGCCCGAATTCACGCTTCGAATCCAAGATGGTGAACGGCAAAGTCGTGCTCACCGCCATCAATGGCGTGCCCATGACATCGCCCGAACTAACGAACCGCTACATCGTCGATAGCGATCGGGTGGTGCGGGAACTGGGGGAACCCGACATCCTCTATTTGAACGACGGACACGGGAAGTTCAAGCCGGTTTCCTGGACCGATGGAACGTTCCTCGATGAACAAGGCAAGCCGTTGACGCAGCCTTTGTATGACTTCGGCCTTTCCGTCATGTTTCGGGACTTCAATGGCGATGGTGCGCCCGACATATATATATGCAACGATCTCTTCCCTCCGGATCGCATCTGGATCAACGATGGCAAAGGCCGCTTCCGGGCTATGTCCAACTTGGCCGTGCGCAACACCTGCCGCTTCGCCATGGGCGTCGATTTTGCAGATATCAACCGCGACGGTTACGACGATTTTTTCGTCGTCGACATGCTCAGCCGGGATCATGTGAACCGCAAAACCCAGGTCGTTGGCGTTCCCTCCATCATTAACCCTGTGGGCAAATTCGATACCCGCCTCCAATACAAGAAGAACACCCTCTTCCTCAATCGCGGAGATGGCACCTTCGCGGAAATTGCCCAATTTGCCGGACTCGAAGCCACCGAATGGTCCTGGATGCCTGTCTTCCTGGACGTCGATCTCGATGGCTACGAGGACGTTCTTGTCACCACCGGCCATTACCGCGACTCGCTGAATGCCGACGCGGTCGAGCAGATTCTCCAGGCTCGAAAGCGCGGGAGGTTGACGGATGCGGAACATCGGGAACTCAAGAAGAAACTCTACCCGGTCCTCAAGCATTCCAATCTGGCTTTCCGAAATAAGGGTGACCTGACTTTCGAACCCAAGGAAAAGGAGTGGGGCTTCGACTACACTGGGATTTCCCAGGGCATGTGCCTGGCTGATTTGGATAATGATGGTGACTTGGACGTCATCGTGAACCACCAAAATGATCAAATCGGGATTTATCGGAATGAGTCATCCGCTCCGCGTGTCGCCGTGCGCCTCAAGGGCAAAGCTCCAAACACCCGTGGAATCGGAGCCCGGATCAAGTTCACGGGCGGTCCAGTCCCTCAAAGCCAGGAGATGATTTCGGGGGGACGCTACCTCTCGTGCGACGATAATATGCGAATGTTCGCGGTCGGGTCTTCGACGAGTGGCATGAGCATCGAGGTAAACTGGCGATCCGGAACCACCAGTGTCGTCAAGGACGTCCAGCCAAACCGCCTCTACGAAGTGGAAGAGGCTGGGGCTGCGAAAACCTCCGGTTCAAAGTCCGAGCCCGCGCTCGCCAAACCCATCTTCTCGGACGTCAGTTCCTTGCTCGGCCATACCCATGTTGATGAAGGGTTCAACGATTTTGAACGCCAGCCCCTGCTCGGAAAGCGTCTCAGCCAGCTCGGGCCTGGCGTGAGCTGGTACGACGTCGACGGCGATGGGCTCGAGGATTTGATCATCGGCGGCGGGGTAGGGGGGCGGCTCGCTGTTTATCGCAATGATGGAAAGGGAGGCTTCAAGTCGATGGAAAAACCCGGTGTCGGTGCCGCGAATCTGCGAGACCAAACTACCATCCTGGGCTGGACCAAAAAGAACGGCCAGCGGGTCCTGCTGGCCGGTTCTTCCAACTATGAGGATGGCGAAGCTCTTGGCGCTTGCGTCCGGGAGTTCGATTTCAGCAAGGACACAGTCAAAGAAAACCTCCCACCGTGGGAATGCAGCACGGGTCCGTTGGCCATGGGTGACTGGGATGGCGATGGCAATCTGGACCTGTTCGTCGGCGGCCGCGCCATGCCCGGCAAATATCCCGATGAGCCTTTCTCGCTCCTCTTCCAGGGCAACGGCGAGCAATTGACTCTGGACAAGGATGCAGTCAAACAACTTTTCCAAGCGGGTATGGTCAGTGGTGCGATCGTAACCGATCTTGATGGCGATGGCTTTGGCGATTTGGTGCTCGCTTGTGAATGGGGCCCCGTCCGTGTCTTCCGCTGGGAAGTGGGCAAGTGGCGCGAGCGTACCGCCGAATTGGGCCTCGACCAATATCGGGGATGGTGGAATGGCGTCGCGGTTGGAGATTTCGACGGCGACGGCCGAATGGACATCGTGGCCAGCAATTGGGGGCGAAATACCAAGTACCAGAGGTACAGGGAGCGTCCCTTGCGCATTTATTTTGGAGATTGGAAAGGCAACGGCATGTTCGACTCCATGGAAGCCTACGCCGACCCGGGCCTCAAAAAGATTGTCCCCTGGTGCAATTTTGGGGTCGCCAAATCCCTTCCCTGGGTGGCGGAGCAATTCCCCACCTTCACAGCCTTCGGCCATGCCGGGGTGGAGGAGATCCTCGGTGCGAGAACTAACACCACTCGGATGTTTGCCGCCAATTGGCTTGAAACAACCATTTTCTTAAACCGCGGAAACCATTTCGAAGCTAGGGCCCTTCCCGCTGAGGCCCAGCTTTCTCCTGCCTTTGGCATCAGCGTCGCGGATGTCGACGGCGATGGCAAAGAAGACATTTTCCTCAGCCAGAACTTCTTCGCCGTCGACGGCGACACTCCTCGCTACGACGCGGGCCGTGGACTTTGGCTGCTTGGAGACGGTGAAGGCGGTTTTAAAGCCCTGTCAGGACAGGAAAGTGGAGTCAAGGTCTACGGAGAACAACGCGGTTGCGCGGTTTCCGATTACGATGGCGATGGTCGAGTCGATCTGGTCGTGACCCAAAACGGTGCCGAAACAAAACTGTTCCATAATGAAACTGCCAAGCCTGGTCTAAGGGTGCGGTTAATCGGCCCTCCCGGCAATCCGAACGGGGTAGGGGGCATCATCCGCCTGATGAGCGACCAGAAGACCGGTCCCGCCCGCGAAGTCCATTCTGGCTCCGGCTACTGGTCCCAGGACAGCTTCGTTCAGGTCATGGCCACACTCGAAGGCGCAAAGGAAATCGTCGTCCATTGGCCCGGCGGCAAAGCCACCCAAACCAAACTCCCTCCCTCCGCCCGCGAAGTATCCGTGGATACAAAAGGCACCCTCAAAGTCCTGAAATGATGAGTGCCCCTTCTTAATCCTAATCCTATTCTTTTTAGGTCATCCTTCCTTCAGCTATCACTTCATGGCTGTTCGCCTCACTTTGTCCACCCACATTGTCTCCACCACTTCGTTTAATTGCGCCCCTTTCGCGGCTAATTCCTGATCTCGGCGGCCCAGCTTGCGGCTTTGCGTTGAAAAAGAATGCACCGAACGCCGAAACCGCCCAGCGGATGCCAACCATGCGACCACAACCCCAGCGGCCGGGAGGGCGAGCGCTCCTGCCGAGCCCTGATCTCTCCCCCTCTTCGAACTTTGCGTTCCCTGAGCCTTTGCGTTGAACTGAAACTCGGTCACACACGAACCGCACGGACTCTCAATAAGCCACCGAAAAGAGTGGTGCTCCGTTGCACTGAGACTCTCCGCTGCGTTTCAAAAAAAGGAATGCACCGAACGCTTCGGCCTTCCCAACGCTGCCAAAAGCCACGACCACCACCACCGTTCTCCTTGCGAAGTTTCCATTAACGATAACCCCCAGCCCAAAACCTAAAAACAATTCTCCAGTTAACATTCGCGGCTAATCCTCATTCTCACCCCCTTACAGTAAGCTCTCGCCTAATCCACCCACTTGATCTCCCAGTTTGGCGTGTACGGCCTCCCTTCAAAACGGGTAAATGCTTCAACAACCTAACAGGCTGGCTTGTCATTCGTTCATTCGCCGTTCGTCATTTAAAAACCTGTAACCCAAGCCACCAGCCGTTGTCATAATACCGGATGTTAGCCGCATCCCTTCACTCATAATTAATTGCCCAATTATTTTTGAACGAAAATCTAATTTGGTCTTGACCATTTTTAAACATTCAGTTTAACTGCCATCAATCAATCGCCAGATAACCCGAAACCGAGCACTGTGTGCAGCCATTTGCGCATGGGATCTGTTTGTAAACCAAAAACTAAATATGAGTATTATGTTAGCCAGATTAAAGCGATACGTCGCGCTTCCAGCCATGGCACTCGCTCTTCTGAGTGGTGCCAACGTACACGCCCAATTAACCCGCGGCGACATCACCCGCCCCGGCGACCTTATCGTCGGAACCTCCGTCAACGTCCCGGCCGGTCAGGAAGTTGACAAAGTCATCGACAACAACCCTGGTACCAAATACCTGAATTTCGATAAACTCAATACCGGTTTCACCGTAACGCCCAGCATCGGCTTGTCGGTTGTCTCCGGCATGAACCTGGTATCTGGGGGTGATGCTCCCGAACGTGATCCTTCAAGCTTTACATTGGAAGGCTCTCTCGATGGCGGCACTACTTGGTCTTTGATTGCCAGCAATGCGCTTCCCGCATTTACCGCTCGGTTGCAAGTTAGAAGCATCGACTTCCCAAACACCAAGGCTTACACCAGTTACCGCCTAATTTTCCCAACCTTGGCGAATGCTGCAGCAGCCAACAGTATGCAGATAACCGAAGTCGAACTGCTAGGGAATGTATTCTCTTTGGGCGCACTCCAATCGGATATCACCTGCCCGCTGGATGCTGTGACAGCGATCACATCAAACAACCCTACTCCAACGGACTCGACTCACATCCCTGCGGCGCAGCTGGCTGGGAATGCCATTGATAACGTGGTCAGTGGAAATTCCAAATACCTTAATTTCGACAAATTCCAAACAGGCCTCATCATTACTCCTTCCAAAGGCAATTCCCGGGTGAATGCCGTTGGCTTGGTCTCCGGCGGTGATTCCCCTGAACGGGATCCTTCGAGCTATAGTCTGGAAGGCTCGAATGACGGCGGGACGACTTGGACTTTGATTACGAGCAACGCAGTGCCTACGTTTTTCGCGCGTCTGCAACGTCAGGTCTTTTATTTCGCTAACAACAACGACTATACTTCCTATCGTTTGGTGTTCCCGACGATTGTTAATAATGCGGGCCTGACCGCGAACAGCATGCAGATCACTGAGATCGAGCTGATGGGCGTGGCCTACACTCCTGGCATTGCCTCGGTCGCGCAGGCGCCGGGCAACCGCACCGTCCTTGTTGGCGAACCTGCCACCTTCTCCGTCACGGCTGCTGGCACCCCCGCTTACACTTATCAGTGGTTTTCCAATGGTGTAGCGATTGCTGGTGCGACCAGTTCCATCTACAAGACCCGCAACACCACTCTGGCCGACAACAGTACCTCGTATTGGGTTGCTGTTAGCAATGCACTCGGCGGAACTGTCAGTTCAACCGCCGTCCTCAGCGTTGTCTCGCCTTCTGGAACTCCTGGTTCCTACGTGGCCAGTTTCACCGGTGGCGTAATGCCTGCCGGTGCCTACACATTGGGCAGCGCTGCTGTCACTCCTCAGGGTGGCGTTGGCGGCAGTAATGGTGTTCTTGTCCTTACGACAGGAGGCAATGGCCTTAGCGGACAATTTTACGTCAACGATCTAGCTGCCGGAACACCTGTCAATTCCTTCAAGCTCAGCGCTCGCGTCGCTATCGGTGGCGGTACTGCCCGCCCTGCGGATGGTATGGCCTTCTCCTTCGGAAGCGATTTAGCGAACAACCAATTCGGTGAAGAAGGTGCTGGAAGCGGCATTATCGTCGGTTTGGATACTTGGGATAATAATGGCGACGACACTGCTCCGGCTATCGATGTTAAAGTCGGTGGGGCAGTTATCGCTTTTAAAGCCTTGATGACGAATTACAACAACACCGGCACTTCCTTTACTCCACTGCGTGAAGGCGGCCGGGCTCCTGCTGGACCTATCCTGACGGACATCAATTGCACGCCTGTAAGTCTCTTCACCTTTGGGCAAAACGGAACCGCACCGAACGACGGCAGTTTCGTCCCACTGACCATTGAACTATTCCCGGACAATTCCTTGAGCGTGACTTGGAGTAACGTGGTTATCTTTGATCACGTGGCGCTTCCTTACACTCCGATTGCCAATGGCCAGTTCGCCTTTGGCGCTCGCACAGGTGGTGCCAATGCTGCTCACATGATTGATGACCTCCAAATCTACGTAAACTACACACCCGGCGCTGCGACCATCGTTACGCCTCCCTCGAATGTAGTAACCAACGAAGGCTCCAAGGCGGTCTTCTCCGTCGTGGCTGGTGGTTCGCCTGCCTACAACATTCAATGGTAT
>JAQGOV010000653.1 GCA_028293425.1 Verrucomicrobiales bacterium
ATTGTGGGCGACAAACGCGCTGTGGCGGTGGGTGATATTCTCAGCATCGTTGTCCAGGAGAACAATTCCGCCTCCAAGGATAATCAAACCAAAACCTCTAAACAAACCGCGGTGGACGCCAGCATCAGCTCCTTCCTCTACAGCCCTGCCGCCAGCGGGCTGCTCAGTAAAAAGGGCCAGCTTCCTGCCTTGAAGTTCGATGCGAAAAATAGTTTTGACGGCGGCGGGTCGATCAATAACTCGGAAAAAATCATTGCTCGCATCTCCGTTCAGGTAGTGGACGTTTTGCCCAATCGAAACCTGGTGCTTGAAGGGAAACGCCAAACCTCTTTCTCGGGAGAATCACAGGACGTAATTCTGCGGGGGGTTGTTCGTCCCGAAGATATCGCCGCCAACAATACTGTTTTCAGCTATAACATGGCCGACGCGTCTATTAAGTTCGTTTCGAAAGGCACGGTCACGGACAGCCAGCGCAAAGGCTGGTTCACCCGCATCTGGGACAAGCTCACACCTTTTTGATGTTTCTTAAACTCTCATCCTTACGCGCATGCGCCTCCTTCATCCAATTATTCTGATTTGCCTGCTCACTTCGGCTTTGCCAGCCAGGGCGGTGGGCACACGGGTAAAGGATTTGGTCATGATTTCCGGCGCCCGCGATAACCAACTGGCCGGTTACGGGCTCGTGGTTGGGCTGGTGGGGGATGGCGACAAGAATCCTGTTTACACGATCCAATCCATTGCCAACGCCCTGCAGCGATTTGGAATTTCGGTTCCAGCCTCTGCTTTGCAATCGAAGAATGTGGCCGCGGTTATGGTCACGGCGGACATTCCCGCATTCCTGAAACCCGGAGCACGTTTGGATGTGCACGTTTCCTCCATCGGCGATGCCAAATCGCTGCAGGGCGGCGTGCTTCTGCAAACCCCCTTAATTGGCGCGGATAACAAAGTTTACGCTGTGGCACAAGGTGCCTTGGCTCTCGGCGGTTACACGGCTGGCACGGGTGGCGGGGGAGGGGCGAGTGTCCAGAAAAACCACCCAACTGTCGCTCAAATCATCGGCGGCGCCCTGGTGGAAAAGGAAATTCCCGCCACAATCGTGCACGATAATTCGCTCGAACTCCTGTTGCGTGAACCGGATTTTACATCGGCGGCGCGCCTGGCGGCCGCGGTCAACGAGAAGTTCACGAATAGCTCTCAAGCGCTCGACGCCACCACGGTCCGGGTGAAAATACCCGAGGAGCTCCTTGGTTCGCCGATCGATTTCATTGCGCAATTGGAAGCGGTCGAACTAACGCCCGATACCCCAGCCCGCATTATCATCAATGAGCGCACAGGCACGATCGTGGCTAATTCCCGCATCAAAATTTCAAGCTGTGCCGTTTCTCATGGAAATCTCACCATCAATATCGCCTCCACCCTCGATGTTTCCCAACCTTCGGCGTTCAGCAAGCAGGGAAGCACGGTGGTGACTCCGCGCACCGAAACCACCGTTACCGAAAGCAAGGCTGCCGTGGTGACGCTGCCGGAATTGCCCACCGTGGAGAAAGTAGCATCCTCGCTTAACGCCCTTGGCGTCACCCCACGTGATATCATGGCGATTTTCCAAGCCATGAAGCAGGCCGGCGCGTTGCAGGCGGAGCTTATCATTCGCTGAGTATGGAAATTTCACCTTTATCTCACCAGGTTCAGGCAAGCGATTTACCTTTGGAACAACTGGCGAAGAATCAGCACCTGAACGAGGAACAAAAAGTAGGCGAACTCAGCCGCCAGTTCGAGGCAGTGCTGTTGCGCCAGATTCTCAGAGATGTTCAAAAAACGGTGATCAAATCCAACCTTACCCCCCAGTCCGCCGGCCACGAAATGTACCAGGATATGGTGACGACCCAGCTCGCTGATGGCATCAGCCGATCGGGTTCTTTTGGCTTTGCGCATAGCCTTCAACAGGAATTGACCCATCAGGTCCTCAATCAAAAGAAATCAAAGGAGGGTGTAGTTGAAAACTGAGTCCTTGTTACAGTCGATTTTGCCAAAGCTGGTTGAGGCCTTGCGCCAGGAATTGCGTGAATACGGTGAAATGCTGGCGCTGCTCGATCAACAAAGGGAGCATGTCATCGCCAGGAATGGAACCGAAGTAATTCAGGCGGTAGCAGCCATCAATCAGCAGGCTGAAACCATTAGAATGGCTCGCACCCTCCGCGAACAAGCTCAACAGGAGGTCGCCCGCGCATTGCAAAAAGCGAATGATTCATCGATCACCGCTTTGTTGCCTTTCCTCCCTGAAAACCAGCGCTTCACGGTTTCCGCGCTCATGCGGGAGAACAACGATTTGATGGCCCGTGTTCAGCAAAGAGCACGGCAAAATCATCTCTTGTTGAGCCGTTCTCTTGAGCTGATGCAGCGGTTCATCAACACCCTGGTCCCTGCCGCTTCCCCCGCTACCTACACCGGCACCGGACAGATACAGCCAAGAGCTGTGCCCCCTCAACCGATTTACGAGGCGATAGGCTGATTATGCTGGGATTGTTTGGATCATTGAATTTGGGTGCCCGCTCCCTGGCGACGCAACAGCAGGGCATTGAAACAGCAGGCCACAACCTGGCCAACGTTAATAATCCAGCCTATGCCCGCCAGCGGATCAACATCCAAACGGCGAACACCATTCCGTCCCCGGTTGGACCGATCGGTACTGGCGCATATGTCACAAGCATCCAGCAAATTCGGGACGCGCTGCTGGATCAACACATTCAGGGAGAAACGAGCGTTGGCAATTTTTTGGACAGCAAACAAACGGCTCTCAATTATGCCCAGGCTCTGCTCGGCCAGGAGATCGACCGCCAAGCCACCGGCGCGGAAGGCGCTGCTGCCGCCAATGGCGCCGGGGGAAGCCATGGCATCGCTGATTATCTTTCCAATTTTTTCAGTTCCCTCCAGAGCCTGTCGACGAATCCCTCCTCGCTGACAGAACGACAGAACGTTCTCGCCCAGGCTCAAAACCTGGCCGGCCGCTTTAACCAAATTGATGCGGGCCTTGCCGAACTGAACACCTCTCTCAATAGCTCGGTGGCTCAGGATGTAAAAACCGCGAACCTCCTCATTTCCTCGATTGCTGATCTGAACAAGCAGATCGTGACTGCCGAAGCAGGGACTCCCGGATCAGCCAATGACCTGCGCGACCTCCGCCAGCAGAAAATTGAAGATTTGTCCAAGCTGGTAAATGTCCAAACATCCAACGAAGCCAATGGCGCTGTCGATTTGGCTATTGCCGGCAGTTCGATGGTCAGCGGAGTGAACGTGCTGGACACGCTGCAGACCTATGATGACGGCAACGGGCAAACCATGGTCCAGGCTGCGACTGCCGGCGCGCATCTTACGCTCACCAGCGGTTCCATCCAGGGAACCATTGATGCCCGCGACGGGACGATACAAACGCTACGCACCAGCCTCAACACCATGGCGGGGCAGCTCATTACTGAAGTCAACGCTGTTCATCAGGCTGGTTACAGTCTCACCGGAACCACCGGCGCCACTTTTTTCGACGGCACCGATGCTTCCTCCATCAAGGTCAACTCGGCGTTGATTGGCAACCCGGCTTTGCTCCAGGCTGCCGGCACCAATGGGGCTGTAGGAGACAACACTGTCGCCCTGGTCTTGGCTCAATTAGCGGACAAGAAGTTGCCCGGGTTGTCCAACCAATCGTTCAGCCAGAATTTTTCCCAGACTGTCGCGGTTTTCGGTCAAGCCCTCTCCAGTGTGAATAGCGACATAGGCGACCAGGAACTCGTCCAGAACATGTTGCAGGGGCAGCGCGACTCCGTGAGCGGCGTTTCTCTGGACGAAGAAATGACCGACATGATGAAGTTTCAAAAGGCTTACCAAGCCTCCGCCCGGCTCATCACTACCCTCGATGAAATGTTGGATACTGTTCTGGCGATGAAGAGGTAATTATGCGTGTTACAGGCAATGCTTTCACTGAATCGCTGGTGGACCAGCTTGGCCGTCTGACCACCCGGCAAAATCGTCTACAAAGCCAGGCGGCTTCCGGCCAGCGTGTGACCCTGCCTGAGGATGATCCGGTAGCAATGCAGCGGATCCTTGATCTCCAAAGCGAGGCCGGCAAGCTCGGTCAATATCGCGAAAACATCGCGAACCTCGGGGACACGGCGAAAGCATCGTATAGCGTTATCAGCCAGTTAAAAAAAATCTCTGATCGCGCGGGAGAACTCGCGGTGCTGGCTGATGGCACCAGATCACCTGAGGACCTCAAACTGTATGCCACCGAGGTAAATGAACTCCTCAAGCAGGGCGTTCAGGTTTCGAACACCCAGTTCCAGGGGAACTACCTCCTGAGCGGTACCCGCAGCGACCAGCCACCGTTCACCTACACCACGGATTCGGAGGCCAAGGTGACCGCGGTCACTTTTCAAGGGAACCAATCGGTTCCCGGAGCGGAGATTGCGCAGGGCACCGTCGTTTCGGTTCTTACGCCCGGCGCGAATGACACCGGGGCCGGAGCGCGTGGACTGGTGACAGATTCCCGATTTGGCGCCGATTTTTTTAATCATCTAATCTCCCTGCGAGATCATTTGCTTGCGGGGGATACGAATGCAATCGCCACGATGGATCGGGCAAACCTTGGCAACGACGAAGAAAATTTGGTTCACCATGTCGGCGAAAATGGCATCGTCCAAGCCCGCTTGGAAGCGGCTGGCAGCGCGGCCACCAAACAGGGGGACACCATGGAAGCGTTGATTTCGAAGCAAGCGGATGCGGATCTAGCTCAAAC
The DNA here is from genome assembly GCA_028293425.1 of Verrucomicrobiales bacterium. Taxonomy (GTDB): domain Bacteria; phylum Verrucomicrobiota; class Verrucomicrobiia; order Limisphaerales; family JAQGOV01; genus JAQGOV01. Next base: position 4,784 of record JAQGOV010000653.1, read on the forward strand.
ATTGGTGCGGCTGAACCAGACCCAGAACGCTTATCGGGCGGCCTTGCAGAGCGGAGCAACCCTTTTGAGCACTTCGTTGCTCGATTACATGCATTAAATTTGTTAATGGCTCAGGATTTGCTGAAGTGGATTGTCGGCCTGAATTTATCACGGCCTGCCTTAGGATATGAGTTTACAGGACAATATTGCCGCCCGCGCTAGGAAAACGGTGCTGTTCGTGGACGACGAGCCGACCATGCTCGAAGTTTACCGCTTGGTTTTCAAGAGCCTCAACGACGATTGGGAACTTCATTTCGCTTCCAGTGGCCAGGCAGCCCTCGCCAAATTGCAGGAAAAGCCTTTCGCAGTGATCGTGTCGGACATGCGCATGCCGGGCATGAACGGGGCCCAACTTCTCACCGAAGTCCTTAAAACCTATCCTCGCACCGCACGTATAATTCTTTCCGGTTACGCGGAACAGGAATCGGTAGCCAAATGCGTTGGCGCTGCCCACCAATTTCTCCTCAAGCCCTGCGATGTGATGACCCTGCGGTCCACGCTCTCGCGCGTGCTTGCCCTGGATGTTTTTCTGAATAACGAACGCCTGAAGGTACTCGTTTCTCAAATGGGCTCGCTGCCGAGCGTCCCTTCCTTGTATTTTAAAATCATCCAGGAACTTCAATCCCCAGATGCTTCGGTGGAGCGCATCGGCGACATCGTTTGCCAGGACCCGGCGATGACGGCTAAACTCCTGCAGCTCGTCAATTCGGCCTTCTTTGGCATTTCTCGCAAAATTTCAAATCCTACCGAGGCCGTTCAATTCCTCGGTGTGAACACGGTCAGGTCCCTGGCGCTCAGCATCCATGCCTTTTCCTGTTTTGAGAAAGCCCGCCTGGGTGATTTTTCGTTTGATAGAGTCTGGAATCATTCTTTGACCGTTGGAACCTTCGCCAAGAAAATTACCCAGGCCGAGAGCTCTGATCGCGCTATGATAGACGAGGCGTTCATCGCCGGTTTGCTCCATGATGTCGGCAAACTCATGCTCGCCGCCAACATGGCTGAGCAATACCAGGAAGCGATGACTCTCGCACGGGAACGAAAACTAAGCCTGACGGAAGCTGAACAGCTCGTTTTTGGCGCAACTCACGCCGATGTCGGAGCCTACCTGCTCGGGTTGTGGGGATTACCTGTGCCCATTGTGGAAGCCGTGGCCCTCCACCATAGGCCCGCGCGCCATTGTGAAAACGGTTTTACCCCGCTCGCGGCTGTTCATGCCGCCAACGTGCTCGAAAACGAAATATCCGGTGATTCACTCGAATCGGCTCCGCCCACTCTGAACATGAGCTATCTGGCTTCCATCGGCCTCGCCGATCGGGTCGAAGACTGGCGAGCCGCTTTCCACGAAATGCTTGAGCAAAAAGCCGAGGCGGCTTAACTCTCCTCCTTCGCTCCCTCGCGGAGCTGTCGCGGTCGGATTATTGCAGTTGGATCTGTTTGGGAAACCCAGGGCAGAGCTGGGAAGTAAATAAAGCGTTCGCTATTCCTCTTCCGAAAAAACTCACCTCGCCCGACTCGGAGCAAAGCCAAACTTCCTGCGCGCCGGCGTCTAAATAAAGGGCGGTCTTTTCCCGAATTTCCGCCTCGGTATTGCTCGGGGACAGGACCTCAACGCAGATTTCGGGAGCAGGGCAATCGTCAGCGTAGCCATGGTTTTACTGTAGCCCCTCTTAGCAGTAGGTGTAAAGCAAGCTTAAGCAGCGAAGCTGGGTTAAGCACTTGCACCCGCCCCTATGTCACAGAAAAATCTTTTGCCTCGCTGCCTTCCCCCTGTAAAAGTGTCCTGTGACTGATAAGAATTTAAATCGTCGCCAGTTTGGCAGTGATAACTACGCCGGCGTCTGTCCGGAAGCCTGGCAAGCCATGACTCTTGCCAACCGCGGTCATGTCAAAGGTTATGGCGATGACGAATGGACCACCCGCGCCGCAGACCTGATTCGCGACGTGTTCGAAACCCAATGCGAAGTCTTCTTCGTCTTCAATGGCACGGCCGCCAACTCACTCGCCCTGGCCTCCATGTGCCACTCTTATCATAGCATTTTGTGCCACGAAACTGCCCATGTGGAAACCGACGAGTGCGGCGCTCCCGAATTTTTTTCCAATGGCACCAAAGTCCTCCTGCTCTCCGGAGAAAATGGTAAAATTGATCCAGCGGCCATTGATCGCATGGTTAAACGCCGCAAGGACATCCATTACCCCAAACCTCGCGTTGTCAGCGTTACCCAGGCGACCGAGCTTGGCACGGTTTACACCGTGGATGAAATCAAGGGTATCTGGAGCATGTGCAAAAAGCTTAATCTCCGAATGCACATGGATGGGGCGCGCTTCGCCAACGCCGTTGCCTCGCTCAATGTCTCCCCCAAGGAAATCACCTGGCAGGCGGGTGTCGATGTCCTTTGCTTTGGCGGCACCAAGAACGGCACTGCAGTCGGGGACGCTGTTGTGTTCTTCAACTCCGAGCTCGCGCGCGAATTTGATTACCGATGCAAACAAGCTGGGCAGCTCGCTTCCAAAATGCGCTTCCTCTCGGCCCCTTGGGTCGGGCTTCTGCAGGATGGCGCCTGGCTGCGTCATGCAAGCCATGCCAACGCGATGGCGGCTCATCTGGAAAAATCCCTGCGCCCTCTTCCCGAGCTGAAGATCCTCTTTCCGCGCCAGGCCAACTCAGTCTTCGTTGAACTGGACGCTCCCATTCGTGAGGGGCTCTGGAAGAAGGGTTGGTTATTTTATAACTTCATCGGGAAGGGCGGTTGCCGCCTCATGTGCGCTTGGGACCTGACCGAAGAAGATGTCAATGCTTTCGTCGCGGATCTAAAAGACCTGCTGCTTTCAGCCAAAAGCTAATTTGGAAACCGCTCCTGACATTCTGTTTCTTGAACGCAGGATCCTTGGGTGTTAGCACCAGCCCAGCATTTTAGCTAGAGTAGGAGCCAACTTTACATTGAGGCGGATTGTGAGTTAAACTCTGCTTATGGCCTCGCTGACAATTGCATTGCCTCCGCAAAGCGAGCAGACATCATTTAATCTGCATCGCTGGGCCGAAGTGTTGGCCGATCCCGAAGTTGCCAGGATAGAGGCGCGCATTGAAACCGATCGCTATGGCCATGTGATTGTGAGCCCTCCTCCAGCCCCAAACCATGGCAGCCTCCAAGCCCGAATCTCCTCGCTGCTCGATCATTTGATGACCACTGGCCGTGTCCTGAGTGAGTGTCCTATCTCCACTGCGGACGGCGTGCGCGCCGCTGATGTGGCCTGGGCCTCTCCCGCAAGAATGGGTGAACTCGGCAATCTTCCTTGTTTTCCAAAGGCCCCTGAAATCTGTGTGGAGGTGCTGTCACCCGGGAACTCACAGCTGGAAATGACAGAAAAAGCAGCACTCTATTTTGACGCTGGCGCTCAGGAAGTCTGGCTTTGCTCGGAATCAGGCCAGATGACATTTTTTGTCTCGGGAATGCTGCCGATCCCTGCTTCGCGACTTGTCCGGAATTCCCGCAAAAGGTCTCTCTGCGATAAGCGGCGTGGGAGGATTTGTCTGCATGCCGTTCGCCATTCCGATAATCCGACTGCGCTGCGCTCATTGCGCCCAGCCAATTTGGTGAGTCGCTCTAGGATGGTGCGGCTTAGAGGTGCTCCCTCAGCCAGCCCGGTCGGTTGGTTGTGATCCCATCGACCCCCGCAGCCAGCAGCCTCCGTGCAGGCAACGGCTTATCTACTGTCCAAATGTAAAAACCAAGCCCCGCTTGCTTTACCTGTTCGATCCAATCTGCAGTCAAAATTGCTTTCGCACCCACATCCAGTCCATCCACACCTGCATTAAGCGCCTTCTCCAACACAGCTTTTTTGTTGGGGGTCCATCTGCCGGTTTTTAGACTCCGCCGAAACTCCACAATCCAGCAAACTTCCAGTTCAGGAAATGCTTTCTTCACTTGTTCCATGAGCTCGAGTGAGAATCCGATCAAGATTAAACGATCCTTCTTTCCTTCCCATTGCTGCCTCAAAGCCTCGAAAGCTGCGATGAACCCGATGCCGCACTTCACTTCAATGAAAAATCGTTTGCCTCTGGGAATAATCTCTAGCACTTCGGAGAGCAGGGGAATCCTTTCTCCCGCCCACTTGGGGCTCTTCCACTTTCCCGCATCCAGTTTCTTTAACTCCGCCACGGTTTGCGCTCCCACATCCTTGCGAACTCCGCCCGTCCTCCGGGTGTTTTCGTCGTGGATGACGACGATCTGCCCGTCTCGGCTCATGTGCACATCTACCTCCACGGCGTCCGCGCCCTGTTCCCAGGCCAGTTTGATGGAGCCTAAGGTGTTCTCCGGTGCGTCATGCGAAGCCCCGCGGTGGCCAATGATTTCCATGGGTGGATCCTGCCCGGTTTCCTCCCAAAAAGCAGCTCGGTTTTGATGAGCTTATTCGCCGTGACATCCCGCTTGCGCCGACGGCATTATTTCAACATGAAATGCATCGTGACCGCTGGCCCCACTTACGAGCCTCTCGATCAGGTCCGTCGTCTCACCAATTTCTCCACCGGACGCCTTGGCACGGAATTGGCCAATCATCTTGCCGCCCATGGCCACGAAGTTATTCTCCTGATTGGGGAACAGGCCACCTGGCGTGGGGAGCGCCAGGCTCAACTCGTGGAGACTTTCACCACCACGACAGACCTTCAGCAGCGTTTGCAAAGGCATGCCTCCGCTTCGTTCAACGCTATTTTTCATGCTGCCGCCGTTAGCGATTTCGGGTTTGGGAAAATCTGGCAGCGCTCACCAGACGGAAACCTGGTCCCGGTGCAGGCGGGCAAAATCCCGACCCATCTGGAAGGCTTGCTTGCGGAACTCGTCGCCACGCCCAAAATTATTCGGAGTCTTCGTTCTGGTTACCCTGGCGCCCGTATTGTTGGCTGGAAGTTTGAAACGGACGGTGACCGCATGGACGTTCTTCAAAAGGCTGGAAAGCAAATCACTGAAAGCCAAACCGATGCCTGCGTGGCCAATGGTCCAGCATACGGCTCGGGTTTCGGTTTATTGCTCAAGCAAAGCGAACTCCTCCACTGTGAGACAAGCAAGGAGCTGTTCGAAGCCCTGGAGCAACTCGGTAACCTTAAGCTTCCCACGTAGAGGAGCCTCGTGAGTCGACGCAGTCACCTGCTAAAGCAACCTTATGATTCCGTGTCCAGCCTCTTGAGCTGTGGACTGATTCCTATTTCGCCGTGAACGCGTATACCGTAGTGCTCTTGAACTGTTCTCCCGGTTTCAGCACGACACTGGGAAATGTCGGCTGGTTTATCGAGTCCGGAAAATGCTGAGTCTCCAGGCACACACCTTCGTGCTTCACGTGATTTCCGGTGTAAAGTTGAACTCCGGGTTCAGTTGTGCGCACTTCCATTACTCGGCCACTTTTCGGGCTGTGTAGACGGGCAGCCAGGAAAAGAGATTTCCCATCGCTATCCAGGACGAAGTTATGATCATAACCGTTGAGCTTCGGGGGGAGTTGGTTGAACCGGGTCCCGATGGTTGTCGTTGTCGTGAAATCCAGGGGAGTGCCCTTCACCGGAGCAATTTCACCGGTCGGAATCAATTCTTCAGTCACCGGCGTGTAGCGGGAAGCGCCCAGCCACAGGTCATGATTTAGAACTTCCCCCGAACCATCCAGGTTGAAGTAAGCATGGTTGGTTAAATTGATTGGGGTCGATTTATCAGTCGTGGCTTCGTAGTCCAGGCGCAATTCATTGTCGTCGGTGAGCGTATAGGTGACGGTTACGTTGAGGTTTCCGGGATAACCTTCTTCTCCGTCCTTCGACAAATAATGAAACTGCACGGCTGTTTGGTGCTCCTTCACGGGAAGCACTTTCCCGTCCCACACCACCTTATCGAAGCCGATATTTCCTCCATGGAGATGGTTCCGGCCATTGTTGGTGGCTAACTTATATTCTTTCCCGTCCAGCGTGAACTTGCCCAGGGCGATCCGATTCCCAACACGTCCGATCACTGCCGCCGCTGGAAAGCCCTTGTCGTAAGCCCCAATGTTATTTTTGCCGAGCAGCACATTGACCGTTTTGCCGTTCTTATCCGGCACCTCCAGGTCGGTAATGATTGCACCGTATGTAATGAACTTGGCGCTCATCCCTTTGTTATTCCGCAGCGTAAACTGCCTCACTTCCCGGCCATCCGGCAGCTTGCCAAAAGCCTTTTCCTCAACCCGCTTCGCGGCCGCCCCTTGTGATTCATTTAGTCCCATAACAATAAATAGCAGTGAAACAATAGCATGTGCTGTGATCTTGGACATGAGGGGAATTGTGAAAAAATGCCGAAGGGAAGCAAACAAAATCTGGATCGACGGGTTGGCGGCCGCTGGCCCGTTTCAGCCCCGGCTTTTGGTTTTCCCAACTAAAGCACGATCCGCGGAACAGATTCCTCCACCCATAACCATCAGCGCAGTGGCCATCCCCAGCATCAGTAGATGGTATTCAAAACCTTCCCCCTTCTGGGTCCCAGTCCAATTCATAAAAAATCCATTGGGCAGGTGAACCGTGAAAATGGCCACCATCATCACGATCGCGATTCCAAAAGCACTCAAGCGGGTCAGCAATCCCAGTATGAGCGCAATGGAGCCAAAAAACTCCGTGAACAGGGCCAGGAAAGCGAACGGCGCAGGTATGTGCATGCCTTGGGTGAAAGCCTGCATCGTGGCACTGAACCCATGCCCACCAAACCAACCGAGCATTTTCTGTGCGCCATGAGGAAACATCACCACGCCCAGAAATACCCGCAAAACCAATGGACCGAACAACGGAGAGGTTTCCAAAAGCCGACGCATCGCATTCATAAATTATAATCCGCCTGACGCTAACTTGCATCCGGAACCTCTCCCAAATCCACAACATTCTTTGTAACGGCTTTTCTTCTGTTTCTACCTTCTGAGCACCAAGGGCTTAAGCAAAACCGCTTAATCCAGAACCTTGCAAATTTCCGGAAAGGGAGTTCAATGTGCCCAGCGACAATGAATCTCAACGAAGTTCAAAAAGCCTCCCAGGAACAATTCGCAAAGCAGAGCCACCGCTACGGCCGTGGTCATATTCTAGAGAACGTCGATGACGTTTCCGAAGCCCTGCGGTCCATTCAGCTTCCAACGCCGGCCAAAGTTCTGGACGTTGCTACCGGCGGGGGACATACCGGGCTTTACCTCGCGAGTTCAGGGCATCAAGTCACGCTGGCTGACATCGCCCAGCCGATGCTGGACCGCGCGAAACAAACAGCACTGGAGCGGGGTCTCACGGTGGAAACTCGCCAGCACCCCGCCGAAGATTTTCCATACGGTGATGCAACCTTTGATCTTGTGACCTGCCGTGTGGCCGCACATCACTTCAGTTCACCGAACGATTTCGTGCGGGAAACCGCCCGCGTCTTAAAATCTCAAGGTTGGTTCCTCTTAATTGATGGGTCTGTGGAAGATAACCAGCCCGAAGCCGAGGAATGGCTCCACCAGGTGGAAAAATTCCGCGACCCGAGCCACCATCGTTTCCTAACACCCGGGCAATGGACCGCGCTCTGCCAAAAGCACGGACTTTCGCCCTTTAAGGCAGTTTTGACCCCGTTCAAACAACCTGATCTCAATTGGTACTTCGAGACAGCCGCCACATCTCCTGAGAACAGGGCCGAGGTTCTCAAGTTAATCCGCAACGCTCCCGACTCGGCCCGAAAACTTTACAATCTCGGAGAAGAAACCGGAAAGATTGTTTGGTGGTGGCAAAGGCTGACTCTGCTCGCAAAAAAGGTTTAGGCATTCGGTTCCTGGACCCCTTTCATGAGTTTCTCCGCTGCGTTCAATTGCAGCGCGTCCCCCAGCAGGAGCAACTGGTCCTGGTCCTCGAATCGCACATCGGGGTTGGGATTGACGATGCTTTCCTTGCCTCGACGCACCACGACCACGCTGGCCCCCGTCAACGTCCGAAGTTTCAGATCAGTGATGGTTTTTCCCACGCAGGGCCAATCCGGTTGCAGATGCAGGGTCAGCAGCTCGGCATGCTCCAGCAGGGGTGGCATCGGTTTATGGACCTCCGGTTCCTGCGGAAGGCGCTCGCGTTCGAGCGTTTCGCGAATGGCCGCCTGCGCGCGAGCGTAAATCCGCACGAACCACGTCTTCAGCATCACTGCCAGCCCCGCCGCCAGACCCAGCAGCAGGAAAAGAATTTTCATCGGAGGCAGCAATGGCGAACTCAGCAGCAGCAGCAGCAGGGATACCATCACGATTCCGGTAAACAGGATGGTGTTCGAAAGCAGCGCTCGGAATGCGGTCTTCTGCTTGGCGTTTCGACCCTCCCGAATGGTTACTTCCGCCAGCATCATGCTGAAAGCCTGCAGCTTTCGGATGAAGGCAATCATTACTGGCAGGCTCAACAAGACGGCAGCCAGCCAAAGAAAGGTCTTCCTCCCGCCCAGCCACTGAGAAGGCCTTTCAGACCAGCTCAATTGAAGCCGATCGACGAACACTGCTCCTAAAAAAAGCCCTGCGATTAATGCCAGATTGATCGCCAATTGCAGCAGCACTTTGCGAATCAGCTTTCTCGCTGCGCTGGTCTGTTTCCGGTGCCACACACGCTGGAACCATTCCAGGTAATCGCGCTGGTAATTGAGCATCGACTGCGGTGCCAGGCGATCGTGCAGGGCCACGAACCAATCGGCATGCCGAATCAGGTAAGGGGTCAGCACCGAAGTGATCGCGGAAACGGTCACCGCGATCGGGTACAAAAAGCTGCTCGTCAGTCCCAGGGTCGCGCCCAAAGCCGCAATGATGAACGAGAACTCTCCAATCTGCGCCAAGCCCAGGCCCACCCGCAGGGCCGTTCCACGGTCATACCCCGCCACAAAGCTGCCAAAGGAGCAGGCCACGATTTTCCCGGCTACCAACACCACCGAAATCACCGCTACCGGCCACGCATACTGGCGTAATAATCCCGGATCGATCAGCAAGCCAATAGCCACGAAGAAGACCGCGCTAAACATGTCCCGCAGCGGCAGCGTAATCCTTTGAATCCTCTGAAAGTCATCCGCTTCCGCCATGATTGCGCCCATTACGAATGCTCCTAAAGCCACGCTGAAACCGAGCTTCACCGCCAGAAGGGACAAACCAAAGCAGAGCCCGAGCACCGTTATGAGCAGCGTTTCTTCCACTTTGAACTTCCCTACAAATCCCAACACCCGGGGCACCACCAGCAACCCGAGAATCACCACTACTACCAGAAACACCGCCAGCCGAAGCGCGAGTTGCAGCAGCGCTCCCCAGTCGAAGCCGCCCGTCTGGGCCACCGCCGAAAGGGATGCCACCAGCAGAATCGCAATAATATCCTCCGCAATCAGAACGCCAAAAATGACCTCCGCAAACTTCTCGCGGTGCTTGCCGGTTTCAGCGAGGGTCTTGGTGATAATCGTGGTCGAGGAAATCATCAGGATCCCTCCGAGATACACGCAATCCATCGTGCGCCATCCAAAAGCTTGGCCGATCTGGTAACCAGCGAAAAACATTAGCCCGGTCTCCAGCGGCGCCACAATCAAGGCGGTGGCGCCAATTTGGCGGATTTTCCGAAAATTGAATTCGAGCCCGAGAGTGAAGAGCAGAAAAATGATGCCCAGTTCCGAGAGCGTGTGAATGCTTTCTTCCGAGCGGATCAAAGGCGAGGGCAGCACGTGCGGCCCAATAATCACGCCCGCGATGATATAACCCAAAACCACGGGCTGCTTCAGCCAGCGAAACAGGACCGTAACCAGCCCCGCTACCAGCATTACCACCGCCAAATCCTGTAGAAAGCTTGCGTTGCTCATGGACGAAGTGCACCACTAAACGCTGTAGGTTCTGCGAGAAAAGCCTGTGGGTGAAGCCTTAACTCACGCCTGCTCCCATTCGCTCAGCACTCAATCCCATTGCCCCATATTCTTGAGCGGGCCATTTCCCTATGACCATGCTTTCCGGGCAACGTGCTGGTCGCTGTTTTCTGAAGCGGGATGATTCGATGCGGCAAACCTAAGTATAAGCTCATTGTGCTTTCCGGAACGCAGCCATCAACCTGAGTATTTCCTCTCGTAGAGCAAAAAATTCAGTTTTCAAGGCAGATGTCAGTTCGGCGGGCAGCAGCTTCTTCTCAATAACGTTCTCCAGACGGGCTTGCGCTTTTTGCAGAAAGCCCAGCGCTCGTTTCAGATAAGCCACGACGAATGCTGGATCGTGGTGACTTCTCCCGTAAGCCAGGCTGTTCAAGGCCCCAGCTAGTTTCGCCGCGGTAATCTGGTACTCGGCTTCAAGATCCAGAAGGTCGAGATCATCGGATTCGTCCAAGTTCAGTTCCCGATATTTGAGTGTCAGGGCCAAAGCTCCCTCGGACGCTCGTTTCGCCAGCGGGTGCTTGAAATATCCGTGTTCATCCCGCACCCAATCCACCCCCTCCGTGGCAGGATCCGGCTCTAATTCAGGGTCTTCGTCCGGTCCTTCAAAAGGTTCCGCCTCTTCCAGATCGCCATCTGATTCCTCTTCTTCCTCCCCGGCAAGCGCATCTTCCACATGCGTCCAGCCCATCTCCCGGGCAATGATTTCTTCCAGGTTGGGATCATCCTGGTATTTGTCATAAAGCTCCATGAGCTTGTCCGTGCGAGCATCGCCTTCACGTAGCAATTTCTCGTAATCAAATTCGTCGAACTCTTTGTCGACAGGTGTTGCGTTGCTCGCTCGCTCGATAGCCGAGTCCAACTTTTGCATGAACCCAACAAAACCCTCCGCAGCTTCCTTTTGTCGTTGTTCTTCCTCCTCCTTCGAAAGCTTCCACGCTGGCGGAGAGATGCTCAACTTGTAATCCGGCGATTCAATCACAACCCGCCCGTTTGAGTTGCTGAACCATTCCACATAAAGGCAATTTGCGATATGCTCTGGCACGGTCAGCCCTTGATCTAGTCGGGCAAAGGCTTCGTCCGTGGGCAGGTCGTAAACGCGCACCTTTTTGGATGCTGTCAGGTCCCCCACCGTCCCACGTTGGATGATCGCAAACGGCGGATCGCGGCGAATCGCGACCGCTTCGCCTGTGTTCTCAAAACTCAGCAGGCACCCAGCCACGTCAGGCGACGCATTTCCTGCGAGTTCCAACTGGATGGGTTCCGGCAGCCCCCGGATCCAAAGGCGGCCTCGCACCATCCCCCGTTCGCGGTTGTCGATCTCTCCCCGCTCTACACTATCAGCGATACGCCATGCCATGTTATGCCTTTTGTGCCTTCAGCATTCTTGTAAAGAAACGCAGGGCATCCTCCAAATGCAGCTCCCAATAAGGCCATTCGTGGCCTCCGGGAAATTCTTCAAATTCGTGCGCGATTCCGTTCTGCAAAAGTTTTTGGTGCAACTCTCGGTTTTCCTCAATCAGGATGTCCGAACTCCCGCAATCAAAACGAAACGGCCGCAACCGATCCGCTTTCCTGAGAACGGTCTCCAACACGGACCGATTCTCCTCAGCCACGCCGACTATGGCAAAATCTTCTTCGGTAAATTTCTTCATTTGGTCAAGGTGGGTGATGGACGAGTGTCCCGCAAACGTCAGGAAGCGATCCGGGTATTTTGCGCCGATGCGCAATGCGCCAAATCCGCCCATGCTGAGCCCGTTTAGAAATAAAGGCGAACGCTCGCTGATGCAAGGCATCGACTCACAGGCTGCTGCCGGAACTTCGTTGGCAATCCACTCCTCGAAATTTTGTTGCGAGTGTGGCACGTAGCCGCTTCCATCGCCCCAAAGCCCGTCAGAGGGCATTGCGAGCGCCATAGGTGGGATTTCTTCCGAACGGACCATCCGTTGCAGGGTGCGGTGCGCGCCCCCTTTCAGCGCCCAAGCCCAGTGGCTGTTATAGACTCCGTGGAGCAGAATCACCAGCGGCACGTCCATTCTCTGCTTTGCCTCTTCCGGCGCAAACAATGTAATGTCAGCCCGCCCGCGCAGGGATTGGCTCTTGACCGTCACAAACAGAAGCCCTTCCATTTCAAAGCGCCCGTCGGCTGGTTTTATTGTTCGAAAGTGACTCATGATCTTCGCTAAAAGATAACGACTCCTTTTGCATTTCGTCCAGCGAGCATGTCACCCAGTGCCTCGCCGAGTTGGTCCAGCGTATAGGTGCGTGTCACCAGGGCATCGAGCAGCAACTCGCCTTTCGCATAGAGCTCGAAAATGCGTGGAAAATCCCGTTGTGGAACACAATCGCCATAGAGCGGTGTCACATATGTCTTGTTCCACATGAAAAGTGGCATAGGCACGGTCACCGAGTCGTTGATGCCGCTTACCTGCAGGCCCATTCCCCCGTTTCGCGCCATGCGCAAGGGCGCAAAAGCCAGCGCCGGCACCGAAGTCGCCTCAAATGCGTAATCCACTCCACGCCCTTCGGTCAGTTCCTTTACTTCGGCAGCCGCCTTGCTCAAGTCCGCATCGCTTCTCTCCGCTAGCACGGTATGCGTCGCTCCAAACGCTTTCGCTCGCTCCAGGCTCGCCGCATGCACATCGATAGCGATTATTTTTGCGGCCCCGCCTATTTTTGCGCCTTGGACCACGTTTAACCCAACCCCGCCACAGCCAATCACCGCGACGGAACTGCCCTTTTGGACCTTAGCCACATTTGCGGCAGAACCAAACCCGGTCATCACACCGCACCCCACAATGCACGCTGACGCAAACGGCACTTTCTCAGGGATTCGTGTCAACGCTTCCTCCCGCACCAAAGTCAGGCTGGATAACGTTCCAATGTTAAAGGAGCGATCGATAGGTTGCCCGCGCCACAAAGTTCCTTCGGCATGCGCATGTCCCCGGGAGCGCTCCATGACGTGCGCGGGTTTGCTCTCCTCGCAGAGAACCGCGTGACCCTGGCTGCATTGAAAACAATGCCCGCACGGAATCGCCCAGTTCAGCACCACGCGATCGCCCGGCTTTACATGCGTTACGCCAATGCCAACCTCGTGCACCACCCCGGCTCCTTCATGCCCCATCACGAGCGGCCGATTCCAGCTTAAGGATGCATGGTCCGTGTGACAAATGCCCGCGGCTTTCATTTCCACCAGCACCTCTCCCGCTTGCGGGCTGGACACCTGAATTTCGTCGATGGTGAAATGTCCTTTCCCATCTGCAATCGCGGCTTTGGCTAACATCTTTGTGACCTTACCAATCTCTCACCCCTTTGAGAAGAAGGACTACCTCCAATCCTTTGATGCTCATTCCACCTTGAATCGCCGGGGATTGCCGGCTTTGCGAAAACAACTTCTGACTGCGGGTCGTGCCGCGTAAAATTGGCCATAAGCATTTGCCTGTTGGCCTTTTTCACAATGCTTTGTCATTATCGTGGGAAGTTGAGCACGTCAACCTCACGTTCGGAATACATGGCCGATCCAGCGCGTTCTGCCCGGCCGCCATCCCTCGCCAGGGGTTTTATCTTTCTGCTCAAGACCTCCCGGCCCGGATTCTGGCTTACCGCGATTTGGTTCTACCTGCTGCCGGTTTCCCAGCAGCATGTTTTTGGCTCAAGCCGATTCTGGATTGGTATTTTGTTCGTCACCTTCCCTTTTGGCCTCCTGATCTACGGTTGGAACGACATCATGGACGCGGAAATCGATCGCCTCAATGCTCGCAAGGATACTTTCCTCTTTGGCGCCCGTGGAACAAAAGACCAGCTCCGAAAGCTTCCCTGGTTCATCGCCGCCACCCAGATTGCCTTTGCTATGCTATTTGTTCAGCTCGAAGGCTGGCGCATGCTCGTGTGGTATTCAGCTTTGGTGGGCGCTGTGGCTATTTATAACTGGCCTCGAATTGGTTTCAAAAACTTCCCCGTTGTGGACATGGTAAACCAATTGGGCTACCTGCTGGTTTTCTGGCTCAGCAGCACGCTCAATCAGTTGCCGCCATTGCCATGGCAGACCTGCGTGTTCGGCGGGCTATTCGCTATGCACTCCCATGTCCTGGGCGAAATTATGGATGTCGACATTGATCGTGAGGGGGGCCGCCGCACAACCGCCGTTGTCGTCGGGGTCACCCCGTCCAAATGCATCATTGCAGCATTTCTTATTTTTGAAAGTTGGCTGATCCTGCACTTCTTTCGCGATCCGGTGGTCGGATGGTTCTTGCTCCTTGGAGCTCTCTGGTTTGTTGTGGACGCCTTCGTCCTCTTCAAGTCGCGCGCGTATCCACTCTGGCTCACCCGCTGGTTCCTCACGGGCTGGAACCTCATGGCCATCGGCAGCGGTTGGTGGGTTTGGTCCACCGGAGCGCTCTCCCGCCTGCGTTGATCTTGCAAACGATTTACTGCACTCGGTTCTGCAGCCACGAAAGTGCCGCCGGTTCTCCGTAAAGCTTCAGCCGATCGTAAAAGCTAATCTTGTCCGCCTCACTGGCTGTTTGATTCCATTTATCAAACAGAGTCGCGCCGTTCTTCATGCTTTGCTTGTCTCGTGCAATTTCATCCAATCGATTTTGCACGGTGGACTGAAGCCCATCCAATTGCCGGGAAGGATCGATATTCTTGAGCAAATCCTGCTCGATAGCATCCGCGACAAGGTGATTAATCAACACATCAAATCCTCCCGTGCTGACCTGGTTTGCGAGGGTGACACCAAAGCTCGCCATGGTGCCTGCCGCGTTCTTGTCGCCTTCTGCCAGGTATTGCTGCTGAAGCGCTGCCATTTCCTTGCTCAAATTCCGGACTTCCTGCAGGTGCGGCATCAGCAGATTCCAGGCGGCCGCTCCCTTCGCCTCAGCCGGACTCTTTCCGGATAAGAGGTATACCTCCTCCAAATCCTGCACCTTTTCCCGCAAATAATCCTTGTACCTCGGTTTCCCAATTCCTTCTGCCAGTTCCTGCAACGCCTGTTCCGGATTCTTGTTTTTGAAATATTCGTTGGCGGAGAGATAGCTGGACAACGAGTTGTCAGGGCTGGCCGCCTTGAACTTTTCCAGCCACTCGCGTTCCTGCCCTGGGAAAGCTTTGTGTGCCACCACCTGCGAAAGCACATTCGGATCGTTCGGAAACGCCGTGGCCGCCATTTTTAAATACTCTTTGTCGTGCGTCGCTTGAAAAGCAGCCAGCAGGCTCGCGGCGTTGGTTTTATTCTGGCGCAGATACATGTCTACCACCTCTTTGCTGACCGGCGTGAATTCAGGAGTATGAGCAGAGGAAGGCAAAGGTGGCGGGGGCGGTTCGCCAAGCGCTGGATGCGTGCTGTTTGCGGAACGCTTGGGCGGCGCTGGAGCCTGCGCCAGGGCAGGAACGGGTGAGGCAACTGGCTCGGCGCCCTTCTGGTTTTTGCCAAAATAGAACATCCCGATCACCAGGGTTAATCCAAAAACCATCGCCACAATCAGTTTGGAGCGTTCCATATCGTCTCTCGTTACAGTTCACTTTCGATCAAATGCTGCGTTGGTAAAATCAAAATGTGTTGCGGAGAAGCGTTTTCCTCTCCTGAAGCGTGAACATCCTTGCTCCCCTTTTTCCTGAAAGTTCTATAATATTCATAGCATGACAGCAGAGTCCTTGAACTGTCCCATGTGCGGAGCGCCGACCCGGACAGATGCTCCCAATTGTGGCCATTGCGGAGCACGCCTGGCTACTATTGCGTGCCCATCCTGTTTTGGCATGATGTTCGTGGGAGCCAAATTCTGTTCGCATTGTGGAGCCCACGCTGCCAGGGTTCCCAAGCCTGCGGAACATCAACGGGATTGTCCTCGTTGCAAAACCGCCCTGCAGCCTATCCAGGTGGGTGCCTCCTTTCTCCAGGAATGCGCGCGTTGCAATGGTGTCTGGGTGGACAAACTCAGCTTCGAACAAATCTGTTCCAGCAGTGAAGAGCAGGCCGCCGTCCTGGGCAACCCGGCGGAGATACCAGCGGAGCAGGGGATGGTTCTGGAGGAGACGATTCGATACGTACCCTGTCCGGAGTGCCAGCAGTTCATGAACCGGCTCAATTTCGCGCAGTGCTCCAAAGTTATCGTGGATGTCTGCAAGGCGCACGGCACCTGGTTCGATCGGGATGAACTTCGCCGCATCGTGGAGTTTATCCGTTCCGGCGGATTAACGGAGGCTCGGGAGCGCGAAATTGCCGAACTCGAATCCAGGCGGAAACGGCTGCTTGAAACTCCTCGAACAGCTTCCAGCCATTCCCGACCCCATTCCAGCGCTGGGCTCAGCTTCTTTGGATATGGGGGATGTGCTTTCTGCTGCCCGCAAGCTCCTCGACCTGTTCTTTTGAATCCACCCCGCTCTTTCGGTGGCTCCATCGGGAAACGTCGGACGGAAGCGCCGAAAAAGGCCCTTTTTCTTCTCTTTTTGGCCGCTCAGACGTCCTCTCAAGTTTTTTTATTCATATACCGTCCGGTATATTCCAAGTAGCTTTGTAGCAGGTGTTTGTGTATATTGAATTAGCCTGAACACCCTGGTTCACAGGGCGTCCAAGCTTATAAGTATGAAAACAAAAGTCTTACTTGGTTTAGCGGTAATCGGAATTGGGCTGGCATCGAGTCAATCGGCCAGGGCTGGCGTCCATTTTGGTGTATCCATTGGATTGCCACTCCCGCCGCTGCCGCTGCCAGGGATTTATGCTCCAGCTCCGCAGGTCGTTTACGCTCCTACGCCGCCAGTGTATGCGCCCGCTCCGCAAGTAGTTTACGCTCCTGCTCCACCCGTCTATTGCGCTCCGGCCCCTGTGGTCGTGGCAGCGCCGGTGTTTGTAGGAGGCCCTTACTACGGCTATCCAGGTTATTACCGTGGCGGCTACGGTGGTTACGGTGGTTACGGTGGCTACGGTGGCTACGGTGGCAATTGGGGCCATCACGGTTACGGTGGACATTATCGCCGATAATTTTCCGAGGTCCGCAGGAGGAAGATTTTAGGCCGGGTTGACACAGGCGCAGTTGTTGCAAAACGACTGCGCCTCTTTTATTCGTATCTCAAGGCTTCTACCGGATCCATGTTTGCCGCCTTCACGGCTGGGTAGGTTCCGAAAATCAAACCAACCAGTGTGCAGATCACGACGCTCAATATCGTCCAGTCGAGCGGGAACACGGGAGGCACTTTAAATGCAAACGCCGTTATATTGCCCCCGAGAATTCCGAGGAAAGCCCCAATCAAACCGCCGATCTGACAGATCACAATGGCTTCACTGATGAACTGAACCAGGATATTCCGCTTTCGCGCCCCGATGGCGCGGCGGATCCCAATCTCCCGTGTTCGTTCCGTTACGGATACCAGCATGATGTTCATGATGCCAATGCCGGCCGCCAGGAGCGCTATGGAACTAATCACGGCCGCTCCCGCGCGCGTGGCAAAGGTGATCGTCCGGAACTGCGCGATCAGCGTGTCATTGGTGAACAGTTCAAAATCGTCAGGCTCTTGCGGAGGCACCTTCCGGATCGCTCTCAGCACGCCCCGCACTTGTTCCATGGTATCTTCCAGTAGCTCGGCGGTCGATGCTTGTACGAGGATGGTTAAGCTGCGCCCCTGCACGCCGAACCGGTTAAATCCTGTCGTGATGGGAATCACCATGAATGAATCCTGATCTCCTCCGAGCGTTCGGCCGCGGGATTCGAGCACCCCTGCCACCTGGTACTGAATCCCTCGAAACTTCACCTTCTCTCCAACCGCGGAACTGTGTGGGAAAAGTTGTTTGGCCACCGTGGCGCCCAGCACGCAAACCGATCGCGCGCTGTCCACGTCCGAACTGATGATGGCGCGCCCTTGCTCCACAACCCAATTACGCGCGGCGAAGGTTTCCGGGGTTACCCCGCTCATCGCCACATCTGCATCGAACTGGGCATAGCGTGACGACATTTGATCCCTCGCAAGCCCAGCTTCCACCGCCACGTTTTGGGCCAGGGTAGCCTTCTCCTTCAAGCTCTGCACCTGCTGCCACACAATGTTCTTTCGCCGCATGACCTTTTCCCAGCCCTCACGCCCATTGACGAAAATAGCCGGATGTTTTTGCACGCTGAAGGTTTGTGCCCCAAGCTGGCCGAGCTCCCTTTCGATGTTGGACTGCATCACTCGCATGGCAGTCATCACCACGATGATGGAGAACACACCCACCACCACGCCAAGCAATGTGAGCGCGGAGCGCAATTTATGGGCAGCAAGTGCTCCCAATGCCATGCCGACGCTCTCCCGGAATTCGGCCCGGAGCCTAGCGCCTTTCCGCTTCCGTGCCGCTGAAGGAGGTTGGCTGTTAGTCGGGCTCATTCTGCGCGCAAAGCATCCACCGGATTCATTCGGGCGGCTCGCCAGGCCGGCATAAAGCCAGCCACCACCCCGGTGATAAGAGAAACCACTACCCCTAGCACTGCCACTTGCATCGACATGGATGTCGGCAGGAACTTCTTCACCACCAGGCTGAGCCCCCAGGCGATGCTCAGCCCTATCAAACCGCCGAGCAGGCAAATGGTTGCTGCTTCAATCAAAAATTGCAGGAGAATCGTGCGCCGCTTTGCTCCAATCGCTTTCCGGATTCCAATTTCCTTGGTCCGCTCCGCCACCGATACGAACATGATATTCATGATCCCAATGCCGCCCACAAACAGGGAAAGCCCCGTGATGAACAATCCTACTGCCGCGATCATGCCCCCAACCTTTTCAAAAGTTTTCACCACCAAATCCTGCTGGTTGATTGCGAAATCATCCTGCGCTCCCGGTGGCACGCGCCGAATTTTTCGAACAATGCCGCGCAGTTCTTCCTTGGCGTCATCCATCCGGGCGGTGTCGCGCACTTTTACCATGATCAGCAGGTAAGGGAACGGATTGAAGTCGGAGGTAAACCGCGTGATCGGAACAATGATCTGGTTATCCATATTGGCAAAAAGAAATTGCCCGAACTTTTCATTCACCCCGATCACTTCGAATTTCTTCCCCCTGATTTCTACCCTGTGACCGAGCGCCCCTCCATTGGGAAAAAGCTTCTCGGCCACATCCGCACCTAACACACAAACGGGACGCGCGCCGCTCACATCGGCTTCCGACAGGAACCTGCCTTCTTTCAAATTCAACTGCCGCACGAAGGCGCTCTGTTCGTTGTTCCCGGCCACCCACACTGCCTCGCTTGTGCGCTCCCCGTATTGCACGGGCATCATCCCGGAGCCCTCGACTGAGACCGCCAGGGCTTCCTTTGATTCGCGCTGGATCATTCTGGCGTCCTCCAAAAGGAAATCGCGGCGGTTGCGAATTTTCCACCAGCCTTCAGTCCTTTCCCACGGGAACTTCTCAACGTAAAGCACATCCACTCCAATTGCCGAAATACCGCGAATGAAAGCCTCTCTCATCCCCGTCATTGCCATGGCCATGAGGGACACTGTTAAGATTCCGATGATGATGCCGAGAGTCGTCAGGGCCGAACGCAGTTTATTTGCAAAGATGGCATGAGCCGAAATGCGGATGCCTTCTGTGACTTCAGTGACCAGCTTCATGGGGTCACCTGTTCCGGTGAGTTAGCCCGTGCTGGCTCGGGACGCACTTGCTCGTCCGCAGCAATGAGCCCATCGCGAATTCTGATCACCCTTCGGGCGTGGCGCGCGATATCCTCTTCGTGCGTCACCAGGATGATCGTGTTTCCGTTTTGGGATAAATCCTCAAAGAGCGCCATGATCTCCGTGCCTGTTTTCGAATCCAGGTTGCCTGTTGGCTCATCCGCCAGCAGGATGGAAGGTTTGTTCACCAGGGCGCGGGCTATCGCCACCCGCTGACGCTGCCCCCCTGAAAGCTCATTGGGCCGGTGGAACATACGATCGCCGAGCCCCACGTGGGCCAGGGCTTCGCGGGCCATCTCCTGGCGGATTTCCGGTTCGATGCTCGCATAAATCAATGGCAGTTCCACATTATGCAGGGCATGTGACCGCGGCAGCAGGTTGAAAGTTTGGAATACGAATCCAATCTCCTGATTGCGAATGTCCGCCAGTTCGTTGTCATCCATTTTGCTGACATCGTTCCCGTTCAGCATGTAAGTGCCCGAGGTCGGCACATCGAGGCAGCCCAACAGATTCATCAAGGTCGACTTGCCGGACCCGGAAGGTCCCATGATCGCGACGTATTCGCCCCTTTGCAGCTCCAGCGAAACATCCCGCAAAGCATGGATGGTTTCTGAACCCATCTGGTAGACTCGGGCGATATTTTGCAGGTGGATCAGTGCCATCGGACTTTTAATTTGCGGCTTAACCGAGTCTTCATCCGTTTTACGTCTTGTTCGCATCCTCCGGCTTCTGCTCCGCCACATCCTTAATCGTGATCTTCTTCCCTTCTTCCAGCTCACGATTAATGGCCTTGTAGCTCCCGGAAATGATTTCTACGCCTTCACTTAAACCTTCGAGAATTTCGACGTATGTATCATCGCTGATCCCGCGTTTCACCGGGACCATTTTCACATGGTCTCCTTCGACCACAAAAGCCACTTCAACCGGCTTCTGGGCATCCTTGGCTTCCTTGCTCGAAAGTACCGGAGAGGCATTTGTTTTGCCTGCGGCCGCCTGGGCTTCTCCGTTTTTCTTGGGCACTCGGGTGGTCACACTCTGGATTGGGATCGTCAACGCATTCGTTCGGTAGCGGGTTTCGATCTCGGCCGTCACGGACATTCCGGGCCGGAATATTTCCTTTTCCTGGATACGAATTTTGACCTCAAACTTGGTCGCATCCTGGGAGGAGGATTGCGATGAAGATGAGGAGGAGGAACTCGCGCCCGATCCGGGCAGCTTGGAGGAGTTCGCGATTTCCGTGACAACCCCTTTGAACTTTCGGTCTTTAAAAGCATCGACCTCCAGGCGTGCGATTTGCCCCAATGAGATTAACACCACGTCAACCTCTCCGATATCCACGCGTGCTTCCATCTCTTCCAGGTCTGCAACCGTCATGATTTCGGTTCCGGCCATCAACGCGGTCCCCACTACGCGTTCCCCTTTTTGAGACCTTAGCCGGGTAACAGTTCCATCCATCGGGGAGTAAATGGTGGTCTTCGCCAAATCGTCCTCGGCCCTGGCCAGGGTGGCTGCCGCCTGCTCCACCTGGTGCAGCGATGTTTCCAGGTTTGCCGTCATCACTTCAAAGCCGGTCTGGGCCTCCAGCAGCTGGGATTCGGAGATCAGCTTGCTCGCTGAAAGTTCCCTGGCTCGTTTGTATTCGATTCCTTCCTTTCGCAAATTGGCTTCCGCCAGGGTCTTGGAGGCCAAGGCTGATTTATAAGCCGCTTCCGAAGAATTGCGGCTCGCCCGGTAGTTGTCCGGCTTTATTTTCACCAGCAGATCGCCTTTCTTTACCCTTTGGCCCTCTTTCACCGGCAATTCCGTGATCTCTCCGCTTACCTCGGGATTAATCACCACCTGGAGCACCGGTTGCACTTTCCCGTTGGCCACCACCAGTTCGGTTAAGTTCCGCCGCAGTAATTTTTCAGTTTGGACGATAACGGGGACGTCCTTTTTCCGAAACCAGGCATAGCCGGTTCCGGCAAGGGCAATGACGAGCAGTGCCGCAAAAAATAGCCATTTTCGTCCGGACTTCTTCTTTGGATTAGCCATGGGTTACAAATTTAAACACGAGTATCGTGTATTAAAAACCGTTTCCAAGCTTCAAAGTTTCAAGAAAATGAGGCAAATTGCCAAGGGCAGGGTGGTAGATGCCCTGTAAGATCTTGCAACGCGATGCGATTTCCCAGCAAAGCCGCTGAATGAATGGCAAATGTTCGAGAAAGGTCAAAAACCTGATATGTTAAAGCCCGTGCGAACGACTCAAATTGGTTTCTCCCTCCTCCTGTCCCTGCTCATGGGGCTGGCTGTCTCCTGCGGTAGCCGCAGCACCGCCGCTCCTGACGCATTATCCAAAGCTCAACCCTCCGATGCTATGAACGATTCTAAAAAGCCTAACCAGGACGATTTGCGCAAAAAGCTCGACCCGCTTCAGTTCGCCGTTACCCAGCAGTGCGGCACCGAGCCGCCATTCCGGAATGCCTATTGGGATAACCATAAGCCCGGCATCTACGTCGATGTTGTTTCAGGCAAGCCGCTCTTCAGTTCGCTGGACAAATTTGACTCGGGCAGCGG
Source organism: Verrucomicrobiales bacterium (assembly GCA_028293425.1). Classification (GTDB taxonomy): domain Bacteria; phylum Verrucomicrobiota; class Verrucomicrobiia; order Limisphaerales; family JAQGOV01; genus JAQGOV01. Next base: position 26,880 of record JAQGOV010000653.1, read on the forward strand.
CTGGCCCAGCTTTACCAAACCCGTCGAGGACAAGGAGGTTGTCGAAAAGAAAGACACCGACCACGGGATGGTCCGGACCGAGGTCCGCTCCAAGGAAGCTGACTCGCACCTCGGCCACGTTTTTGACGACGGCCCTGGCCCCAATGGTTTGCGTTATTGCATCAACTCGGCTTCATTGCGCTTCATTCCGGTCGAGAAAATGGCTGAAGAGGGTTACGGGGTCTATCTGGCGCCTTTCGTCAAAGCCGGGCTTATCAAGGCGGATGCTCAAGGCGGCACCTCCGCGCCGGCCACTGCTAGCGCTCAAAAAACAGAGACTGCGATCTTTGCGGGGGGCTGTTTTTGGGGGATGGAGGAAATCCTCCGCAAGATCCCTGGCGTGCTGGAAACGGCCGTCGGTTACACTGGTGGTAATGTCCCCAACCCGACCTACAAAGCTGTTTGCACTGGCCGGACGGGCCACGCCGAAGCTGTTCGGATTACCTTCGATCCAGCGAAGATTACTTATGAGCAAATGCTTGGTTATTTTTTCCGCATGCATGACCCGACAACGTTGAACCAACAGCACAACGATATCGGCACTCAATACCGTTCCGCGATTTTCTATACATCCGATGAGCAGCGTCAGGTCGCGGAAAAGGTCAAAGCCGAGGAGGACAAGTCCGGCAAATGGAAACGGCCCGTCGTTACCGAGATCACTAAAGCCAAGGAATTCTATTCGGCTGAGGATTATCACCAGAAATATCTGGTGAAGAACCCCGGCGGGTATAATTGCCATGTGCTGAGGAATTGAGACAGCATTTTGCCAGGTGCTTCGGTAATCCCCTTGAACATTTTCCTGTTCATCGCAGTTTAATGTTCTCGGGGTCCACTGCTGATAACTGCTCACCTTGAATGCGTAACGGCCGCACGGAGCCGCGCAGTCAATCTTCACTGGTCTACCCGCCAATCGTCCGATGCCGGCGACTAGGTGCTGTTCCCGGAAGCATCGCTATCATTCAATTTCCTTCATCCAACCCGCTCACTTATCCAGGTTCTGGGCGCATCACCCTATTTGAGAAAAGGTGCGTTTGCATCGACTTTGCAAATTGAAACCGAGCATGCCCGAAAGGGTTAGTAGATGATGTCTGCATGCGGACAGGCTCAGTTTCACAGCCGGGAAAGCTGACTCGTGCCGGGTTCGGCCAGACCAGTTGAATGCGCATTGTTCTCAAGACGGATATGAAAATTGGATTCTGCCAGACGCCTTGTGCTCTTGTTTTCTTCCTCATCACGTTTCTATCTCCCTTGTTCCTCCGGGCCGCGGACGTTCAAACCTTTGGCGTTTCCAAAGGCGTTTACTATGGCCAGACCAGCACGGGTTTTCCCGTGGCCGAAACCAATAACGGGTTTGCCTTCGACGCCGAAGTTCAACTTCAGCAGGTGGGTTACGCCAGTGGCGCTCAAGTTCAAATACCGGGGGGCACGTCCCAGGTCCTCGCCGCGAATGGTGACACGCTCGAATTTAAGAAGAAGTACAACACTTCCTCCAAGCTGGAATCCAACTATCCTGACGGCCTTTACACGTTCACAATCAATGCGGTGCAGGATGGAACACGAACAGCTTACCTGGGCCTGAGTGGTGGTTCGTACCCAAATGCTCCGCACATTTCCAACTATTCTGAAGCCCAGCGGGTGAGTCCCAATGGCTGGTTTGTAGTCAAGTGGGATAGGTTTTCTGGTGGCACTGCCGCGGATTTTATACAGCTTAAAATCGAGGATAGCGCCGGAAAAAAAATCTTCAAAACTCCGGACATCGACAATCAGGGTGCATTCAATGGCGCTGCAACCGTGGCATGGATTCCTCCCGGCACGCTGAGCCCGGGGAAGACTTATTCCGCCACCTTGATCTTCCAAAAAATTACCAGCCGTTCGAGCGCGTACCCCGGAGCTTTCGGCTTCGCCTACTATTTTTCGCGCACTGCCTTTCCCCTCGTTACGACGGCCCAAACTGCACCGGATGTCGAAGACTATTTTGTAAGCAAAGGAAGCAGCTTCGAACAAACAAATGCCTGGGAGGCCGTTCCTGAAGCAGGGAAGGAGTTTATCTTCGATGCAAAAGTGGATGGGGCCGGAACGGGTTTTATTCTGAGCAGTGCGTTGAGCACACCGAGTGGAAATACTCTTCCGCTGAATCCCAGCGGCAAGGATTATGAGTACGAAGATGTCGCCTCCTCTGCCGAATTGTTAGAAACCAAATTTCCGAATGGCACTTACACCTTCAACTTGAATCTGCTCCACGACGGTGCCAGGCAGCCCGCCATCGATTTGATTTTCTGTCCCTATCCTCCCGCTCCTCACCTGAACAGCTTTGACCCCAGCCAGGAAGTCCGGGCAGAGCGGGATTTATTTATTGGCTGGGATAGTTGGAGCGGCGGCTCGTTTTACGATTATATCCAGGTCCGCATTGACGATAGTGACGGTAATAAAGTCTTCGCAACCGATGGGTTCGGCGGTAACGACGTTCTGAACTCCGCGACCACCAGCGTGGTAATCCCTGCCGGCACGTTGGCCGCCGGTGAAAATTACAAAGCGCGCATTGTTTTCACCAAGCTCGTGGCGGTGGATGCCTCGCCTTATCCGGGCGTGCTGGGGTTAGGGACCTATTTTGCTCGAACGAAATTTGATATCTCGACGGCTCCTCCGGATGTGAAGACGTTCTCCGTCGCCAAGGGTCATGAGTTTCTGCAGAACACTGCCAATGTTCCAGCTCTTCATCCGGCCACGCCCTATGTATTTACTGCTTCGGTTATCATGGCGGGGTCCAACACAGTCAGTGGCGCGACAGTCACAACCCCTTGGGGTGCGGCGCGGCAACTCGCTTACCAAGGTGACGGGAAAACATGGCTGTTCCAGGATACAAGCACTGACCAGAACACCATGGAGACGTCTTACCCCGATGGTAATTATTCTTTGACCGTCTACACCGTGAATCAGGGGACCAGAACCGTGCAGCTCCCCATCAACGGATATCTTTACCCGAACGCCCCTCATATCAATAACTACTCCGCCGCCCAAACGATCGACGCAACCAAGTCCTTCACCATCAAATGGGACGCTTTCTTTGGCGGCACAACGAACGATTATATCTACGCGGCCGTTATCGGCCCATCGGGAACCGTCATTGACGACAGTAAACGCTTTGGCAGTTCCAGCGCATTGAACGGCACCAACAACAGCTACAAAATCAGCTCCGATACTCTCGCCAATGCGACAGCTTATCAGGGGGATATTACTTTCGAAAAAATTCTGCTCGTGGACGACAAGAGTTATCCCGGGGTGCTGGGGTTCTCGGGATTGTTCTCTCGTACTCTTCTGGGTATGGCCACGAAAGCCGCCAAGCCGCCTGCTTTTACCAAGTTCCTTGTGGATAGCACCGGCAAAATGGTGGCTACCTTTACCACCATCGCCGGCGGAACCTACCGCGTTGAAACCTCCACGGACCTTCAGAACTGGGCGCCAGCCGCCAGCCTCACGGCCACGAACTCGGAGACTACATGGATAGATCCATTGGCCCACCCGAGTTGCTATTATCGGGTCGTCACTCCTTAATTACTGAAGAGACCGTGGAATGTGCTACACCGACCTAGCCACTTGACGCGGTGGAGGGTTCTCCCTCTCCCTGCGCTCAACTTTATACACAACTTAAGCATAAGATCTTGGCGCATCTGGTCCAAAGGTGTTCCAAGCCCAGGCGAGGTCATACACCCGGCAAAGCCCTTCCCACATCACCTTGGGGCCGGGCTCTCCATCGCTCTT
>JAQGOV010000654.1 GCA_028293425.1 Verrucomicrobiales bacterium
GGCATGTGATTGACGATGGTGTGATAATTTATGCGAATAGCACTGAGTTTTACCGGTATAACATGCCAGCGGGCTCCGTGACTTGGACCACGTCTGCGGGCACAGCGGTCGAAGCGGCATATGCTGGCCCCTTCCTTCAAACTCTGAGCAACATCGTGAGTGGGGAAAACATTATTGCGGCGGAGGTCCACCAGGCTGGCACCGCCAGTTCGGATATGTGTTTTGGAGCAGAGTTTAGCCTGAAAGCCCCGTCACTGCTTATTCCAGTGGTTACTTTCCCGAAGGTCAGGATGACCGTAAGCAAGAGTCCGCTCCGCCTGAGCTGGCCGGGAACAGGTTACATTTTGCAAAGGGCTTCCGACTTGAATGGAACAAATACGGTGTGGCAGGACGTTGCGGGGTCGAGCAGTCCGTATACACTCATTCCGAGCAATTCAGCGGGGTTTTTTCGGTTGAGGAGGTAGGACCGATTTCCAGATGAGTTGCTAAATCGAACGACACAGGGTGAAGCGGGTAGGTAACAAAAGCCGTTGAAACGGCTCTAATTGCGTTCGGTCCGCCTGACACCGCGCTTTGCCGGGCAAGTCCTCCTGCTCAAGGCTTACCCGGATAAACTGGTCTTCTACCATCAGGATCGCTCATCGCCCAGCACACCCGCAGCTACGATCGTCACCAGCAACCAGCCCTACAAAAGCTGGCCTAAGATCTTTAACGGCGATGCGACCCTGGCCTCGGCGGTGCTGGACCGGCTGCTGCACTACGCCGAAAGTGTGATCATCGAAGGCAAAAGCTTTCGGATGAAAGACCAAATCGAAATGCCCGGTTAATCCAAGAGCGAGAAAAGAGGGTTCACAGCAGCGGTGATCTCAATGGTCACCGCTGCTTATACAGATACCGGAGGAACCAATCTCTATTTCTCAGCCCAAGCGGATGGAGAGAGCACAAACTACCTCACTGCCCCAATCGCATGGAGTTCTAATGAATGGCGCTTCATTGCATTGACGTATTCGTCCTCGAATAGCGTGCTGTACCTCGATGGCGCGCTCACAGCTGAGGGGCCTGGCGTAAGCGTGGAGCCCAGTTTGGCCGTGCTCACAAATGGATTTTTGGTGGGAAGCGATGAGACGGGATTCGCCAAAGCCCAAGGGCAATTTGAAAGTCTCCGGATTTACGATTATCCCCTGAACGCAACGAGCGTCTCTAACCTGTATTCCCGGACGGTCGGAAACGTCTGGCCTTTGCCTTTGGTGCTCGACCTCGGTGGTGGATTCACGAGCAGTTTTCCGGACCTTCCAGGCACGAATACCGGTGGTGGCGGCGGAGGAGGCTCCTTCACCAATCCACCCGCATACCAGCACGGTTCCAATGACCTGTGGCTTGAAATTTGTCCCTTAGGCGAGATTCAGGGTGGGGAGCTCAATCTCGAAACCCAGTTGCAGTTCGGAAATGCATCTTGGGATCACAGTGGACAATGGAACCGAAATATTCAAAATGAAGCGGTCAACCGATTTTACCCGGCGCTCCTAAACGCGCTTTTCCGTTAACGATGAAAGCCCGCACATATATAATCGTTTTTTGCCTGCTCCTGAGCGTACCTCTCAGCCTGTGGGTCGCTCGCTCATACAAATCAAAGCCGACAGAGGTTGGGCCAGAATTTCCAGAGGAAGCCGAGACGTTAACGAGCGCGAGCAACCAAATGAGCAGGGATAACCTCAGTCCTTCAGGGAAAAAGGCTGAGACATCCAGTTTGCAGCGAGGAAGCACCGCCGGTTCCGGAAATACAGAGAAAAAAGCGCCCGGGGAAAAGCTTGAGGCCGAGGCAGCGGCTGAACGAATAAAGCCATGGCTCCAGCAGGTCCATCGTCCCATTTCCTTTTATGGAAAGGTACTTGATGAAAAAGGGCTGCCCATCCCATCCGCCAATGTTGAACTGCACTACAACCAAGTTCATCCAGAACGAACGATCGGCACCAACCTCACTACCGATACCGAGGGCCTTTTCGCTTTTCAAGGCGGTGAAGGCTCCACGCTCGGGGTCCAGGTGAGCAAAGAAGGCTACTATCCTATCACGCGCTCAAATCGGACATCATTCGTTTACACACCTTTGCTTGATCCCAACCCATTTTCACCTGACCCAAACAATCCAGTAAAGTTTTACCTTAAAAAGAGAGGGCCTGGAGTTGATTTAATTACTTCCGCCTTTGGCGTCAACGCCGACTTCCGTGTTCAGGCTCCCCTCGATGGAACGCCGATTGTGGTGAATTTGTTAGAACGAAAAGTGGGAGTTGCGGGGCAGCTGGTGATCCGACAACAAAAACCCGAATACTCAAAAATTAAATCGGCAACCGAGTGGTCCTTCATGATGGAAATAGCCGACGGTGGCTTTGTCGAGCATGACGATGAGTTTCCGATTGAGGCTCCGGAAAGTGGTTACCAAAAGTCTGTGTCCTTTAGATTTGTGCGCGTCGAACCTGGCTGGAGAACATTCATCAACAAACAATACTATATTGCTTTCGGGAATCCAAAACGTTTTGGGACTCTGAGCCTTGATACGCGCATTGGGATGGATGGTGCACGGCTGCAGTACATAATTAATCCAGATGGGTCTCGATATTTGGAAGGAAAGGAATACCGAGAGCCGACTCGCGTGTTGCCTCCTGGTGTGACAGAGACGAGACCGTGAAAGCCGCTGCAACCATCCACTCCAATGCACCGAATTTGGATTGGCTCATCACCAGACGACTCATTAATTAGATGACGTTGCCAAAAACTCTAATCGCGGCTCTTGCACTTTTCCTGGCGAATTGCGGAAGAACTGCTGACGATGGTGGCCGGGATTGGACCGCACAGATTCAGGTGTTCGATGAAGCACTTGACCCGATAGCGGGAGCAGATGTGACTGTGGGATTCTACGTCACTCCAAATCCAGGAGAGGCAACCGGTGTCGATAGAATTACCGGAAAAACGAATGAAAAAGGCGTGTTTAACGCTTCACATAGGGATCGTTCGTTCGATATCACCATTGCGGCCTCAAAGGTGGGCTATTACAAGAGCCGAAAGAAACACGAACTTGGACATCCTTTGCAGGCCGATCAGGATAAATTGCATCCAATAATCACGCTGACGTTGAGGACAAACCTTCACCCAATTCCGATGTATGCGAAGAAGATTTTCAATGGTCCTCCTGTATTCAACGAAGAAGTCGGATATGACCTTGTCGTTGGCGACTGGGTGGCTCCTCATGGAAAAGGGAAGC
>JAQGOV010000014.1 GCA_028293425.1 Verrucomicrobiales bacterium
TTTGTGGCAGTTCCTGCTTGAACTTGGGGGGGTGAGCGGGTTTATTGCTCGCGCCAGGGCCCATGGAATGCGGACTTAGGAACCCCGCCAGGGCCGGAAGGCAGCAACGGTACTTTGCTCTGCATCCGCCGTGGTCACCCTGGCATTTTCGATTTTGTTGCTTTACGACGGTCTTTCCCGACAAACTGAACGCCGCGCGTCGGGCGCAATCTAAAGAACGTCAATAAACAGGCACGGGCATTAAAACGCATGTCGTATCAGGTCATAGCCAGAAAGTACCGGCCGCAACGCTTCAGCGATGTGGTGGGGCAGGAGCACGTCACCCAGACGCTGTCCAATGCGATCACGTCCAAACGCATTGCGCATGCTTACCTGTTTTGCGGCCCGCGCGGCACGGGCAAGACGACCGTAGCCCGGATTTTCGCGAAATGCCTGAATTGCACGGGCGGCCCCAAAGCGGAATTCGACGATAGCGACCCGCGCTGCCGGGAAATTGCCGAAGGACGGTCGCTGGATGTTTTAGAGATCGACGGGGCGAGTAATCGCGGCATCGAGGAGATCCGGGAACTGCGTGAGACGGTGAAATACGCACCCGCTTCCTCGACCTACAAGATTTACATCATTGACGAAGTTCACATGCTGACAAAGGAGGCCTTTAATGCCCTCCTGAAAACGCTGGAAGAACCGCCGGCTCATGTGAAGTTCATGTTTGCCACAACGGAGCCCGAGAAGGTGCTGCCGACCATTCTTTCCCGCTGCCAGCGTTTCGATTTGAGGCGCATCCCGGTGGCCCTGATCGTGAAGCATCTCGGTCACATCGCGACCCAGGAAAAGGTCAAAATCGATGACGCGGCATTGTATGCGATTGCGCGCGGTGCAGAAGGCGGGATGCGCGATGCCGAGTCCGCACTGGACCAATTGATCAGCTTTTGTGGTGAGAACATTGTGGAAGCCGATGTGCTGTCCATGTTCGGCTTGACGGCCCAGGGACAGATTCGGTCCGTGGCTGAAGGCATTTTGAAAGGCGACGCTTCCACGGTTTTGCACGAGTTGGAAGACCTGACTCGTCATGGAAAGGATTTGGGCCGGCTGCTTTCCGATTTGTTGAGCCACTTCCGGAATATCCTGATTTACCAAATTTCCAAGGGCGACTTGAAATGGCTGGAGATTCCCGAGTCCGAGGGAGCCGTCATTGGAGAGCAGGCGAAAACTGTGACGACCGATGCCCTGACCCGGATTATGGAGATCCTGACAGACGCGGAAGGGCGTTTGCGCGATGCGGCATCGAAGAAGATTTTTTTGGAAGTGGCATTGTTGAAGGCCATCCAGGCGCGGAATGCCGTGAGCGTGGATACCTTGCTGCAACAGCTTCAGCAGCTCCGAGGTTCAGGAGGCGGCACAGGCTCTGGAAAGGCGACAGAGACTGGCGCGTCCCCTACCCCAGCACCGGCCAAGCCAAAGGCAGCCAAGGAACTGACCCGGAACAAGGACACGATGGAGGAACCGCAATCCGCAGGGCCTTCGGTGGCCGGAGTTCCGAGTCCTGCTGCCGCAATCACTGTTCAGCCACGGGTTGATGCTCCGGCAGTAGCACCTGTTCCACCCGCGACCGCCATGCCGCCGGCTCCCGGCGCAGCTAAAATTCCGGCAGCCCAACCACCTGCCTCGCCAGCTCCTGCCCTTTCCGGGGAGGCCCTTTTGGCTTTGTGGCAAAAACTCTGTCCAATGATCGGTCAAGCGAGCCCTTTCATCCGGAGTTACCTGACACATGCCCACCCGGTGTCGTTAGGGAAAACGACCTTTACGATCGGTTTTGATCCCGAGTTTGCCGACCAGATGAGTATGGTTGATATTCCCAAGAATCATCAATTGATTCAGACGAAATTGCAGGAGCTGGGGCATCCTGGATTATCGGTGAAGCTTGTGCAGGCAGTATCGCCTTATCCACGGCCGCAGCCTGTTGCCGAGGAAGCTGCGCCGGCCGTTTCGAAGCCTGTGGCTGCCAAACCAGCGAACCCGGCTGGAGGAGCACAAGCGGGGAAGGAAAAACCGGTTCCGATAGTGATGAACGCAGATGATTTTAAAAACGATCCGCTCATTAAAAAAGCGCTGGAGATCTTCAAAGGTCAGATCGTGGAGATTCGCACCGGCACGGCAACCTAAGCCCTTTAAAACCCAAAACCTATGTCCAGTATTGGAAAACTGATGAAACAAGCTGCTCGCATGCAGCAGCAAATGGAAACCGTTCAAGCCGACCTGGCGAAAAAGACCGTCGATGCCACCAGCGGTGGCGGAGCAGTGAAAGTGACGGCCAAGTGCGACGGCACCATCGCGTCCATTAAGATTGATCCGCAAGCCATGAACCCCTCGGATGCGCAACTGCTTGAGGACATGATTGTGACCGCGGCCAACCAGGCGTTGTCCCAGGCGCGCGATATTTCCAATTCGGAAATGAGCAAGGTGACGTCCGGATTTAGCATTCCGGGTTTGACCTAGACGACATGCCTGCCTCGCTACCTTGGCAGCTACATTGTTCCTGACAAAGGGGCAAATCTGGGGCAAATTCCTGCGTGGCATCTCTTCCTGAACCAGTCGTTGAACTGTTGGGCGCTTTAAACAAGCTGCCTGGTATCGGTCCGCGTTCGGCGGAACGCATCGCGCTGCACCTGGTGCAGTCGGATCCCGGCACCGTGCAGCAGCTCGCGGACGCGCTTGTGCATGCGAGGCAGCGGGTGCGGCATTGCGAAACCTGCGGCGCGCTCACCGAGAAATCTCCCTGCATAATTTGCTCCGACCCGAGACGCGATGATTCCATTGTGTGCGTAGTGGAACGCCCGGTGGATATCCTGAGCATCGAAAAGGCGGGCAGCTATCGCGGAAAATTCCATGTGCTTGGCGGTAAGATTTCCCCGTTGAACGGCGTGGGCCCGGAGGATTTAAACATCGGCGGATTAGAAGCGCGGCTGGGCAAGGAACCGATCAAAGAATTGATCCTGGCGCTCTCGACCGATGTGGAAGGCGACGCCACCAGTTCTTATCTTTCCAAGCGGCTGTCCGCGCCCGGCGTAAAAGTCACCCGCCTGGCTTATGGTTTGTCTGTGGGAAGCGGGTTGGAATATGCGGACGAGCTGACGCTTAGCCGAGCAATCGAAGGCCGCCGTGAACTCCATTAGATGAAGCCCGAAGTTGCTGTTTTTGATTTGGGGAAGGTGCTGGTGCATTTTGATTTCAGCATTGCGGCGCGCAAACTGGCGGCACAATGCGAGGGAGCCTCGGCCGAAATGGTCCAGACATTCATCGATCATTCACCCCTGCTCTTTCGCTACGAGACC
>JAQGOV010000723.1 GCA_028293425.1 Verrucomicrobiales bacterium
GTGAAGGCCTATAAGGAAATGGACGGCAAGTGGCTGGTCACGGATATGAGCGTGGCGGACAACGATTCCACCGCCAGCCTGCAAATGTGTTTCAAGAACTTTTCCTTCACCGAGTCGCCCCAGGCTCAGCGCGATCGAGCCAAAGAAGGCTTGAGCCTTGCCGCCAAAAGGCCGTTGGTGATTCCCGCTGCTTCCGTAGGCTCACCCTCCGCTTCCGGAGGTGGCTCGGCCGAAGATGCGGACATCGGAAGTTCGGAAGAAGTCAACAACTGACGGCCGGTTGCCGTCAGCGGCGACCGACCCGGAACGGCCCGAAGGGCTCCCCTACATTTTCAGGAAGTGGATGTTCCATTTCCAATCCGCCAGGATGACGAAGGATTTCGCCACGTCTCCCATGGGGATTTGGTCGTGCAGGGTCCAGTAACCCACGCTCAGGTCCAGGCCCCGGCGCTGCTGTTCCGGGTTCCTTCCCAGGCGGAATCCGGTGATGCCGAAAGAGACCAGGTTCTTCTCGATTTCGGTCTGGGCGGTGATCCAGTAATCATCACGGATATCAAAACCCGTAAACGATACGGAATGGAAAAGGGACCAAGGCCTCAGGTCCAGGGAGAATTGCGCCGACAGGTTGTTGACCCGGTCGCGCGTGCGGATGAGCAATTCATTCCCGTATTCATAAATGAAATCCTTTCCCGTGGCGTCTATATCCCAAAGCGTCCGGGATGCGAACAGGTAGAGTTGGGTCCTGCCGATGTCGAAGGTAAGATTGGCCTGGTAGGTGAAGATGTCCGCTCCGCCCACGTCTTTATGGCTGGAAAGGATTTTGGCGGGGGAGTAAAGTTCCTTGTCGGGAGGCGGCACGTCTCCGGGCTTGGCGAAGGACACCATGGAGTTGTGGAAAATCAGCCGGTTATAACTCAGGCCGAACTCCAGATAGCGGATGGGCTTGAGATTGAAGGTCGTGCCCAGGTCGGATGTGAAAGGGGAAACGTTCAGGTTTCCATCGGTTTCGAAATAGGTTTCCCCGAATATCCCCTTGCGGCTTTCAGCCAAAGGTTCGATCCATCCCGCCTGGAAATGGTAGAAGCCGTTGGTAAGCACGTAGTCGTAGCCCGCCGGACTTCCCGTAAAGCTGAGCTCGTTCATGAAGAAGGGGCCGAAGAGCAGGGGTTTTATGGTGTCCGCCCGGGCGGTGGTTATGCAGAGGAATGCCGCCAGCATGGCCAGACGGAGGGAAACGGGAACCGGAAAGCGGGAATGCAAGTGAGCCTACCCCTTGTGATGGAACTCTCGGCAAAATCTAAAAATATTCGCGGGCTTCCCCGTTCCCGGGCCGGATTCCCTTCAGACCATGCGGTTCTATTCTTATATTTTAGCCCGATGAAAGCCATCATTCCTGGAGGGACTGCATGAACACCAACCTATCCGGCCACTCGAAGCCTAAAGACCGGAGCTTCGTGGGGATCTCTTTCCGCGGTTTGTGGGCCGCCTTGTGTCCCGCATTGCTGGCCGCTGGTGTGGTTGCTCTTGTTGCTTGCGCATCCGGCTATACCCGGCCTCTCGTCAGCCGCGGCCTTCCCGCCGAGGAGCGTAAGGACTATATCATCCAGAACGGGTTCGGCATCCCGGAGAACGTCAAACAGGCGTTCCTGGAAGGTTTCGTGGAAGTGGGCATGGCCCGGGAAATGGTGTTCCAGTTGTACGGAGCTCCCGATCGCACCACCGGCGGCGATACGAACTGGGAATACGTGAACAATAAGGGCAATCTCATCACCGGAATCACCTTTAAGAACGATAAGGTCGAAAAGGTGTACGGGGATCCCAAAGGCGGCAACACCTCGGAATCCAAGGCCGCCACCCCATAAGCGGGGCCCGGAACCCCGGGACCTTCCGGATACCTTGGAAAACACCATGGCCGATTCCGTATCCGTGGATTGGGAAAAGATCCAGTCGGATTTTCCCGTCAACAATCATCTCATCTGGCTGAACAATTGCGGGACCACTCCCTTGGGCAATCCCGTACGGGAATCCGTGAATCGGTGGTTGGACGAATACCAGCGGCGGGGAGCGGCGGCGGAAGGGTTTTCCTACCTCGGGGTGAAAGCCTCCATTCATCATCGCCTGGAAAAACTTTTGCGCGCGAAACAGGGCGAATTCGCGTTGGTGCATCACACCGCGGAAGGCATGAATTTCATTTCCCATGGCCTGGCGCTTGATCCCGGCGATGAGATCCTGCTGCTGGAGAACGAGTATCCGAGCAATGTCTACCCTTGGGAGCATTGGCGCGAGAAGGGCGTCCTGCTGCGCACCGTCCCCATGACGGCCCGTCCCGAAGATTTTCCCGCCGCCTTCGCCGCCGCCGCGGGTCCCCGCACCCGGGTGGCATCCCTGTCGGCCGTGCATTGGTGCACCGGCATGCCGCTTCCCTTGGAGGCCATCGGTAAACTTTGCGCCGAGCGGGGTATCGCTTGGGTAGTGGACGGTTCCCAGGGCGTGGGTCTGGTCGACCTGGACGTCAAAGCCTGCGGCATTCATTATATGGCCTTCTCCGCCTGGAAATGGCTGCTCGGCCCATTGGGATTGGGCGTGCTGTACGTTTCCCGGGACCGGCTGGAGTCCCTCAATCCCATTTTCAAGGGGACGGAATCGGTTCCCCAGGACAATGAATATCTGCCGTACAAGCATGCCTGGAAGCCTTCGGCGGACCGCTTCGCCATTTCCACCGGGAGCATGACGGACTGGGTGTATTTCGACGCCAGCCTCATTTATCTGGAGGAGATCGGCTTCGAGCGGGTCCGGAACCGCATCCAGGTATTGGCCCGCCGGCTTTCGGACGGTCTTCGCGAGGCTGGATACGACCTGGTATCCGACGCGTTCCCGGGGATGGAGACGGGCATCGTGGCGGCCTCGCGGTCGGGGTTGGACAGCGCCCGGGCGGTCAAAGTCCTGAAGGAGCGGAACATCATCGCCGCGGAACGCCTGGGCCGGGTGCGCCTGGCCCCGCACGTATACATCTCGGAAAAACAGATCGATCGCGTGATAACGGAAATGGCGGCTTTGTGACACCCGGAAC
>JAQGOV010000035.1 GCA_028293425.1 Verrucomicrobiales bacterium
TATCGTTGAGAAGGGTAGGGGCACACATCACCAAACGGTGCTCTTTCCGATGAACTATGAAGAAGAGGGGAAGAGTAAATGGCTTGATTCGATGGTCCGCAAGCCTAGGTGGTGCGATCTAATCACCTGGCTGTGGACCACTGTTCAAATCTGGCTCGAAGGAACGGTTGCTGAACGAATCCAGCACACGGCGCTCCTGAGTTATACTTTCAGTTAAAGGCAATCCCTACGAACCGCTCTTAATATTTGATGCACGATCTTCTTTTGGAAGACTCCGACACGCATCACACTCGGATTCTGACGTTATTTTTATCGCTATCTCTCCAGCAGGCCGTCAGCCACAACGCCGGAGATAAATTCTGTTATTTTACCAGAACCAATACTTGTCCGTTCTTACTTCAATGAACAATTGCTGTCTCAACGACAACATGAGCTTTTTACGGAAAATGCAAAACCACGTCAACCTTCAACTTACTTTCCCCCCGAATTGTTGTGGAAACGTACGGACGGTTCGGACGCTTTGAACATGACATTTTGCCGCGGCTTTCGATGTTTGACCGTCCGAACCGTACATAACAAAGGCGCTGGAAGGTTTATCCCTCCAGCGCCCGGATCTACCACTGCGCTTTATTCTACAAAACCGACCCCGACGAACCCTCTGACAGCTTTTTCGGTGTCCGGCAGAACTACGTCATTCCGCTTGGTCACCTCAAGCTCCTTCAACATGATCCCTCCCAAGGCATTTTCGACCTGGCGCTCGGTTAAGGGCACCCATTTCCGATCTTTGCAGTAGGCTTGGTAACCATCCACAATTTGCTGCACGGTAAGCTTCGAATCGGCCTTCAACTCCAAACCCTTGCGCACGAAGCAACTTACGCTCTGTGAAGCATCAATAAGGTCATCGATACGTAACTGTTGGTCTGCCGTCAGTTTGAAGTTTCCGTTCTGTTTCAACTCCTTGCTGTGCTGAATCGCTCCTTCGACCAGCCATGCCAGGATTCCTTCCGCTTCCTCGTTGATAAGCTGTTCGGCGAGGTCCACAACAGGCACGGCTGGCTTTGGGCGATCGAATTGCACCAACAGCAGACGCCGCCGCCATGCATCGTCGTCGCCATCCAACGCAATCCGCAGGTTGTTGTTGCAAGCAATGACAACATGGAAGTTGCCTACCAATTGCTTTTTGTCGGCAACATACTTGATTTCACCTTCCAATAGGTCACCTCCCACCAGTGATTTCAAGAGCTTTGCACCGTTGACACTCAGGACATCACCAGGCACATCCTTGCCAGTCAGCATCCTTTTTCCCAGGAACCCACCGAATTCAAACCGGCCATCCAAATGAGATGACCTCAGGTATGATATGCGATCCAAGCCAATGACTCTCTCCAGCACACTTACAAGGGTCGACTTCCCACCCCCTGGTGTGCCCTTTAGCACCAGAATTCGCTGGGAGGCATTGGTCCCCAAAAGCACGGAGCCGAAGTAGCGCTGCACCAATGACACATCATCAGGCCCCAAGGCTGGCTTCAGAAGGTCATTGAGAAACCTGGTGCATTTTGCCGTAGGTTTATAAGCAAGGCTCAATGCCGTGGTGAACCCGTAATCAGGGCTGAACTCCTTCACTGCCGGCTTGTTTCCCGTCAGGTCCAGAACACCATTTTTCACGAGAACCAAGCCTTCCTGGTCCTGGGGCGTGATCTGGGGTGCGACGACTTCGAGCATATTTTTCAGTGAGTTCAAAAAGATTGGCTTCGTTTTGAACGCCACGGACATTTGCTTATACTCCTCTGCCATTTTCCTCATGAATTCGGCCAGATCTCCTTTTACCATTGTAGATGGGGCGGGAGACCATTCGCCTGTTCCCTGCGTATATTTCACGAGCGTTCCCTTAGCTGGTTCAACACCAATTTTTTCATCCGCTGCAAACTTCCTGACTACCGAAGTCTGGTTGACCTCAATTTTTCCATTTTCGTTCAGGTAGATTGGTTGTCCATATTTTTGATAAATAGGGTCATCGACCTGCACAAGGGGCTCGGCAGAGGCCTTCCCCAACTTCTGACCATTTTTTGTGGGTTTTGATTTTGCCATATTTCCTCCTTATTCGCCTGCGATGAAGTTTTCCACGCTCTCTGCCGTGATCCGGAGATGACGCAGCGCTTTCGAAGCTTTCAGGAGGCTACGTTGGACCAAGCGATAAACCGTCTTCTCGCTGACGTTCAACATGTGGCTAACCTCTCGCACGCAAAACATGCGCCGAGAGCCATTTTGTGATGAAGTTTCCTTCATAGCGATTATGGATTGCGTTGGTGAAGTTCCTTAATGGAACCCACCAACACCGCTATCGCTGAGGAATGGGAGGCTCACTGATCGAAGACACAGTGCTCCTGCCTATGAACATGGTGGAAGCTTGGTGGACGAAATTGGTTTTTGAAACGGTAGCCAACATGCAAAGGTGCCGCGATTAGAACACCCTGCTGTGGACTACGTTTTCAAATCTGGCTCCTAAACAGTACTTAATTTCTAAGCAAACAGCATTCAGGAGTTTAGTTACATAGAGAGCGGCTTTAAACTGCTCAAGATATTTGGTGATTGATCTCTTGTGGAGACTCCATGGCACCGTGGTGGATTCTGATGGGAATCGCAAATCTCGCCAGCAAGGTATCAGTCCAATGCCGGGAGTAAATTCATCGATTTTACCAGAGCCAATATCTGTCCGTTCGACTTCCAATGATCAATTGCATCCTCACTCGAGAGCAAAACTGGGATATAACGAACGGTCGGAACAGTCAAACCTTAAATCCGCTAGCGGCGATATTTCCATCCTGCCCGCCGGAGTTTGAAAGCTGGTCCGGGTTGGCAGACCCTGCTGGTGGCATGTTGAACCAAACCTTTTTCGCCATTCCCGGGGAGTGATTATCGCGGAGATGTCCATAAACTTTCATGGCCAGTGCTCCACCGTCTTTCTGGCCCAGCCAGCGGCTAACGGTGGGAATGTCCACCCCGGCCTCAATGCAGCGAGTTGCGAACAGATGAGTTGGGGCCACAGAG
>JAQGOV010000067.1 GCA_028293425.1 Verrucomicrobiales bacterium
CGCCGTGATGTAGATGGAACCTTGTGGCCCGCGCAGTTCCTTCATGGGCAGAACCTGCAACGCCTGGGCAAAGGCAGCCGGATCATAATTCGCTGAATTCACCAGCCCTTTGAGCGCTTCATTCGCCACAATGAAATAGCGGCGATCATTCGGGTGTTCGTTCAGCCAGGCTTGCGAGCCCAGTTCAGCAGCCGCGCCAGCCACCCGTGCGATGCGTTCCACATCGGGCACCCGCGTTAGGTTCGTCACAGCGCCACCACCCGGAACGGTCGACACCACCGGCTTCGTCACGCACCCGCTCAGGCCGAACATCACCGCCAGGCAAACGGTTCCAAGAATTGCGAGCGTGCCCAACTTCGTCCCCAGGCCATCGCTCCGGGGAGCGGCGTCGTTACTGGCACGCACGGCATTGAGCGTTACCTCGCTCGTGTTGCGTGCGGCATTAATCACTTCATGCGCTGAGCTGAGTCCAGCCCGCAGAAATCCAGCCGCCAGCAATCCAATCGCGGCCAGCAGTTCGCCATCCACCGGCCAAAGTTTTAAGTAACGCCCGCCGACGATGTAAATGATGCCAATGATGATCGTGATGTATGTTTTATAACCGGGTAACATGGGTGGACCTTTCGTTTTGGGGTTTGAAAAAAGGAGAAGGCTGTGACATGGTCAAGGAATCAGTTGTTCTGCCAGGAACACCAGGAGAACCAGCCACAGCCAAAATCGGTGATGAATAAACCGCACTAAAGGCGGCGTCGCCATTCAAGGCTCTGGAAGTTGTCGTTGTGCTCTGGCAGAACATGTGAGCGCCAGACTCGCATACAATAGAGAGAAACCCACAATCCGCCGCGTAATCAAAATGAAAGCCCCGCCGAATTACTCAGCGAGGCTTCTTTAAACTCCGTAGGGGACGACGTCAGGAGACTCTAATTCTTCCCCTCACTCATACCGATGATTCTTCCCAACGAGCCGCACAATAGTTTCTTTGCCTTGGCCCTTTTCCCGTTTGAAAGCGATTTCACCTGCTGGATGGTCCGACATCAATTCCCAGCCAAGCTCCCCCATTCGATTTGCCAATTGCTCTGCGTTTACAATCACACCGCCGTTCACGAAATAATCTTTCTGCTCAACCAGCCCTGGCTGAAAGCGGAGATACGAAGGGTCAAACATTTTATACTCCCACTGCTTCGTGGCCGTCAGGGCGACCGCCACGGCCGCAGTGGCCACTGGTTCGTGTTTCTCGCAACCTGCAAACCCCATGCAGGCCACCAGCAGAACCATTACAATCATCGCTCTCATACTCTCACCTCTCTCTGTGTTACACAAAACCGCAAGTTATTCCCAAAGTTACCCACTTATTCACAAAATGCAGTCCACTTCCTTCCTTGGCACAAACATTGTCTCCGATTCCCAAGGGGGTAAGACAGTTTTTGGCAGACCCCCCTCCTTATAATCCACTCCATAAATCGATCGCACTATGCAACACGAACTCAAAATCAAAGTGCGGATGGAGCCCGAACTCGAACAAATGTATGGACACCTCACACCCTTTGAACGCATCACTTTGGCTCGCCGCTTTGCCCGGTATGCTCGCCAGCTCCAGGTTTCGGCTCGGGTAATCGCGGTTCAATCCCGACCGCCCGCCCCGCTAGTAACGCCCCCTCCCTTGCCAGCTTGGAAACTGGATCTGAACTAGCCGCCTTCACCGGGGCCTTATGCTTTTGATGTTCAACAACCGTCTTGGGCGGCTCACCCGTTGGCGAGTCTCCCCACTTATCCAATGGGAACCGCTCCTTCAACTCCACCAGGAACCACCCCAGCCGGTTCGGGTCATTCTCGCACCGGGCCAGGAACTCCCGTACATAATCCAGGCAAGCCTGGGCCGTTGGCTCCAATCGATCGGTGCGATACGGAGGCACTCGCACACCCTCCCGCAGGAGCGTGTGCATATACTCCACGTTGCGGATCGCCTGCATCACCACCGGCCCGGCCTTCTGATAACCATTCGCAATCTTTCGCATGGTCTCCGATGTCACCGCTATTCGGTTCGCAAGCTCAGGCAAGCTAATGTGCATCCGTTCCACGATCTCCAGGATCTCCTTAGCCTGGTCTCGAAAATCTTCCGGCTCTGACATTTTTTACTTTTGTCTTAAAAAGACGTTGACGACCTGTCTTAGTAAGACTAAAACTTCATTGTGATTTGTCACAACGAGACAAGAGAAAAGCAAAACTGGATCAAGGTCAAGGCCAAAGTCATCTCTCGTTTCGGCACAGTGAAGAGCGCAGCCGCCCATATCGGCTGCCATCCAAACGCCATTCGCTACGCTGTTGCCAACAAATGCCCAAAGGTCCGAGCCAGGCTCCAGGAACACATCAAAGGATTATGAACACACCACCGGAGGTATATTTTCTGCACGAGTCTCTGGCCCACGCTCGGGACCTCCCAGTCAAAGACTCAGTCCATTATTTGAAAGGGCTCTGCCTGTCTGTTAAGGACGATGCTTTTGCTGATCGCGTTCGTCTTATTATGACAACTGTGTCTTCGGTAGACAGCCAGTTGGAACTGATTCAAAGCGGCCAACTCAAGCTGCCCCTCGCGAATTAACCCCCTGCCAGGAACACCAATGAAAACCACCACAGCTACCATCTTCTTCCCAATGGGCTGCTCCAGCTTCACAGCCCAGGACTATTGCCTGGCGCGCTTTGACAACAGCGCCATTGCTTACACCTCGGACTTCGCGATGTATGCCACCGTCCGTATTGGCCCGGCACCAGGCTGGAGGATTGAAAACGGGATCTACCAGACGCTGCCCATGCGCTACCGCCTCGCTGGTGAATTCAACGCTGGAGAGCGCGGTTACTTTGAGATGGCAGACGGGGTGAACGAGTTCCAAGCCGAGGCACTCGCGGCCAAATACCTCGCGAATCCACGTTATAAAAGTGTCGAGGTGATTGTCGACCAAAAGCGTAGCGGCCGCTGGCACCGCCTTCGGCGCGCACCGATCATCGAAGTGTTCCCCAACCTACGCCGCCAGGAGGCCGCATGATCACGCTCACTAAACCCATCCAGCGCGAGTTCGATTACAAGCTTTCGGCCAACCGGCCGTTGCTTCCGGTGAAAGCCGCCATGGCCCTGCTCAACCAAACCGAGAAACAGATCGCCAACCTGATCGAGCTCGGCCTCCTTCTCTGGGCTTTCGACATTTCCCGCGCTAACGCCGAGCACCGACGCGAGGTCCGCATCCTCCAGGTGAGCCTCGTCGATTACCATCGCGGCGTGCTGCCCCAGGAAGGCTGGCGCGACCTACGCAAGGAACCCGCCAGCAAAAGCGAATGGAACGACGTCGTGAAACTCATTCTACCAAACTACGACTTGCGTTGCTCCGAACTTGCCCGCCGCTTCTTTTGTTCCAGCACCCACATCCTGCAGCTCCTCGAAGACGGCAGCCTGCAGCCCGTTCCCATGCCTGGCCGCAAAGCTAAGGAAAGCCCCAAAGTGATGCGGGCCAGCGTCGTGGAATTTCTTCGTAGGAGAATCGTTT
>JAQGOV010000094.1 GCA_028293425.1 Verrucomicrobiales bacterium
ATTGTGCCTGCTTGACCCCTTACTTCATGACGGTTTGGCGTGAATCAGGGCACTTGTTCCACGAGCAGCGAATCGAGTTGGAATGAGGCTTCGCCTTGATCGGCGCTTAGTTCGCAGAGGAATTCAAACGAATGTTCCGCATCCCGCACATCGAAGTTCATCTCCAATTTGGTCCATGATTGACTGCCAATTAAACTGGCGGAGCGATCAGGTTTGCTGCCGGGGATACGCAATCTAGCGCCAAAGCTCTTTGCGGCCCGCTGGACGTGGACTTCGCTGGTTTTGGCCAGTCCAGAAAATCGGTAGCGTCCCTTCGGCAGTGAAATGCGGCTTTTCCAGGAGGCCACACTCCCCGGTTGAGCCTTGATCAACAGCACCGGTTTTCCGTGATCTGTATTTTGTTCCAGACGGCCTTTTTCGCCCAGCAAGGCCGGGATCCAGTTCGTCAGAGCCACCCTGCCCTGAGCAAAATGCGCCTGTTCTCGGGACCAATTGCCTATCTGACGAACTACATTTTCCTGACGAGCCACTATTCTCCCTTTTAAATTGGCCACTTCCCTGGCTAGAACCTGACGCTCCTGGGAATCAAGCAGCGGCTGAAGCAACCCCGCTTTTGCATCAACCAGGCGGTTTAACTCTGCCACGCGGAAAACATTGGTGGCCAGTTGCTGAACCCTTAATTTATACAGCGCCCGGCCTTCTGGGATTTCCATAACGGCTGCAGCCACGAGCCCGCTCATTTTCGGGAGCAGTGCGGCATCTGCTTTCCCAAAGAGCTGGTCCATGCCATGCGGCAAAA
Source organism: Verrucomicrobiales bacterium (assembly GCA_028293425.1). GTDB lineage: Bacteria > Verrucomicrobiota > Verrucomicrobiia > Limisphaerales > JAQGOV01 > JAQGOV01. The sequence goes on from JAQGOV010000094.1 coordinate 800, forward strand.
ATAAAAACCGGTCGCTCGCTACATCATGGAAGAGCCGGAAATTGTTCCTCCCCATGCAATAGCCATCACGGTGGTTCAGCAATATTTCCATGGCCATGAACGAGCAGAACCGATCGGTATCCAAAACCTTTTGCAGGCCCTGCCATCGTTTGGACAAATCCCGCTCGGTGGCTGCGGCGGCGAGTTCCAGTAATTTCGAGCGCCGGGATTCATCCCCGAATACAAGGCGCAACGGCTCGTTCACGTCATGCCCAGGTTCAGGCTCATACAGTTCTCCACGCGCATTCCGGAATAGGGCTGAATCTTCCGAGAACCCCTCTTTCAGGGCGTAAATCCCAAGGTTCCTCCCATTCAACTCCACCCTGGCATGGGCCACCCTTCCGGCTGGGAGCCCCACAGCTCGGAAGAGTTCACTTCCCAAATACTCGTTCAGGTAGGTTGGGTCCTCCACCGAGTTGTTTAGGTGCACCTTGCGTAAACCATGGAAGGACACATCCCGGAAGGAGAGGGTAAACGACGGCTTTTCATCCACAGGACGAAAACTCCCGGTTGAACCCTTTAGATGAACCAGCACATTTGAGAACGAGGTATTTGGCTCCTGAACAAACGCCACCACGTTGGTTCGGGGATTTGTTTTCAAAGATGCTATCGCTGTTTCTGGCAGAACTATTTTTATTTGCAGGGCTTCAGCGCGAGCCGAGAAAATCTCCTTGGAAGAGTTGAGGTTCGGAATTTGGCCGACCGCTTTGTAAGCAGACGTTCCTAAAATGCAGCACGTCGTCCAAAAAAGGATCGTCCAAACACCGGGGATCGGGACTTTCACAAAAATCACTTCGTCGTGCCGGTCTTGGTCTCCCGCTGAATCAGAACCAAGGCATTGGCGGCGGCCCGCTCCTTGCCTTCTGAAGGGCTGTTGACCACATTTCCATAGATCCAAAATGTCGCTGAGCCGCCTCCATCCAGGTTCATGGCATCCTCACACCCCAGTTTCACCATGTAATTGGCCAATTCTGGAAAGGTCATGCCGACCGATATTTCACGCTGGCGGCCATCCACCACAACCAGGAACAAATAATCCTTGTTCCACCCTAAAGCCGTGCGGGGCTGCCTGGGTTGTGAACCGCTCCAGGTGCGTGCCTTGCCACCAACAACCAGTGTAGGACCTCCTCCAATAGCCGTGGTGACCCCTTTCAGGTCCGGAATGGTGGCCGTGGTCATTTTGAGAATGGACCCGGGACGGACAACCGAAACATGTTGCGAGAGGTCTGAATTCATCGACAGGACCATTGTATCCCGTTTCACGGGAGAGTTGCCGTCCGGATTCACCATTCTCACCCTGGCCTCGTAGGTTTCTCCTGGCTTGAGGGGGAGCCACGAGCCTTTCCCGGTTGATTCCAAAATAAGTTCCACGCCGCCCGAGGTGCGTGTGCTTTCGCCAATGGCGCCAGTGTAAAGGACGGCGTTTCCGTTACGCTCCTCGTTCAGAGTAAAAGGGAGCGACGTACCGTCGGGGAGGGTCACTTGAAATTGTGAGACCACGTTGCTCCGATGCGGAGCGCCATTGCAATCGATCCAGAAACAAACACGGGTGGGATTTGGCGCGCTGACCAGTTCGCCCTCCATGATTTGGAGCCCTTCCGGATCTCCCGGATAAGTGCGCGTGTTTTTGTAAAAGTCCCCATTGATTGCAGCAATGGCCCGTCCCAAAGCGGGCGGAAGACTCTTAACCTGATCCGGCACGGTTGCCATTCCCAGGATGGGATTCTGGCCAACCACCGTATGGAAGCTCAGGTCAGCGCGCGCTCGATCGACTTTCAACACGTGAATGGACCAAGGGACCTCGGAAACGACGTCTCTCATATAGGTGTAGCCGCGTTGTGGCCGGCCGGGATGAGGGTTGTCCCCGCTAGCGAAGCCCGAGACGTTGCCCAGGAAAAGATAAGCCAGGATCAAAGCGAGGCGACTCCACCACCCTCCCGCCTGCTTGTACGTTAATTTAATAAATAAAGATTCCACAATAACCTGCGCGCTTTCCCCACTCCATCTGCTTACAGTGGCACAACCTTCCATTTCTGCAATTAGAACATTCCAATCGCGGAAAAGTTGCATGTTCTTTTCCATTTCGTGGATGCTCTTACAAATGGCTTCGGATCTCGCCTACAAGCGAACAAGTCATTTTTACATCTCACTTTTAAGGAGAAGCGAGTTTCGCCCCCCCTGCTTCCGCTTTCTGTTTTTCCTTGCGGACGACGATCAGAGCGTTAGCAATTTCACGCTCATGACCCTCGCAAGGGCTGCTCTGAATTTTGCCATTGGCCCAGAACATGGCAGACCCGCCGCCATCCAGGTTCATCACCTCGGTGCAGCCAAGCTTGATCATGTATTTGCCAAGCTCTTCCAGTGTCATTCCAACCGAAAGGCCCGGCTGGCGTCCGTCCACTTCCACGACGTAGAAGGCATTGTCGTTCCATCCGATCGCGGAACGCGGGTGCCGCTCATACTTGGTCCGTTCTCCGTAGGCGACACTCCCCGAAGCTGCCTTGGGAAGCTCCTGCCATTTTCCGTCCCGAACCAGGATGGGTCCTCCGCTGATGGCAGATGTAACTCCTCTGAGGTCAGGCGCTGTAGCTGTTGAGAATTCCAGCACGGTCCCGGCTTCGACCTTGGGAATGGTTCTCTTTAGATTGGCAGGAACAGAAAGCACCATTTGCCAAGGACCAATTCTGCTGTTGCCACTTTCAATTACGGACTGAACTTTTGCGTGATAGCTTGCACCCGTTTTCAACGGGAGCCATGGGCCGTCACCACTTAGTTCCAGAATTAATTCCACTCCATTTGAAGAGGTCCCGGTGAACCCGCCCGCCGCGGGAGTGTAGAGCACGCATTCAGCCCGCCTTTGATCATTTACTCCCAATGATGTCTGTTTGCCCCCGGGCCATTTCATTTGAAAACGGGACGTGACGTTACCCAGGTGTGGCTGGCCGCCGGCATCGACCCAGAAACTGATTCCCTCGGAAGGCCCGCTCAGGAGTTCCCCGTTCATGATTTGCAAGCCGCGCGGGTCGCCTTCGAATGGCCGTCCGCGCATCTGATAAAAGTCTCCGTTCACACCAACCAACGGAGAACCAAGTTGCGAGCGCTCATAATTCACTATGGCACTCAGAGTCGCAAGCCCCAGCGCCTTTCCGCGCGCATGGACGGAATGGATTTCGATATCACCTTTGGAACGATCAATGCGCCCAATATGAACGGACCAGGGAACGTCGGCCACGCGATCATTCCTGTAGGCGGCGCCAGGGGAAAATTCCTGCCAACCCTCCAGGTTCTGGCCCCACGCTGGCAATGCCCAGGCAGTTACCAAGAGCACAAAAATCTGGCAGATCGCTCGCGGCGGGCAGAGCCTCGCTCCGATGCCTATGGTTCGGAATGCTTTTGGAATGGCTG
>JAQGOV010000713.1 GCA_028293425.1 Verrucomicrobiales bacterium
AGGCCGCGTAAAAGGCTTCGCCTCACGCGGTCTGAGCGATTTATTATCATGCGGTGTTATCCGCGTAAAAGGCTTCGCCTCACGCGATTTCGTCAGCGTATCGTGATGCGGCGTCGTAGTCCATCTCATCGACGGCCGCGTTACCAGCCACGTGAGCGAAAGCTTTTACGTGGTAAAAGGCTTCGCCTCACGCCGTCAGGGTGACACTGCGCTGTTTCTGGCTGATGTTCGAGAGCTGTGACAAGGCCGCCAAACCTCCGATGATCGAAATGGATAAGGTCGTGCGGGACTACGGGTTCCTGCGGCAATGCTTCTCAGAAGTTCTGGAGGAATTGGGCGAAGGCGAAGTGGCGCGCATGCTTTCCCCCGCGGCGGGCGGACAATCCGTTCGGCCGACGCAGGCGGCGGCGCAAGCGCAGTCGATTGCTTTTCAATTGCTGAACCTGGCCGAGGAGAATGCGGCCGCGCAGCATCAGCGCTCTCTGGAAACAGCGAAAGGCATCGCCGGCAGCGGCGGCGGTTGGGGACAAGCGCTGCAAAAATTGAAACAAAGTGGAATGACGAGCGAAGAACTGGCCGCCGCGCTTTCCTCAATCCGGGTCGAGCCGGTCCTGACCGCGCATCCGACGGAAGCGAAGCGCGCCACGGCGCTCGGATGTCACCGCGAGCTTTATCTTTTGCTGGTCAAATCGGAGAACAGGATGTGGACCCCGCTCGAGCGACGTCTTATCCGCGAGGAAATCAAAGCGGTGTTGGAACGTCTCTGGCGGGCCGGCGAGATTTTGATTCGGAAGCCCGACATCACCGCCGAGCTGCGCAACGTGATCCATTATTTGCAGGAAGTTTTTCCAGATGCGCTCCCTGTGCTCGACGCCCGCCTGCGCGCGGCTTGGGCGGAAATGGGATTCGACGCGAGCGCGCTCGACGATCCAGAGCGTCTACCTCGATTGTCCTTTGGAAACTGGGTAGGCGGTGATCGCGACGGACACGCGCTGGTTACAGCGGAGGTAACGGCCGCCACTCTGCAGGAATTGCGTGCGAATGCGCTCGCGCTGCTGGGAAAAAAATTATCGACGCTCGCAGCGCGCCTGAGCCTGGCCGCGTTACTGCAAGAGCCGCCACCCGAGCTTCTCGCGCGTGTCTCCGCTCTGGCGGAACAACTCGGCGACCGTGGAAACCACGCCCTCCGACGGAATCCGGCAGAGCCGTGGCGTCAATTGGCCGGGTTGATCAGCGCGCAATTACCGGAAGGGAATAACGAGAGCGGGACTCCCGCGGTGAAGTGCTACGGCGCGCCCGAGGAATTGCTCTGTGATCTGCGCTTCCTGCGGGAGACTCTGCTGACTATCGGGGCGACGCGACTTGCGCGCATCGAGGTGGAGCCGGTGATGCGAATCGTACAGACGTTCGGGTTTCATTTGGCCGCGCTCGATATTCGGCAGAACAGCTCCGTGCATGACCTCGCCGTCGCCCAACTGCTTGAGGCGGCCTCGTTGCCTGAAACCCATTTCGAACAGTGGGGTGAAGGGAAACGAATCGCCTTTCTCGATTGCGAATTGTCCACGCCGCGCCCATTTGCGCAGCCTGACTCCACGCTCGGAAGGGAAGCGGAAGCAGTTCGAAGCTGTTACAAGGTGCTTGCGGCGCACCTGGACAAACATGGACCCGGAGGGATCGGCTCGCTCATCGTGAGCATGACACGCAATGTCTCAGACCTGCTCGCGGTTTATCTGCTCGGGCGGGAAGCAGGCTTAACCGTGACTCATCCGGAAGGACTGATTTGTCGCCTGCCGGTCGTCCCATTATTTGAAACGGTGGAGCATCTCGGCCGGAGCGCGGAGATTCTCGATGCCTTTCTCTCGCATTCGCTGACCCGCCGCAGTCTTGAATATCATCGCCGGTTGGAGGGAGCGCCGGCACCGCTGCAACAGGTCATGATCGGGTACAGCGACAGCAACAAGGATGGCGGGATTTTTGCGAGTCACTGGCAACTTTACCGCGCGCAGGAGCGTCTCGCGGATGTGGGGCGCAAGCATAGAGTCAGAATTCGCTTCTTTCACGGCCGCGGCGGGACAATCAGCCGCGGCGCCGGACCAACCAACCGTTTTCTCAATGCTCTCCCAACTGCCACGCGCATTGGTGACGTGCGCATGACGGAGCAAGGCGAAACGATTGCGCAGAAGTATGCCAACCACATCACTGCTGTGCGCAACCTGGAATTGCTTCTCGCGGGAGTGACCGGTACGACGCTTGCGAAGGATCACCGGCAGACGGAGGGCGTTCACGCCTTGCAACCTGTGATCGATCGCTTGATCTCCACCAGCCGTGATGCTTACGAAGCTCTTTTGCAGGCCGATGAATTCATCGCGTTTTTCAGTCAGGCAACGCCGATCGACGTGATCGAAGCGAGCCGGATTGGATCGCGGCCGGCGCGGCGTCAGGGACGGCATTCGCTGGCGGATTTGCGCGCGATTCCTTGGGTTTTCAGCTGGAGCCAGTCTCGTTTTTATCTGCCGGGGTGGTACGCGGTGGGGACGGCGCTGGAGGAATTGATGACCTCCGACCCGGGCGCCTTCCAAAGTTTGTGCGAAGAATCGGCGCACTGGCCACCGCTCACATACCTGCTGACGAACGTCAGTACGAGCGTGCTCCAGGCCGATCTGGGGTTGATGCGCGAATACGCGCAACTGGTCGACGACCAGGCTGTTCGTGATCGTATTTTCGGAATGATCGAAGCGGAATACTTGCGAACGCATCGGATGCTCGAAAAAATCTTCGGCACAGATCTCCTCGCGCGCCGGCCACGGTTATCCCGCGTTCTGAAATCTCGCAACGACGGCCTGGCCCTGTTGCATCGCCAGCAGATCGGACTGCTGCGCCGGTGGCGCGCGGAGGAGCATGGCCATGATCAGTCGACGGACCCGCTCTTCATTGAGCTTTTGGTCACCGTGAACGCAATTGCGAGCGGCCTGCGTACCACCGGTTAGGCCGCAGGAGAGAATCGAACGAACGCTGTCAAAATGATCGTGAAACTCATCGACGTCACTTACTAACTATTCCGTAACTTCTACGGGTTGCGCCTGTTTAACAAAGGCAAAGACAAACCTTACGGCGCGGTCGTGGCCGTTCTGGGGACCGTGCTCCAGATGCTCGAGACTGGGGACCGTTACATCGGGGTCGCCACCGATCACGTGATCGAGTCGTTTCGCAATCGGCTTTGGGCCGACTACAAGACGGGTGACGGCATTGAGCGCGCGCTGCTCGCGCAATTTCATCCGCTCGAAGAAGCGCTCACGGCGATGGGCGTTGTCGTCTGGCCGATGATCGAGCTCGAAGCCGATGATGCGCTCGCTTCGGCCGCGCATCTCGCGGCGAAAGATCGAAAAGTCCAGAAGGTTGCCATTTGGACGCCGGACAAGGACTTGGCGCAGTGCGTCCGCGGCACGCGGATCGTGCAAATTGATGGCCGGCGCAAAACGATTCGCGATGCGGCTGGGATACGCGAAAAGTTCGGGGTCGATCCGCCGCTCATTCCGGACCTGCTCGCGCTCGTGGGCGATGCGGCCGACGGCTACCCCGGCATCCCTGGGATCGGCGCCAGGACCGCCGCCCAGCTTTTGAACCGCTACGGTCAGATCGAAAAATTCCCGTCGAACGTTCTCGGCGAACAGCGCGATCTCGCGCTGCTCTTCAAGAAACTCGCAACGCTGCGTACGGATGCGCCGCTCTTCAAAAATTCCAAGACGCTGCGCTGGCGCGGTGCGACGCCGGCATTCGCGAAATGGGCGAAGCGAATGGAAGCGCCGCGGCTACTCGAGCGTTGCGAAAAGGCTGCAGGCCGGCTATTAGCGCCGATGGGGTCCGTTGGGATCAAATGCTACCCGGGAATCGAGCTTCGTCATTAATTCGTCATTC
>JAQGOV010000702.1 GCA_028293425.1 Verrucomicrobiales bacterium
TTGTATTTTGGCAGCACGCTGGTCTCCAGCGCCGGCGGCTCTGACATTTTCGTTGCGAAATATTCCACGAACGGTGTCCATCAATGGTCGAAGCGGTTCGGGAGCCCCAAGGGGAACGCGGCAGTGGATGAATCCGGCTGCGGGATAGCTGTGGATACCAATAGCAATACGCTCCTGATCACCGGGAACTTTGATGAAACCGTCGACTTTGGGGGCGGCCCGTTAACCAGCACATCGGGTGAAGATATGTTTCTGGCCAAGCTCTCTTTCAATGGAACTTACATTTGGTCCAAGCGCATGGGAGGAACCGGAGGAACAATCGGAACTGGTGTCGCTATCGATCGGAACAGCAACATATTGGTTACTGGAAATTTTAGTTCTGTCGTCGATTTTGGAAGTGGCGCAGTAACCGCCTTCGGATCGGTCGATGTCTTTCTTGCAAAATATACATCCAGTGGCGGCAATCTTTGGATGAAGCACTTTGGCACCAATTCCCCTTGGCAAACTACTTCAACAGCCACGGCGATTGCATTGGATTCCCTGGACAATGCGATCATCACGGGAAGTTACCAGATGGAGATGAGCTTTGGGGGCATCAACCTGTTGAGCAACGGTTATGGAGATATTTTTGTTGCCAAGTATTCAGGGCTCAACGGCAGCCACATTTGGTCCCAAGGATTTGGCGGAGTGGGCGTCGATCAATGCAACAGCGTGGCCGTAGGCAGGAACGACGACATTTACATTACCGGAAAATTAGGCTCTTCATTTAGCTTTGGAGGAGACCTCCTCCCGTTCACGTCCGGGCAAATGAATATATTTGTGACAAGCTTAAAATCAGATGGCTCCTATCGATGGGCAAAGAGTTACGGTGTAGGTTTGGGCGAATCCAAGGGCCTGACAATAGACATACTGGGAAACATCGACGTGACCGGAAACTACTCCTCTGCATCCTTCTCCGCCGCTGCCCCGCTTCCTAATTCTGGCTTGAGGGATATCTTCGTGCTCAAGTTTGCCCCCTGAGCTGGCTGAAAAGCCTCATTCAGGCTTCATGCGTGCACTATTTGATGAGTCGATAAAGCTTCAATGGTCCGCCAAGCCCGTTGGTCACCACGTTCAGCGTGCCAACCGTCCTCGGAGTTTCTGCAGTCGGGTACCAGCTATTTCCCGTGTTGAGATTCGTGCGATACTGGAGTGAAAATCCCACGGAGTTCGTTGGCCATGAGATCGCGACATTCGTGCCATTCCAACCTATGGCCAAGACCGGCAGGTTTTGGAATGTAGTCGAGACGCGTGCAATGTTATCGGCCGTGTTGGGATCAGCAACGCTGGAGCTGGCCTGGACCAAGTTAGTCACGGTCGAAGCACTTGTTCCCTGAACGATCACTGTAACTCCGACTCCCACGCCGGACGGAAGGCTACCGACATTACAATTCACAGTTTGACCTGATTGAGAGCACGCACCTTGACTAGTCTGAACTGACACGATCCCCACACCGGCAGGCAATGTGTCTTGAAGGATCACGCTGCTAGCTACCGACGGACCAAAGTTGGTGAGCACAATGGAATAGGTTACATTTCCGTTGACTGCCTGCACAGTGGGGTTGCCAGTCATGCTTACCCGCAGGTCGGCAATTGGGGTAACCGTTACGTTACCCAGAATAGCATTATTGGCCAAAGCAGGGTCAGAAACCGCGCTCTGAGTGTCGGAATAAATGGTTTGGCTTCCTGCGCCATTGGCACGCAAAATCAGGACCACGGTAGCTGACGCATTCGAGGCCAGCGTTCCAAGGTTGCAATTGACTCCCTGGGCGGCAACGGAGCATCCGCCTTGAGATGCTTGGACGGACAATATTCCCAAGCCTTGTGAAAGCGCGTTGTCGAGCGTGACAGCCGTTGCGGAGGATGGCCCAGCGTTGCTGATCGTGACGGTGCACACAACATTGCTGCCGGCGAACACTGGATTCGGAGAGATGGATTGGCTGAGGATTAAATCCGCGAGCGAATTAATCGCAACGATCACGGACGCGGAATTGTTAGCAAGGTTCGGATCAGACTCAGCAGCAGCAACCACTGCCAGGTTCGTGGCATTCTGAACCGAAACGGCTCGCGCAGTCAGTATCACCAAAGCACCAGAACCTGTGTTCAGCGCGCCGATATTGCAGTTGATACTTTGGCCCGCAGGCGCACATGAGCCCTGGCTGCTTTGCACGGAGACGAATTCCAAAGCGGAAGATAATGTGTCCTGCAGCATCACTCCAGTCGCGGACGACGGTCCATCGTTTGTGACAGTGATCGTGAACGTGATATTACTTGAGAGATAAGGACTAGACAGATTGGCAGTCATGGCAATGCGCAGATCCGCAGGCACAGTAATCAATAAATTTGAAACTGAAACGTTATTGGAATTTTTGAGGTCAGCGGTTCCGGCAGAGACCCCTGAGGTGATTGTTTTTGAGCCGACGTTCACTGCTTGGAGGGTGAGTGTAACTGTTGCTAGGCCGTTCGAGTCAAGCGCCCCAAGAGTGCAGAAGACGGAGCCAGCCGAAGGAACACAGCTGCCTTGGGATTGCTGAACTGAGACAAGGTTAAGGCCAGCAGAGAGGGTATTCGTGAGCACCACACCGTTTGCCGTGGATGGGCCGTTGTTGCTGACTGTTATAACACAAGAGATATTGCTTCCCACCAAAGCTGGATTGGGCGTAATTTTCTGGACTACGCTGAGATCTGCCAGGGCGTTCACCGTCACGTTCACGCTTGCAGAATTGTTGACTGATGCTGGATCGAATTCGGCGGCTGAGATACCTGCGACAGTTGCCCAAGTTCCCGGCGTAGCTCCAATAGATGTAATAACAACCGTAGCCTTCGTGCCAGCAGCCAGGCTTGGAATGCCGCAAGTCACGAGGCTTCCAGCCAATGAACACGAGCCTTGGCTGGGCTGAATTGAAACCACATCTAGTCCAGTTGGCATCACATTGCTCAGAACGATGCTCGAAGCAGCAGAAGGCCCTGGATTTGTGACTGTCAGTGTCAAAACCGTATTGCTGCTTGCGTAAATTGTGGCAGGAGATGCAACAATGCTCACTGCAAGGTCAGCGTACCCACGCACCAATGTTGAGTTGGTGGCCAAATTATTGACAAAATCCCGCTCGACTTGCGGCGATGCCACACCCGCGATGCTAGAGGCCGTGCCCGCGCTGGTAGGGGTGACATTGATTGTAATAATGGCACTGGTGTTATTGGTGAGAGTCCCCAGCGCGCAAGTCACAAGTCCTCCGCTTTGCGTACAGCTCCCACGGCTGCTCGCCGCGCTCACAAAGGTCATACCAGCTGAAATGCGGTTTGTCACAGTGACGTTTGTGAAAAAGTTCCGAGTAAGGTTAGTGACAACGATAGTGTAGAGGAGGTTACTTCCGATGGTGACCGGGGAAGGTGAACTGGAAAATTGAGAAATTGCCAGGTCGTAAGGCGTTTCAAAACGGGTAATGAAAGCGTCTGATGATCCCCCTCCGTAATTCGTTTGGAGAGCGCCGGGGGTAGTGGGGAAATTTGTTCCAGAGGATGTTGTCCCCGAAATGTAGGCCGAGCCCGCTGAATCCACCGCAACACCCATGCCCTGTTCATCATTAGGCCCTCCAAAATATGTGGAGTACACAAGGGAAATCGGCCCGGTTAACGCAGGGTTAACCACGCTCAGAAACGCATCCTGCTGACCCTGAGAGCTTGTTCTAAAACCGTCTGGTGTCACCGGATAATTGATGGAAATAGTGTAACCCGTGATGTAAGCGATTCCCTTTGGATCAACGGCCAAAGCGGTGGCGGAATCCTCAAGGGTCCCCCCCAGGAATGTGGAATACATCAGGCTTAAGCCATTGCTACTCAGCTTCAGAAAGTATCCATCGGTAAACCCAAACCCAAAGTTGGTTTGAGCGCCACCGGCCGTTGTTACGAAATTTGTGGAACCTGTCTCCCCCACCACGTAGACATTGTTTGCGCTATCCACCCCGATATCCCACCCATAATCATCCCCTGCCCCTCCAATAAATGTGCAGAAAACTTTCGCTGAGCCGCTCGGGTTGATCTTGGCAATGAAACCATCACTAATCCCTCCCCCAAAAGTAGGATACAAGGCGTTGCTGACCGGGAAATCGGAGGCTGTTGAACTGTCATAATGATAGGTCTCCCCCGCTACGTAAGCATTACCGGAACTGTCGATAGCGATGCCATTGACTCGATCATCATCGCTTCCCCCGAGCCACGAAGCGTAAACCAGTGAGGCTGCACCTGACAGGGTCGTATTGAATTTGGCAACGAATCCATCTTGAGAACCGCCAGCCAGCGATTGAAATCGGGTGGTGGTTTTAGGGAAATTGGCTTCTGAGTAGGTATCTCCCCCGATGTAAGCGTTACCAGCGTTGTCCACCGCGATGGCGTTGCCTGATTCGATGGCATCCGCTCCGAAATAGGTTGCATACAGCAAATCGGTCCCTCCAGGATTTAGTTTCACAAGGAAACTATCCGAGTAGCCCAGAGTTCCACTCAGGGAAGCCTGAAAAGCGTTTGTTCGTGGAAAGTTCGGAGAGTCCGTAGAACCCGTGAGGTAAATGTTACGGCTGCTATCCACCGCAATTCCGTAGCCGAAGTCCTCGCCACTGCCTCCAAGGTAGGTCGAAAAAACAACGGCTGTTCCGTTCGAGTTTAGTTTGGTCACGAACAAATCGTTATTGCCTGCTGGCGTTGAGCGGAAAGCGTTCGTCCTGAAGAAATTAGTCGAAAGAGTGCGGCCCGTTACATAAACACTGCCATTTGAATCCAAAGCTATGGCACCTGCGGCAGGGTAAGTTCCTCCTGCTTCCCCAACTGCATCCAAATTACTTCCCCCGAGGTAGGTGGAGTAGATTAAAACAGGGTCAATCGTCAGAGGCAGGGAGGAGTCGTATGGGCCAAGGCTAAAACCGGCCAGGTCTGAACCAGTCAGAACAAAATCACAGGCCACCTCTTTTCTTAGCCCTCCAATCGCTTGATACGCAATTGGCTTTTTCCAGATAAGGCCACCCTCCACCATCGTAAACCGAAGATTTCCCTTCAAGTCGAGTGCAAGTTGCTTGCAGCCATGCCATTTTAGGCGAATAGCTTGAGGGTCAGCCCCTGGCTGCAGAATGAAGTCATACTCAAGTTGACGCTCGGAGCCGTAAAAAGCGACGTCGATGCCCGGATAAACCGAGTGGTATAAGACTTTCGCAAACGTTCTGACCCCGAGCCTCCATTGGGCTGGGTCATTCCCAATGATGTAATTGGCCACTCCCGGGAGAGGCTCTAGCGCCTCCGTCACCGGGGAAGAATTTCCTTCCAGCAATTCCATTGAGGCAGACGCATGTTTGGAGGGCTTAGTTGGTGTTTTTTCACCCTTACCCTGATGCCCGTGCTTCCGGTCCACAACGGGAGCAGCAATAGCCAGGTGCATGGTCTTGCCATCAAAACCGCCCAAAAAATTGGGCCCCCGAGCAATATATTGATTCCCGTTTTCCCCAGTTGGTTCGAAAGCAAGCGGCAACTGAGTTGATAGCAGCCGCTCAGAAGGCTTTTGCTGAGCCCCAAACGGGGGCTGGCCGGCCTCTGCCTGGGAAGACAGAAGACAAGTCAGGAAGACTAACCAAGGGAAAAAACCCTTAGTTATCGTGAAACGTTCTTTCATATAAGGCCGCCTTGAGAGTGTTATGAGGCGATACGCGTTGAATTATGCCAAATACAACAAGGCAATGATTCATGGAAACTGTGGAACAGGCCTACTTGATACGCAAAAAAGGGACAGTTTGCAAGAATAATGCCGTAGCTAAAGGGGGATAAAAAGACGTATGCGCAAGGCGTAATTGAGCCCGTTGTGGCCGGAAATGGACATCTTTAACAAAAAGCAGGGCAAGCCGTAATCCGGCCTGCCCTGCGGGAGGCTTTAAAACACCTTAAAAACAGGTTTTGATAGCCGGATGGATCTGGTGATTACCAGTATCCATCACTCCGCCGTCGTCAATATCCGGCGGACGAATGCCAAAGACTTGCGTGCCGTTAGGGACAGCAACTCCAGCAACCGTAACCGCGCCGTCCTGCAGGACTGTATTGGCTTCAGTGGCCGAGATGGCTTTCCTCATATCCAATAGCCGGTCACTCGGATTATTGAGCCGGATCAGTTCGGAATCCGTTAGGATCCAAATACGGATACGGTGGCGGTCGGGAGGATCGTTCTTGGCTTTGCCCGAGTTGCCTGGTTCGCCCCTATCCTCAATATCCACCCGGAATATGACACTGCGTGGCACGCGACTGCCACTTGTGAGCGTGAAGTCGCCCACGCCGGAGAAGGTAATCTTGTTGGCGGGCGCCTTCCGCGGGCCAGGACCACAATTCGTGTCATTTGGGTTGCAGAGCCCGCCCACGATGCCGCCCTGGCCATTGCTTTGCGCGCAGGTGAGGCACGCGCACATCATGCTGTCAAAGCTCTTCGCGTGGAAGTTGCCTTTGGTGCCCCCATGTTCATGGCGCACTACTTCCCAATTACCGTGGATGCACTCGCTGTCTGGATCGAACCCTTCCCGGCTGACGGGAGCCCCAACCTGGCCTCCATGCGTCATGAAATCGACCGCTGGATAGGTCGTGTTCTGACGGCCTCCACCTGTTACACGGCAGGCGCCACCCATCGCTCCACATTCAATGTCTATGGAACACTGCGCATCAGGCCTGACAATGATTGGACGTCCAAAGATATCCACGGAACAAGCGCCATGGAAGCCATCTACCTGAGAAGTGATGGACGACGTTAGTGTGATAGGCGCGTTGCTACAGCTCAGGCTGGCGATGCACAAAGTGTTGGTTCGGCACGTCCTGGCAGCCAGGGTGGTCGCCGGCAGGTCGAAGCAACCGAGGGAAGACAGGCCTGGGGTCGCGATTTGGACGTCGGCCAGGTCCGCATCCGCGCTGTTGCACACCACCATGTAGAAAGCGACTACGTGCGACAATCCGTCGTCGGGCAGCGTCACATGCGAATCATAAGGATTGTTATCCTGGTCGTCGGGCGAGTAAGCGATAGCCAGACAGTTAATGCTGGCGGTGCCGATGGTGACCAGCGTTCCGTCAGAACTCATGGTTGGCGTTCCGTCCACAACGGATTGTCCGCTTGCCACCACGATATTGGTCGTATTGGTCGACCAATCCCTGATGAAGTAGTTCGTCAGGCTGGTGTGTGGCGGGAACGGTGTTTGTGGAGTTGGGAAAAAGTTTGTGGTCAGATTTCCCAGTTTATCATCAATTACCATGACATTGGTAAGCGTGATGGAACTGCTGTTGGAGACCACCACCCTATACCAAAACGCGGGCAGGTTTGTTCCTGACTTGTATCCCATGGCCTGCTCAGCGAACGGACCAGAGGCATAACCCGGCTGCACGCAGGCCACGTCAATTTGCACAACGATGGCCGGCAAGCAACTGGTGACAACGATGGATTGCGAGCACGAGGCCATGTTCGAGCAGGAGTCCGTGGCGGTCCATGTCCGAGTCAGCATGTAGCCAGAGCCGGATGGAACCAGTATATTGCTCACGGTGTTCACGATAACCGGCACCAGTGTACCATCGCAGAGGTCAAACGCGATGGGGGTGTCGAAGGTCGGAGGAATTCCGCAACCGTTCGTTTTGGTTGGACCGCACAGAATCTCGGGCGGCGTCGTATCAACGACCGTCACGGTCTGGGTGCAAATCGAGCCGTTGCCGCACTGATCCGCTATTCTCCACGACCGGGAAGCCGCGAACGTTGAAGCGCAGAAGCCGACACGGTTCGTGACGGTGCTCAGAATGGTCACCGCAATGTTAGTCCCATCGCACAGGTCATAGCCAGTTGGCGGGGTAAAGGTCCACGGCGTGCTGCACTCGACCGTGCGATTCGGCGCACAGTTCACCAGCGGCGGAATCGTATCCACCAGAATGATGGTCTGGCTGCAGGTGTTGGAATTACCGCAGGCGTCACTAGCGCTCCAGGTCCGGGTAGCGCTGAAGGTGCGGCCACACAAAGCATTCGTGACAGTGTTTACAACTCGGATTGCCACATTTGTACCATCGCAGATGTCGAACGCGCTTGGCCTCGAGAACGACCAGGTTGTGCCACATTCCAATGTTTGGTCTGTTCCACACACGATCGCCGGAGCCAGCGTGTCGCGGAAACCAATGGTTTGGCTGCAGGTCATGGAGTTGCCGCAACTGTCAGTAGCGCTCCAGGTCCGAACCACGGTGTACTTCATCGGACAAGACAATCCGTTGACGTTTGTAGTGGTGCTCAAAATGGCGATTGTAACATTCGTTCCGTCGCAAGCATCCACCGCGTAAGGAGGCGTGAAGTTGAGCGGGAAGCCGCACTCATTGGTAATGCTTGGGGCACAGGTCAAGGCCGGCGGGGTGGTGTCAATGAATGTGAGCGTCTGGCTGCAGACATTCGAGTTGCCGCACGTGTCACTGGCGCTCCATGTTCTAATCACCGTGTAACGGAACGGACAGGCCAAGCCGCTATTCGTGACCGTGCTCAGGATCCTGATGACCACATTTGTACCGTCACAGGCATCTACTGCGCTGGGCGGTGTGAAGGCGGCTGCCGTGCCGCACTCGTTTGTCATGCTGGGAGCGCAGGTAATCACCGGCGGAAGTGTGTCGCGGAAAGTGATAGTCTGGCTGCATACATTGGAATTCCCACAGGTATCCGTGGCCATCCAGGTCCGCGTCACGCTATAGCGCAACGGACAAGCAAAACCAGTTGTGTTGGTGACGGTGCTAACAATCGCAACGGTAACGTTGGTTCCATCACACAGGTCGAAGGCGGATGGCAGCCCAAAATTCACGGGAGAGCCGCATTCGTTGGTCACACTGGAAGCGCAGGTCAGCGCTGGCCCCGTGGTGTCGCGGAAGGTAATGGTTTGGCTGCACACGTTGGAGTTGGCGCAGGTGTCGCTCGCGCTCCAGGTCCGGGTCACGCTATAGCGCAACGGACAGGCAAACCCGGTCGTGTTGGTCACCGTGCCCAGGATCCGGATAGTCA
>JAQGOV010000105.1 GCA_028293425.1 Verrucomicrobiales bacterium
GGACAGCGCTGGTGACACTGGCCGCCACGAACTCGACGTTGCAGCACACGGATTCGGCTGCTCCGTATCTGGGCCGGCGTTTTTACCGGGCGGAGCAAGTGACCAATACGGTGCTTACCGGGGATCACTTTCCGACAACCAACGGCGAAGTGGTGGTGCATGTGCTGAATCACGCTAGCTTCCTCATGACCTGGCAGGGGAAAACGATTTATAGCGATGCAGTTAGTGCAGCCGGTCCATTCGGCAACTTTCCGAAGGCAGATCTGATGCTAGTGACGCATATACATGGCGATCATTTTAGCGCTTCCACCCTGAGTTCGATCCGGGCAGCGAACGGCATCATCATTGCGCCCCAAGCGGTTTATAATGACGCTTCCATGTCTGCTTTGCGCGGCATTACCGGCGTGATGACCAACGGGGCATCGACAAATCTGCTTGGTCTTAACATTCAGGCCGTGCCGGCGTATAACCCTTCGTATCATCCTTTGGGCACTGGTAACGGTTATGTCCTCACGCTGGGCGGCAAACGTTTCTTTATCAGTGGCGACACCGGCGATATCCCGGAAATACGGGCGCTGCCGAACATCGATGTGGCTTTTCTGTGCATGAACCTGCCATACACGATGTCGATCACGAACGCGGCATTGTCCGTGCGCGTTTTCCGGCCAAAGGTCGTTTACCCGTACCACTATCGCAATTCGGACAACTCACTTTCCGACCTGGTGGATTTCAAACGGCGCGTGGGGCAGGACTTGGGAATCGAAGTCCGTTTGCGGAAATGGTACTGAAGCGTGAAGAATGGAGAATGAGGATCTTCTTTGTATTTGCACGCTTAGGGTTTAAGTTCCTGCAGAATCCAATCTCATGAATGTTACGATCCACGGAGCCGCCGGCGAAGTCACAGGTTCAGCCTATCACGTCCAAACCCGAAAGGCTTCGGTGATGGTGGACTTTGGGCTTTTCCAGGGGCGCCACATGGCGGAGCAATCCAACCATGTCCCTCGAAACCTGGATGTGGACAAACTGGACGCGGTGGTATTGACGCACGCCCACCTGGATCACACTGGGCGTTTGCCGCTCCTGATCAAGCGCGGATACAAAGGCCCGATCTACGCGACTCCAGCCTCGCTTGAGATTACCCAACTGATCCTTGAGGACGCGGCCAAGCTTCAGGAACAAGATGCCATCCGGGAAAACAAGAAGCACGCCGAGAAGAATAAGCCTCCGGTCGAACCACTCTTTACCACCCTGGACGTGGCAGGTGTGGTGGCTTTGTTCAAGCCCCTGCCCTACCTGCAGCCATTCGAAGTGGCGGCCGGCATCAGCGTGCGGATGTTCGAAGCCGGCCACATCCTGGGCTCTACCAGTATTGAAATGACCGTTGAGGATTCCGGAGTAAAACGCATTGTGGTTTTCTCTGGAGACCTGGGACCGCGCAACTCACCCATTTTGCGTGATTCCGCGTGCTTAACTCATGCCGACCTAGTTTTCATGGAGTCTACCTATGGCGATCGCGACCATCGCTCGCTGGCGGAAACGGTGGAAGAATTCCGGCATCTCGTCACGGCCGCCGTGGCGCGCAAGGGAAAAATCCTAGTACCGACCTTCGCCGTTGGGCGGGCCCAGCAGCTCCAGTATCATCTCGCCAACATGTTCATGGAGAGAATTGTTCCGCCCTTTCCGGTGATCCTGGACAGCCCCATGGCGATCAAGGCAACCGGCCTCTACAACCATCATCCCGAGCTCTTCGACGAGGAAATGAGAGCGTTGGCCGCCGATGAAGTCTTCCGCAAGCACATCGCCTCTATCCGACATTCCGTGACAGCCGACGACTCGAAAGCGCTTAACGAATTGCATGGACCGTGCCTGATCATGGCTGGCGCGGGGATGTGCAACGCCGGCCGCATCATTCATCATTTGCGCCAAAACCTGCCGCACGCGGAAACAGTTGTGCTGATCGTCGGTTATCAGGCCCCGGGTTCGCTGGGTCGTGTCCTCACCGAAGGCGCGCAGGAAGTCACCATCTTTGGGGATCCCGTCCCCGTGCGAGCCACGACGCACAGCTTAGGTGGATTCAGCGCGCACGCTGGCCAAACCGATCTCCTCAGCTGGTTTGAATGTCTCGCCCCGAAGCACCCGCGGTTGGTATTGACACACGGTGAAGATAGAGGGCGTCTGCCGCTGGCGGAACTGGTGGAGAAACGCTTTGGGATTAAACCGGTTCTGCCATTGCTCGGCGACGTCGTGGAGATTTAATTGTGACTGAGCAGGCGGACGAGGTGACGCTTCCAGACGGCGGCCAAGGTGTGGGTGCCGTGGCCTCGGGTTTGGTCGCTCTCCGGGACCATAATGGCCTTGGTTTTTTTCACTCGCTTGAGTTCTTTTTCAAACACACCCAACTCAGGAGGGTTGATTAAATCATCGGCGAAGTTGATTGCGAGAACCCTCGCTTTGATCTTCTCCAGGTCGGGCGAAGGATTGTAATCACTCGATGCCTCAAGCGCGTAAAGCACATCATTCGCGTCGTGCGTCTTTGTCAGATTGGTGACGTAACTATCCAATTGCTCATCCGCTGCCTTGAGGGTTGGGGCGTCCTTCAAACGTTGGCGTGGATTGTTCCCCACATAGTAAAGCACCTCCAAGGCGGTCCGTAAGCCGTGCGGCTGCGTTTTGTATTCACCGTCCAGCCAATCCGGTGCTCCCCGAATCGCATCAATAATCATTCGGCGCCACACCCGATTGCGCCCTGAGATTTCCGTTGGCAAACAGGCGAGCGGCACCAAAGCATCCATGAAGTCAGGATATGTCTCTCCCCAAAGCCACGTATGCATTCCTCCCATGGAAGTGCCCATGACCAATCGCAAATGGTTCACTCCAAGTCCCTCCGTGAGCACCCGATGCTGCGCCTCGATCATATCCCGGTAACCGTAATGCGGAAATTTTGCATGCAGGCCATCGCTCGGCTTGCTCGACTTTCCGTGCCCGATGCCATCCACGAGGATGAGGTAATAGCGATCTTTGTCCAGGGGTTGCCCCGCGCCAAAGAGTTCGCCCGCAAATTCAGGCCGCACAAACTGGGCGCTGCTCCCGGTAGTGCCATGGAGGATTAACACCGCATTCCGCACCAGGCCGTTGGCGTCCCGCGACGGGCTGCCAAGGGTCCGGTAATGTACGCGCAATTCCGGCAGCGCTCCGCCAGAGCGGAATTTAAAATCCCGAATTGTGTAATCATGCTCCTCTGGCTGTGGAAATGGAGCCGGCGCAGCCCACCCCTGCCTTGCAATGAGGCACACGGCAAACAAGTAAAACAAGAAGCGTTTCATAGTGGTCATTTATTCACCTTTCAAATACGCGAGCAAATCAGCCATGTCCTGCCGAGACATATTCGCTTCCAGTCCCTGGGGCATGAGCGAAAGCCCGGAGGATGCGATGGAAATAATATTGCCTCGCGCCAGCACCCGTTCTTCCCCGAGCGCTTTCCGCAAAACCACGCTGGTCGATGTCTCGGAAGCAATCATGCCGGATTCAATCGAGCCGTCCTTCATCTCCACATCATAATTTGCAAAGCCCGGCAAAATTTCATATTCCGGAACAATCACGTGGAGCAGGATCACATCCTTCGGCTGGTTCCGCATGCCGAAGAGGTCCGGCCCCACCGCAACGCCCTCCTGATCCAGCCGATGGCAGGCCAAGCAATGTTGCTTGAAGACCGCACGGCCATGGATGGAGGAGGGTTTCAATCGGAGCACAGTTTTCCAATCCGCATACACCTTCATGCGATCAGTCGTCTGAACATTTTGAAACAATGTTCCAGCCCTTTCTTTGATCGTACCGTCTTTGTGTTCCAGGAGTTGTTTGCGCTGAGCAGCCGAAAGAACAGAAACGGGCATTCGGCTTTGCTCAAATTGCTCGAGGAGAACGGGGATCATCGTGGGCTTGGATAGCACCGCACTGAGCGCCGCCTCGCGCACGGCCGGAGTAAAGCGCTTCCAACGTTCCGGCCTGAGCAACCGGCGAGCTGCATCCTCATTCGAGAATTGGCCGAGAGCCCGGATGGCGGCAACTTGCAATTCCTGGGGTGCGTTCCCGTCAAGAATCTGGTCGAAACTCGACGGAGCATCGGCATCACGAATGATTCCCAGGAACGTTGCCGCGGCGACCCTTTCCGCGATGGGTGCTTTGGCTTCCAGCAGAAGCTGCCGAATCCTGCGAAGCCAACCATTGTCTTCGTTCCTACCACTGGTGAACAAAGCCAGGCCCTTCAGAAATTCCTCACTCTGCTCCGAACCTTGTGCGCGAGCTCCTTCATGCGCGCCATTGGCCACAGCCAGTTGCCAGCCTACATTCGCCCTTCCAGAAGCCTGAAGCCCCTTGTTCACGAGCGCAGCAGCTTTGTTTGGCGGCATGCTTGCGCCCACGATTTTCCCAAGGTCCCCCATGAGTTGACCATAACCCTCAGAGGCCGCGGAGGGTGTGCGGTTTAGAACCTCGGCGAAAAACGATTCCTCCCGATTATGAATGCCGCTGAGTGCCGCGACGCGAGCCCACCGATCCGCCGCATCGAGCACCGCGATGTCCGCAAGTGCTGGGACTGCTTCATCGGAGCCCCAGTCACCCATCGTCAAAGCACATTGAAAGCGCACCCTGGCATCCGGATCGTGCGCCAATCGCTTCAACGCCGTGGCTAGCCATGGCTCAGGATTTTTCAGATGGGCCTCCGCCAATTGCAGGGCATTCTCTCGCACTCCCGGCGCGGGGTCCTGCAACGCTCGCTTTAAAACATCGGGGCTGATGGCCCGCAATGTTTCCAGGAGCCGCAACGCATGCGTCCGTGCTTCGGCTTTTCCGCTGCCTTCGAATAATTTTACTAATGCCGGCACAGCAGCTTTGTCCTGCTTTTCCAGCAGCAGCCGATGGGCAGTATCGCGACTCCAACCATTTGGATTCTCAAGCTCCCGGCACAACTCCGCGAGGCTCTTCGGCTTAGAATTTGGTTTGAAGGAGGGACCTTTTTGCCCTGCCGAGGAGACCCGGTAAATGCGTCCCATTCCTTTTCCAGAATCGAAATCCAAATGCTTCCTCAGTTCGCCCGGAAAATAGTCAGGATGATCGATGGTCTTCCGATACATCGCACAGACATAAAGCGCGCCATCGGGCCCAACCGTTACATACACCGGCCGAAACCAATTGTCCGTTGAGGCCAGGAACTCGATTCCCTCGCGCACTCTTCGCGCGGCAAAACTCGCTCCCTTGGGTATTAATGCATCCCGGTGCACCAGGTTCCCAGCGGGCTCGCAGGAGAACACATTGCCGTCATACTCCGAAGGCAAACCAATCCCCCGGTAAATCATCACTCCGCAAGCGGAAGTAAACGTCCCGGCGTGCGAGTCTGCCGTGGTGACGTTTCTGGAAATGGGAAACACTCGGGCCGCCTGCCCATGCCCCCGCACAGGTTCAGGTTCGAGGCTTTCGGGCACATTCTGCACGGGTTCGCCGATGGCCAGGGCCGGATTCCTCCGCAAGTATCTCGACGGCATCACTACATGCTGCACATGCATGCGATTCATGCAGATGAAGCGGTGCCCAAAATCGTCGAAGGTCATTCCGTACTGAGCCTTGCCCTCCGCCGCTTCGTAATCCGCCGTGTCCGGCCGAAAGCGAAAATCTGTTTTCAAATCGATCGCCGGCCGCTCCGGGAAATCAGGAGCCGTGATCTTCCCTCCGGTGAGCCCGCTGGTCAGGTAAACCCAGTTGTCGATTGCCAAGGTCGGATGACTCACCCGCAACTGCGTGGACCCGCCCGTAGAAAAACCCGTGAAAAGCACCTTGCGCAGGTCGGCGCGGCCATCACCGTTGGTGTCCTTAAGGTACAACACATCCGGCGCGCAGGTAACAATCCATCCACCCTTCCAGGGCATCAATCCATTGGGGAACGTCAGCCCCTCGGCGAAGACGGTGCGTTTCTCGTACCGGCCGTTCCCATCCGCATCCTCCAGCATCGCAATGACGCCTGCGGGCGGTTTGCCTGCTCCGGGTCCAGTTGGGTAGCCACGGTTCTCCACGACGAACAAACGGCCATTTTCATCAAAGGCCATGGCCACCGGGTCACCCGTGACGGGCTCCGCCGCCACTAACTCTACCTTTAACCCGGGTTCTGTTTGGAAAGAACGCAGCGACTCTTCGGGCGAAAGCGGTCCGTCGATTCCGGCGGCGGCGGCCGTCCGATCCGCGGATGGCGCCAGCGCAACGAAGCACACCAGCCATCCAAAAGCTCCTGCACGCGCCAGGCGGTTCCAGAGCCGTGCTTTCATTCTTTTGAAATCACCCGGGGACGGACGTTGACTCAAAGCCTCTTCAACAAACGGATGGCTGCTTCCACCAGCATCTCACCACCACCAGGCTTCACGGACGAATTTGTGGGTTCGTAGCCGCCTTCTTCGTAGGCTTTACGCGTTGGGACATACCCGATGTCGTCATTGCAAAGCTCGACGATAAAGGTGTTTTTGAATGGAGAGGCTTTCTTGATGGCCAGTCCAAGCTCCGCAAAAATTTCTCCGGGCAGCCCAACGATTGCCGTGTCCGCTCCCAGGCAAACCGCCTGTACTTCCAGTTGGAGAGAGGAGGCACCTTGCGCCTGCAAATGATAAATACGCGCTGTATCCACCTGCTCAAGAAAGGATGTTTGCCCGGTTCCAAGCTTTTGCATGTCCGCTTTGGCGTTCGCTACTCTCTCGGCGGTGAATTGGTGCAACGGCACAGTAACCACCTCACGCCCGACCCGTAGCGTGGGGCTCTTCACGGGTTTGAGCCCCGGTAACACACTCGAAGCAGCATTCCCCAATGCTTTTCCGATCCGTTCAGCCTCCTCCTGCCCCTTTTGCGGTTTGGCATCAGAGACATTCACATGGTTAATATTCCCGCAAGTGCTGTTGCCAAAAAGGGAAACAAGATCTTCTCCGAGCAGCTTGCGAATCGATTGCTCCAGGTAAAATGGATAATCCGCGCTGTACTCCGTGCCCCCCACGGTGTCCGGATGCAAAGCGAAGGAACTGAAGGTGCCCAATACCCGATCCTTTTTGGGACTCATCGCCACAACAAACCCAAATTGCGGGTCAATTGGCCCCGCCGGTCCCACAACGTTCGCATTGGTTTTGCCGGGGTTAGTCACCACCCTGCCGTCATTCATCCAATAGCGGCGATTAAACGAGAGGTTCGTCACCATGGTGCTGCCTACTTCTAGATAAACCGGCTGCAGGCCGCGCTGCGCCTCCACTAGAACGGCCACAAGCCGTTCAGCCAAAATATTTGGATACGCCACCCCCTCGGCAGGGTCACGATCAAACTTTTCCTCGGCTCGCTTATGGAAAAAGTCCCTCAAACCTCCTGCATAAAGAGGCCCGGTATGCGTATGAGTGGCGGCGATGATGATATTGGCCGCGGGAATTTTGGTCTTTTTGCTGGCCGCTTCCCTTACCTGGGTGGAAAGCGAGCGCGAGATGCCAATTAAATCGCAAACCACGAGCGCTGCCTTTTCGTCCCCCCGCTCCATTACCATCGCTTTAGCCTGCAATTCATCACGAGTGTTGGTGCTGAACCGTTCGTAAAAATATCCGCTCATCCGCCAACCCTTTGGCGGTGTAATGTCGGCCGTGGAAAACCCGATCTTCAGCGACTCCGCTGCCTGGAGCGAACAGGCGGAGCATAGGATGCAAAAAAGAAGCATCCTTGAGTTCTTGGTTCGTTGCATGGGTTCTTTATGCCTGCTCAAGCCCGGCAACGCTATACAGAAATTTCTAACGAAGTTTGCAGGGACACTCGGCCGAGCCGTCCCGTAGATAATAACCATCACAATGAAGGCCAGGGTCAAAAAGTCATGAGCCTCATTTTTTCGCGGGAAACATCGCGCACGCGCTGCCCAGGCACATGCGATTTTGAGCCAATGTGTTGTAAGCTTTAACCATGAGACGGTGCGCGACCGGCAGAAGCCCGAGCAAGTAAAGCGGTGTGGCCCACCATATCCTGCGTGCCAGAAAAAGCATCGCCTCTGCTCCACCGAAAAGCTGCCCATCGGTGGTGAGCACGAGCATTTCCCCGGGGATTTCCGGCACCCGCAGATCGAGACACTCGTTCACCCAGGGCGATTGCAAGGGCGCCAGGTCAAACCCGCGGCGGGTCAGGACTTTTTCCAGGCGAGCGGCCCAGCGGCAACAATAAGGACAGTTGCCATCGTAAAGGACCCAACCACGCAGCTCCGAGACTTCCTTTATTTTTGTTATTTCTGTATTCACAGAAATCCTTTCTCCAAAAAATTTAGCTCAACATTTTCCGCAGCTTTTCTCCCATTTTCACAAACTTGACCACTGCCGGGGTTGGAAGCTGATTCACCTGGTTGTACCAGCCCGACATGGTTTCAAAAAACTCCTTCATTTCCCCGAGCCGCTCCCGGCTGTAAGCATCCTTGCTGCTACTTTTTTCCAATTCATCCACGGCCCCGCGCAGCATTTCAATCGTAGGGTCCACTTCCCGCTTTTTCCGCTCCGCTAAAACGATTCGGAACATTTCCCAAACATCCTTCATGGATTCGAAATGGTCCCGCCGATCTCCCATCACGTGAACCACTTTCACGATGCCCCAGTTTTGCAGTTCTCTGAGGCTGTTGCTCACATTCGACCGCGCCACGCCCAGGGCCTCACAAATCTGCTCCGCCGTGAGCGGCTTGGGAGACATGTAAAGGAGCGCGTGGATTTGAGCGACGGTCCGGTTGATCCCCCAGCGCAAACCCATTTCACCCCAATGGAGGATAAACTTTTGTTGAATGCTCGACAGCGTCGTCATAGTTCTTTAATTTCTGTCAATACAGAAATATCCGAAATCAATGGCTCTTTGTCAAGCTCGAACGGCACAGGCAGGGAGAGCCGTTGAAACGGCTCCGACCGCCTTAGCCCCCTCTACACCGCGCTAAACGGCGGTGTTAATGAGTGGTTGGCGTGATTCGACCGTGATGTGCTCCATTTCATGCCCTCCCTCCTGAAGCGGGCTGGACCAATTTTCTCTCGCCCCGCCCCGGCAAGCTCCATATCCTGTCCAGCCTTGTGGAAACCGTTATTTCCATCATCGTCCCGATGTATAACGAGGCAGACAATGTCCTGCCTCTCGCGCGTGAAGTGGGGGCAGCTTTTGCTGCTCAACCGCGCGCTTTTGAACTAGTGCTGGTCGACGACGCAAGCACGGACTCCACCTGGAACCAGATTCAAGGAGCGATCGAAACGTTTCCCTTTATCCGCGGTCTCCGCCATCAACACAACGGCGGTCAAAGCGCGGCCCTTTGGACCGGCATCCAGGCCTCGACCAGCCCCATTCTTGCCACGATTGATGGTGATTTGCAGAACGACCCCGCAGACCTTGTTCGCATGCTTGGCGAACTCGACCGCGTGGACTTTGTTTGTGGCATGCGCCTGAATCGCCGCGACACTGCCATCCGGCGCATTTCCTCCCGAATCGCCCGCTGGGCCCGCAAGGCAGTTCTTAACGCCGACTTCCGCGATACTGGGTGCGCGGCCCGGGTCTTCAAACGTTCCGCTTTGGAAGGGCTCTTCCCATTCAATGGGCTGCACCGATTTCTACCCGTCCTGGTCCACGGTAATGGCGTGAAGACACTCGAAGTTCCAGTGAACCATCGTCCCCGGGTTGCGGGTGTTTCCAAGTACGGGGTGTGGAACCGGCTTGGGCGGGGCATTTACGACCTTTTTGCGGTTGGTTGGTATCTCAAGCGGTGCATTCGGCCGATCCCGTTTTCTGAGATGAAGAAGCCGGAGCAAATAACTGCGCGAGTTTAGGTTGCAAAAATTTCTCTAAAGGATCATCCCGAACTGCCGAAGGTTGTTCTAGCAGTTATGACAGCCGACGAAACCGAGATTTTTGAATTTCTAAGGCAGTTCCCGAATTTATACGTTTCGGTAACGGAGATTTCCAAGCGCCTTGGCAACCGCGGCCGTTATGCCTGTGACCGAACGTGGGCTCGCCCTATTTTACGCCGCATGGAAATGGACAACGTCGTTGAGTCTAACGCCTTCGGCGAATACCGCTTGATCTGCCCCAAAGGTGACACCCAACTCTTTAAGGACGCTCTCAAAAACCCTACCGGAGCCGTCCCTCTGGGCGACACCACCATTATTTTGTTGGACGATTCGAAATAGTTTTGCTGCCGCCTGGCTCCTCCTCTTTCCGGAAGTAATGTGAGTACTCCGTTCGAAGCTGTTTCCGCCAGCCGCTAATCGCTTCCCGAAAAGCCTCGGGTGAAACAAAACCGCACCGAACTGAGACGCGATAAAATGGCGCCGGGTCGATTGGCAGGAGCGCCTCTCCTTCAAAGCTCCACCGCCTCAGGATCCCTTCCGTTCGTTGCAGCTTCCGGTAGCTCTCAATAAACTTGTCACCCTCCGAGAAAATCCCAGCGTCGTTTGCCCGCAGAAGCGCACGCAACGTATTCGCCTCCTGCCAGCCGTGCTCCAGGCAAATCGCCTGGGCCAGAAACTCCGC
This sequence comes from Verrucomicrobiales bacterium, assembly GCA_028293425.1. Lineage (GTDB taxonomy): Bacteria > Verrucomicrobiota > Verrucomicrobiia > Limisphaerales > JAQGOV01 > JAQGOV01. The sequence goes on from JAQGOV010000105.1 coordinate 10,540, forward strand.
ATCCATCAGTCCGCCGCTCCCCGTCTTGATCGCCAGGGCGTCCTGCCCTGCCGGGGTTCGTTCCTTTTCCACGCGCCCCCGCATGTGCGCAATCTGCTGTTTCCATTCCGGAGTCCACGCGGCAAGAGCTTTCCTGCTGAGCTGGTCCTTTCCCTGCGCATGGGGTTTTCCGGTGACGAGGCCGAAATTCTCCTTCACGTTCTCGGGGCTGAAGTTAGCGAGGCGTGCTGCCATTTTCTGAAATTTTTCACCCAGCTTTTGGTCCCCGGCCACTGATCGAATACGAGTCAGCGATTGGATTTCCCAAAGCTGGGCCCGATTTCGGTAATATTCTTCATAGGCGTTCAGCGAGTTTACCAGGAGCCCTTTTTCTCCGTCTGGACGCAGTCGTGCGTCCGTGGCAAAGGCCATTCCATGTTCCGTGGGGGCGGAAAGCAGATCCATCACTTCAATGGCCAATTTCTGCAACTTCGGCATCTGCTTCTGGCCAGACTCAGCTACAAAGATGATGTCCAGGTCCGAGCCATACGTCAGCTCCTGCCCGCCCAGTTTGCCTAAGCCCAGAATCACGAGCGGCGGCCGTTTAATCTTGTGCCGTCGCAATACTACTTCCAGCGCGTATTGCAAACAGGCGTCGGCCAGCGCCGAGAGCTCGTTCGCATTCTGCTCGAAGTCAGCCAACCCCACGATATCCCGCAAACCCAATCGCATGAACTCCGCCTGATGATACCGGCGAATCCACATCTTCTGATCTTCGTCCCCTAGACCATGCCGCAAATCCGCCAGGGTTTCTTCCGCTGTTTTGGATCGGCGCAGCCTTCCGCTCAGAACCAGTTCGTCCACCAGGTCTGGCGTGCGAATCGCGATCTCTGCCAGGAACTCCGACCGGTCGAACAGCATTAAAAGAAGGTCAAACAGAGACGGATTGGTCGCCCAGATTTCAAAAAGCATTGCCCGCGTGCCGTAGGCTGAAATGAAACTGTCGAGTCGAGCCAGCACGCGATCCGGGTCCGAAAGTAGCGGCCGCGCCAGGGTCTGGTCAGGCCTGGCCTCGTCAAGCCGGTTCCGGCGGCATAGTTCAAACAGTTTCGGGATTAACTGGAACGCCAGGTCCGTGGTCCGCATCGACACATGCCCATACCCAGGCCCGTTTGCAAATTCTGTGATCAAGCGGAACGATTTATCCACGTCTTTGAACGAATGTTCCGCCAACAATCGCTTCCATTGACTTTCCGCCCCTTTGAACTGCCGGGGCAACGTGCCCGACGAAGCCTCCGGCCGTTCCGCCTTCAAAAATTTGTCGTAGGATTGACGCACCTTCCGGGTGTGTTCTCGCAACGCTTCCTCGAAGTCCTTCAATTTGCCAAACCCCATGAGCCGCGCCAGCCGTTCGCGGGATGCGGCGTCCGTGGGAATCGTGTGCGTCTGGAGATTGTTCTCCATCTGCAACCGGTGCTCGATGTCGCGCAGGAAGCAATACGCTTGCGCCAGGGTTTTTGCTTCTGCGCCTTCCAGCAGCTTGTATTGCACCAGCTTTTCCAAGGCGGGCAGCGTTTGGGGTCCTTGCAAAAATGGCAGCCTGCCCGCATTCAAGAGCTGGAGCGTTTGGGCGATAAATTCGATCTCCCTTATGCCACCCCGCCCTAGCTTCACGTTGCGCTCCAATTCGCCGCTCCGCACCACTTCGGTTTCGATGCGGTCCTTCATCCCTGCGATTTCGCGAAGCACGTTCTCATTGAGCGAGCGCGGGTACCGAAAGGGCTGCACCATTTCCATGAATTCCCCCGCGACATTGGTGTCGCCCGCCACCTTCCGCCCTTTGATCAGCATCATGCGCTCCCAGGTTTGGCCCCATTGCGCGTAAAAATTCTCGTAACTGCCCAATGACCGTACCAGCGGCCCTGAGTCGCCTTCCGGACGCAGCCGCAGGTCGATCCGATAAAGAATCCCTTCCGAGGTGGCCCGTAAAACCTCCGCTACAAACATTTCGGCCAGCCGTTTGAAAAACTGGTGGCTGGTCATGCTAACCTCTGGCGGTTTGGTCCTGCGCTTGGGCGGTTGTTTGAAGACATGGCCTTCTTCGCTGTAAACAAACACGACGTCGACGTCCGAGCTGTAATTGAGCTCCTGTCCACCGAGCTTCCCGAGGCCAACCACGCAAAATTCCGTCGGCTGCCACTCGCCGTCGGCGTTTTGGTGCCAAGGCTGGCCAAAACGCTCTTCCAATTGGCGGCGGCAAACCTGCAATACCGTACTCAAGGAAACGTCCGCCACATCCGAAATCTCCTGCAGAATTGCTGGCGTGGCAGCCAGCTTGGCCAGATCGCGCGTCCCCACTCTCAAGAGTTGGCGCTGCTTAAACTGGCGAATTCCTTTCAGCGCCCCGGCGTAGTCTTTGCTAGCGAGCGCGGGGCCGAGCCATTGCTGGACCTCCCGCCGCATTCCCTGTTCACGCCGCGAATGCAGCAGCGCTTCGTTGTCCAGCAGATCGGCCATCCAATCAGGATGGGCTTGCAATTGCGCAGTTAGCACTTGCGAACCACTGAATACCGCCGCCAGGATGCGTGCCTGCTCGGCGGAGAGCTTGTGTAATAGTTCCGCAAGTTCCGATGACGTCAGTTGCTGCAGAACTGAGTTCACGCGCACGGGATCAGCGCATCCCTTTATAGCCTCTTTCCAGTGCAGCAGGGAAGCGAGCCCATCGTTGGTTAGCTTAGAAACTGATTTTTTCAATGGCAACTTCGATACCCGTATTCTTCTGTCCCCGCTGGACCTTGGTAAACAACCCGCGCCAGAAACCGATGCCGTAGCAAATGTGTGTCAACACCACCAGGGGCAGCGCCAGCACAGCCTTGCCGAACCCTTTGGTCGCAGCGGACCCGAGTGTCTGCCCCACTACAGCCACCGCATAAAAGCCGAGCGGCACAAGGCCCAGCAGCCCGAAAAACGGGGCCAGCACAAGATACAGGCAAAATAGCGGTGGCACAAAATTCAGCACCGACCCGGGTGTCGGATGCAACCTGAACTGTTCCGCCCTGCCCCGTCCATAATTGAAAAGCATCTTCACAAACGCTTTCAAGGTCGGCCGTGGCCGGCGATGCACCATGAAGTCCGGATCATACAAGAGCTGGCTGCCACGCTTTTGCAGCTCGTCCATGAGGGCATTCTCCTCATTGGGGTAGAGCGATTCGTCGAAGCCCCCTAATTCCACTAAATCCTTGCGACGCGCCATCAGGTTGCAAAGGATCAATTCCTTCTCGCCTGAAGGTCGCACCTGGCCCACTTTGTCATAACGTGCCCGGCTCGGACCAAAAGCCAGCCAACTGCTCAACACCACCGAAAATATTTTTTCGAGCCCGGGCGCCTCATTCGGACATAAATTCGGGCCGCCAACCATTGTTACCTTTGGGTTCTGAAAGTGACGCACCCCACGGCGGAGATTGGCAGCCAGCGGACGAGAGTCATCATCCAAAAAATAAATGAGGTCTCCTTGCGCCGTTTTGATGGCGGTGTTCCGCTGCACCGCCGGCTGCTTTCCTCGCGCAACAAGAATCTCCACCAACTCGCGTGGATAATCCAATCCGCGCGCCGCCACCACGGCCGGAATTTCCGCTTGCCCCGGGCGCGTAGGGATAATAATAGTGACTTTAGGTAACAGCTCGTTCACGTGAGAAGATTATAAGCCCGTGCAACGCCAATCTGCATCCCCAATCTTTTTCCTCTGAATCCTAATCATCATCGTAATCCTTATCGTCCCTTCCAATTTTGGAATTCACACTTTGGACTGCAATTGCTTCACCCCAACTGCTGCAACCACTCAGGCCGGTACTTCGTCACCAAGTAAATCATCAGGAAAGACGCGGCATCAAAAAAACCATGCGCAAAAACCGCTGTCCAAATCGTGCGATGCCAGACCATGATCAATCCAAGACCTATCCCCAGAAAGGCAGTCATCAACACTCCGCCCCACCCTTGCGTCAAATGCCCCAGCCCAAAAGAAATAGCTGCGAGACAAACCGCAAAAACCTGGCCCCGTACTGAGCTAAACCACTTTGGCGCCAGATGGGCCATGCCTGACAACATCCCCGCGCGCCACAGCTCTTCTCGAAGCCCCCCCAACAAAAAACTGACGACCGTCACGTTGATCCAGAGATAAAACGGACTGTTCACCAACGCGTTCGGGTCAATCAACTGCTCATAGTCCGGGTTGAGTTTCTGAATATCCTGGGGCTGTAATCCCAATAGCACCGAAAGCATTGCCTTCGCCACCACTGCAATAAGACCGATTGCGATTCGCAACCCGATGGCGTAAAGAAATCCTCGCGTCACGGCCGCGAGCGGGGACGTCCACCGCAAGCGCAGATCCTCCATTGAAGCACGCGAAAGCAGGATCGCTACTCCAAAAATGACCGAAAAAATGAAAACCTCGCCACCAATTCCTCCGGCCAGTTGGAGGGGATCCGAGGGCAGCATGGGGCCCTTGCCGGTTTTCAGGGTGGCCCCGAGAACGCCCAGGGTAATGGGATAAGCCGTTAAAATCAGAAGATGAATTCCCCAGCGCCACCGCGATACGGTGAAGCGCTCCGGCTCGGATTCCGGTATCACCGGCGGAAGCCCCGATTGTTCCATTCATCGCAAGGCTATTCTGCTTCAACCCCAAGGTCAAACCCGACCTCGGTCGGTTCTTTTCTGTGACCCACTTGGCTCTCGCCCTTCGAGCTTCGAACTAGGCTTTTCGCCCTAGTTGTTGATGAGGAGTTCACCGGACAGATTGCTCTCGAAGTTGAAGGATAATCTGAGTTAACCACAGCATATTTATGAAAAAGCAGCAATCACAGAGCAGCAGCCGCAAATCCAATTCCGAACGGGGATCGCACAGTGGAGGCGGAACACGTCGTTCGAACTCCCAGCGTTCCCAATCTCAAAGCGAGAGCGGTATTCATCGAGCCGGCCAGGGCGGGCCCGAACAAAATGCGGGAGGTCCTGAACATGAAGGACTCTCCGGAGACATCGACAAGAATCCCTAACCCACCGACCATTCACTCTCGATATGTCGGCGGCTTGCCCAAAGGGGCTAAGAATTTGGGCTTTTTAAGGAGGCGGTCTTCTTTTGCCCGGTTGCTGTCATACGGCGAGTAATATATTCCCGCAACAACGGAATCTTGGATTTGGAGAGAAGGGATACCGCTTTGGCCGGGCCTTGGCCTGCTACCGGTTCGGCAGCGTACCAATACATTAAAGGCAAGTTGTGGTCCCCGGCGTCCTCCGCGTGGGAAAACAAGCCTTCCAGTACCGGTGTGCGTTTATCAATTGGCACGCGTTGCAAACCCGAAGCCAAATAAAGACGGACTACAGGCGAAGGATCTTCCTTGGCTAGGCGGGCCATTTGCTGGAGGAAAGCTTCGGAAGCTTCCTTGTTTTCCAGCATGAGTTGAATCGTCCATGCGCGGACGTATTCGTGTGGACTCCTGAGCGTTTTGCCAGCCACTTCTTCCGTAAGGCCGCCAGTGACATGCAGTGCCTGCAGGAGACGCAGTTGCCGGCTGGCCGAGGCAGGATCCAGCGCCCACTGGGGCCGGGTGAGGCTCATCCTTTTGTTATCAAGGTTCAGCAAGAACAGAATGTATTCCTGAGCTTTGGTGTTAGCTCCGCGCTCTTCGAGGATGCGGCGCGCATGGCGGACGTACCAATCGTTCTTGTGCAATTGAAATTGAACCAGTTCTTCTGAAGTCAGTTTTTGGAGATCAACTTTCGTCGCCTTTTTATCACCGTAAGCAATCTTGAAGATGCGTCCATTAGAACGGTCATGGGCATTTTGCTCACTCCGATGGCATTGGTTTTGGTCATACCAATCGATCATGAAAACGGCCCCATCCTGATCGTAGGTGAAATTGAGAATCTGGGACCAGCGATCGTTGAAATTGATAAAATCAGGCGCGTGGTGGCCCACGAAACCGCTGCCTTTGTGTTCAGGACTGTCCTGGTTGATGCGCTGGCCATGAATATTGTTCATGAAGAACTGGCCGCGGTATTTGTCGGGCCAATTATCTCCGAGATACACCATCAGCCCAGCGTGCGCATGCCCTCCGCCAGCGGAATCCGAACGTCCATTTGCGGCGTGGGGACCTTTGCTCCCCAAATAGTGACGATGGTCTGCAATGGTCTTGATATCATCGTAGGTGTAAGGATTGAAATGTTGGCCTGCCTGCCGTTCGTAGCGAGCACCTTGAATCATGTGGAAAAGGTGTGGGATGACGCACGCTTCGATGATGCACTGGCCATTCTCATCGAAGTCGACACCCCACGGATTACTGGTGCCTTCGGCAAAAAGTTCGAACTGATGCTTCACCGGGTGATAGCGCCAAATACCGGCGTTGAGCCTCTGTCGTTCCGTCTCCGAGGCGCCGGGCTTGCCAACCTTGGATTGGGTAAAAACACCATGGCAGCCGTAGAGCCAGCCATCCGGCCCCCAGGTGAAAGTGTTGAGCGTTTCATGCGTGTCCTGGTAAGCCCAGCCATCCAGCAGGATTTGCGGTTTGCCAGCCGGCTTTGGTGTGTCACCGTCTTCGATCGGGATAAACATCAAGTAAGGCGCCGCGCCCACCCAAACACCACCAAAACCAACTTCCAGACCGCTCACCAGGTTAAGGCCTTCCATGAAAACCGTCCGCTTGTCGAACTTGCCGTCCCCATTGGTATCTTCGAGCACGAGAATCCGATCCTTCCCCTGCCCTTCCGGAGCGCGCTGCGGATAAGTGTAGGCCTCCGCAACCCAGACTCGGCCACGATCATCGAGAGCAAATGCGATCGGCTGCTTCACGTCAGGTTCACCCGCAAAAAGTTTTGCCGTAAAGCCTTCCGGGAGGGTCATTTCCTTCGCGGCTTGCTCGGGAGGTAAACCAGCGAACTTCACCTGGTCGACCGGCAACTCGGGCTGTTTCTTCTTCGCAAGCAGGTCTTGGGGAAACTTGGGTTCGCTGTCATAGAAGCGGAAATCATCAAAGTTCACATGCCCCCAATGGCCTTTCTGGTTATCTGTAATCCGAATGAACATTTCCTGGCCCCGATACTTCTCCAGGTTCACTACCACGCGTTCCAGATCTTCAGCTTCATGGCCAATATAGGTTTGGATGACTTTGTCTTTTGTCCCGTCCTTCAGGAGAAGTTCTACTTTTGTCGTCGGATGAGGCCCGCCAGCCGCTAGGAAACTGGCCCACGGATGAGTGATTTTGAAAGTCTCGGAGGTCAGCGTCCCGGTGAGGTCATCACCTTTGCGTTCATAGGTTCCAATCCAATACTGCCCTTGATGACGGGTGGTCATATCCGGCCGGCGCGGATGAACGGTATCTCCCTGAATCGGCTGCCCCTCAAAAGCATTCCCCGTGGCAGTCCAGTCTTTCAGCGTGCCATCCTCAAAATCAAAATTCAGCGGTTTGCCATCTTTCCCCAGGGGCTTGACCCCGACCGGCGGAGCGTCCGCCGCCCACAAAACGCCACAACAGGAAAGAATAACGGCGACGAGGAGAGACTTTCGTAGCATGGATAGATTCTGTAAACGCAGAACTCAAATGGCAAGAAGATCAGAGAGTGGAGTTTCGCTTCCGTCGTGGCACCGCACAAACGTGTGTGAGGGAGGCTAAACCACGCGATCAATCCGCGTCGATGACTCGCATCCGGTAAAACCGCCCACCGGTTGATGGTATAAAGGGCAAGTCGAACTGGACTTCACCAGTCAAGGCTGTGTTCGTGCGCAAGGGAGCCCAGTTTGACAGGTTTGTCGATACGTCCAGAACGTGCAAGTAGCCGGATTCACTTAAGGCTGTTAGATGGACAAAATTTTCGTTAATGGTCGGAGTTTTCAGGCGTGGTCGCATGGGAACCTGACGAGTAAAAGCAGCATGCAAACTTGCGCCGAAAACGATATCAGTGCTGTCCGTTGCGTGCTGGTGAACTTCAACGGCCAAGACATTGTCACCCACTACCAGGTTGGTGTTTGGCAGCTTGATGACATCGAAATTCGTAGCGTTGTCCACGGTGCGTTCCGCGAGGGTGGCGTAGAACACGGGACCATTAGACATGCCGATCCGAGCGGCTTCCATCCCATTTATATAGAACACCGCTCCATCATCAATCAGGTTCGAAGAGGTCAGCACCACTGCATTCGCATTACTGGGCATTTGAAAGTGGGTTCGAAAATAGAACGTCGTCTGCCGAGGGTTGGTGAAGGCGAGAGGAGTGTGCTTTGCGGCCGGCAGGCTTGCTGTCTCAATGTAGAAGAGACCTCGTCCGCTGGCCCATGCAGCATCATTGTAATTAGTCGTACGCCAGGAGGTGCCAAGATCAATCCCTGCCTGGTTGTATTTCCATTGATTCGTAAGGTTCAACAGTTCCAACACGCCAACCATAGGTAAATCCAAGTTCAAGTGAACGAATATATCCGTGTCAGCCGTCAAATTCGTCACAACTGGCAGGCTGGCATAGCCAGTTTGGTTGCCCGGATGAGCACGGTGCCCGCGGGTACGCCGGTCAGCGTGTAAGCCCCGTTCGCATCCGTGAACCCTTTCACGCCGCTACTGGTGGTGACGACCGCATGCGGCACCGTGTGATTTAGACTATCCAACACCAAGCCGCTGACCGCGCCGGTAAACGAGAATTGATGGGGATTGATCAGGAGTTTCACGAAATCAATCGCATAGCCATCTCCAGCTCCGGTTGTGACGTCATCGACATTCAGGCTTAGCGTCCCGCTTTGTACCAGTGCGAGAAAGTTGCTCGGAATGGCCACTGTTATCATACGCCCGATGGGCCCTGTTTGAATCAATGAATTGATGACCTCCTCCAGGAACGGAGCGCGAACATCATTGATCAGCACACGATAATTCGCGCGCCAAACCGGAGCTTGAAAATCATCTACAAAAATTTGGAAGGCCGCGGTGTTCACCGGAATGCTTGGCAGCCCGTAGGTGAGCATCAGCGTCTCTACATCGTTGGACGGTCGGGATGTAGTTAGGGTGTAATTATCCGCCCCGGCAGGTGGAGAATTGCTGTAGCTGGTCACTACCATAATCCGGTCAGTGCCAGCCGGCTCCCCGGGCGGATTGGTAGGTGGATGCGCATGAACAGGAGTAGAGCGGCCGGAAAAAGGATTAAACCCGGAAGGCCAGCCGAAACCCAGGTTATCAATGTCCCCCACGCGCACCATCAGATCAGCCTCCGGGGTGTTCGTCATTGCCAGGCTTTTGGCAGCCCAATTACCATCCTGAGGTGTCACTTGGGCCAGGAGAGGGCTAGAAAAGCAAATTGCCTGAAGCAGAATCGAACAAAGGCAGAACCGCACCTGTTCTTGGAAAATTGCCATGTCATGCCATGGTGCCTTTTTCTCAACATTTTACAAGGCGGAAGGGGCTGCAGCGCCGTATACATTTACCTGTATGGTTGCCAAAGAGGCGTTGTGATGAAACGATCACGAACAAGTGAAAACAGAAACGTCGCAAGCGATGCTTTCGACAAAGCCATCCCAACCATGAACACGGTCTTGCCATCTCTGCCGCAACCTTCCGTGATTGCGCTCATCCTTTTTGCCTTCCTCCTTTCGCCGGAGGCTGAGGTTTTATCGGCTCCACTTTCAGAGAGTGTTGGGGGAGCGCCGACCATCCAACTGCAGCCCGCTTTGCTTTTAACGGACTACTCCTCTGTAAAATTTGTAGCTGCCGGGCGTGGGATCGGAAAAATAATTCGTAATTTGCCCGCTGGTAAAATTGGTCAGTGTCGCCCAGTCGACCAAATTCGGGGAAGTTTCGATTGAATAACTTTCCCCAGCCTCACCGATCAACGTCATTGAATTGCTGGTTCCAAGTGGATCCGTGCCCCCAATACGGAACGGAGCGGCCACTATAGCCATCGTTCGGACCCCACCGGCAGCGATTGCGACCACTCGATTTAACCCGGGCGGGACATTCGTCTGCCCATATTGATTCTGCCCCCATGCCACTACGGTCCCATCGCGCTTCAGGGCTACACTGTGATTGTCTCCGGCCGCTATGGCTGTTACCCCGCTTAAGCCGGCAGGAACGTTGGTTTGCCCAAAGTCATTTCGTCCCCAAGCCACCACGGTTCCATTCAATTTCAGCGCAAGGCCGTGATATTTCCCGCCTGCAAGAGTTTTCACGTTGCTCAAATCGGGAGGGGGGCGCAACTCCTCGCCGTTCGTATCGCCCCAGTATACCACCGTGCCGTCGGCCTTCAGCCCCATGGAATAACGCTCCGTTATGGCCATGGCAACAATTTGGTTCAATCCCTGGGGTAGTGGTTCTCCGCCACCGGTATAACCCCAAGCCGCCAAGGTGCCATCCGCCTTCAGCGCCAGACTGTAGTAGGCGCCCGCAGCAATCGAAATTACATTGGTCAAGCCGGAAGGCACCGTTGCTTGACTTGATCCATCATAACCCCAGGCGAACACTGTTCCGTTGCTTCTGAGAGCCAGGCTATGAGACTCACCCGCGGCGACAGCCATCACATTGCTGAGGCCAGGTGGCGATGTTACAGGCCCTGCAGCACTTTGGCCCCATGCTTCAACTGTGCCATTGCGCCTGAGCGCTACGCGGTGACGAGAGCCCGTAGCCAGTGCTGACACGTCTCTCAAACGGCCTGGGACCAGACTCTGCCCGTAGCCATTGTTGCCCCAGGCCACGATGCTTCCGTTGGACTTAAGGGCCAGGCTAGCCTCAAAGCCGGCCGAGATCGCCACTACATTGCTGAGGCCCACCGGGACGGCGGTTAGGCTTTTATCATCTCCTCCCCAGCCGACCACAGTGCCGTCGCTCTTTAATGCCAGGCTGTGCAGCCAGCCTGCCGCTATAGCGACGACCCCGGTGAGTCCATTGGGAACGGTGCTTTCGCCGGAATAGTTTCCGCCCCACGCAACCACTGTTCCATCACGCCGAAGCGCCAGGTTGTGATAACCACCAGCCGCAATGGCGATTACGTCTTGCAAGTTGCTTGGGGTATTCGTTTGCCCCTCGCCAAATTTGCCCCAGCCAACGACGGTTCCGTCCTCTTTAAGGGCGAGGCTGTGGAAGTAGCCTGCCGCGATCGCTTTCACCGCTGTTAGATCTGCAGGCACATTGGTTTGTTGATAGTCATTCATCCCCCATGAGATGACGGTTCCGTCGTTTCTGAGGGCCAGACTGTGCCTGTTCGCCGAGATAGTTACCACTTTGGACAGGCCGGCCGGAATGTTTGTCCTCCCACGGTCATTCGACCCCCATGCAGTCACCGTTCCATCTTTTTTCAAAATGAGGTTATACGTATCGCCGGCTGAGATAGTAGCCACATTGTCCAAGCCGGCTGGAATCAGACAATCCCCAGCCATGTCGAACCCCCACGCCATTACGGTGCCGTTGGTGGTTATTGTCAAATTGTGATACTCTCCCGCGGCAATTGCGCTAAAGCGAACGTTCGCCTCCGCATATGGCAGGATGAACTCCCCCCACTCCACCACCGTGCCCGCCGGAGCAGCCGCTGTAGTCATTGCACTGAAGGCGTTTATCAATACCAGCACGAAGAGGGACGAGCGCGCATGCGCTCTGACAGTATTGAGAATGAAGGTTACCCCTGGACGTTTATAGTTATAAGTCATATCCCCACGCACTTATTGCACCAGCTTGCTTTTGTCGGATTGGACGCAAGATAAGATGAAATATCGACTTTGCAAGAGCCGAACAGGAAATCTTGGAGCAGAACGCAAGGTCTTGAGATCGGATGGTAAGCGAAACTTATTTCTTGGTCCTTGATCCGAACAGCACCTTAAGCAGTTCCCGACCTCATTGAGATATGCCGTTACAAAGTGGTCGATGTAGCTGCCGAACTGAATCGTTGGACCACCTCCTTTTATACCTATCTGATTATCCGACCATCCACCACCCCGGCGCCCAAGCAGCGCAATTGGGTTCGGGGAAAGCTTCTCTCCATTTCTGTCCTTTTCCTTACCCTGCGTATAGTCCTAATCCTTTGCTGCCCGACTTCCTTTTGAGCGCTTTGAGATCTACCATCTTCTCCATGGAAGGTTGCAGGGCTGGTCAGGGAGGAATAATGAAGATTGCGGAAGGTGACGGAAAATTGGAGAAGGTTTAGAAGATTTTTCTTCGAAATGAAGGTTGCAGAAGGCTCTAACCTTCAATCACCCTCAACCAGCTTGGGTCACCGGATCGAAATGAAACCCACCCCGCCAAGCACAACATGCCTATTCCCCCCTGCGCAACCTTCCCAATCCAACTCTTAGTTGCTACGTTGCAGCGATGTTGAAACGGAAAACAATTACGTGCGCGTTGACCATTGCCGGCTCGGACAGCGGCGGCGGTGCTGGAATTCAGGCGGACTTGAAGACATTTGCAGCGATCGGCGTTCACGGAACGAGCGTGCTGACTTGTATCACGGCCCAGAATCCTCGCAGGGTAATTGGAGTCCAGGAAATCACTCCCAAGCTTGTGCGGCAGCAACTGGAAGCTGTCTTTGAAGCCTTGCCACCTCATGCGATTAAAACCGGAATGCTTTTTTCCAAGCGAATCATCCAGGAAGTGACTCGGTTCCTGAGAACCTTGAAGAAAGCGCCACCGTTGATCGTTGATCCAGTAATGATGTCCACCAGTGGGAGCCTTCTACTGCAAAGGAATGCGATCAAGGCTCTGACACACGAACTGTTCCGGCTGGCAGCGCTGATCACCCCCAATATCCCGGAGGCAGAAGCCCTCGGCGCGCCAATTGTCCGGGATCCGGAGGATCTGCGAATCGCTGTTCGACACCTGCACGACCTTTTCGGTTGCGCGGTTTTGCTCAAAGGAGGGCACCTGGGCAAAACCAAGGAATCAGTGGACATTTTTTATGACGGAAAAACAGAACTCCTTCTCAGCGCACCACGCATACAAAAAGTGAAAAACCATGGAACCGGTTGCACCTATTCGGCGGCCATTACCGGTTATATGGCAAACGGAGATTGCTTGGAATCCGCGGTGGAACGCGGGAAGGATTTCGTAACTCATGCCATCGCGGGCTCTGTTCGGGTGGCACAGCAGGACTTGCTGAGTTGGGTGGAAAGCGCAGACACCAGATCAGGCGTCAAACACTCATCAGCCCCGCATTCCTGCGCGCATTGCGGTTAGAAGTGTTCTCGTCTTCATCCGCAATCTGTGGCTTAAGTGCCACCAACTGGTCTGTAAAAGAAAATTGCCGATGGCTGGGTCGCCACCGGCAATTCTTAATCAAATCGTGATAGCTTACTTCGTCGGCTTGAACTCACGAACGAACGTAATGCACTTGGTGATCTCCGGAACGGATGTGGTCCAGTTGTGCTCGTATTCCACCGAGATATTGCCTTTGAAGCCCTGGGAATAGAGCTCGTTCAGAATAGCTGGAACGTCTGAAACGCCTTCGCCATACGGCACATCATGGGCGTTTCCCTTGTCGAATTCATTCAAGTCCTTAAGATGGCTGCTGATGATGCGCCCCTTCAGGATCCTGAGGCATTCCACCGGCTTCAGCCCGGAGCGCACCCAGTGACCAGTGTCAGCACAGGCCCCAATTCGTTTGTCACGGTCCTTGGTGACCTCGATAATGTAGTTCGGGTCCCACATGCGGTATTTGGGATTGTTCGCCTGCTTGGGATGATCATGGAACCCGACCATCACATCGTATTCCTTTACCATTTTTTCAATCGTATCGATTGCATCCGTGGATTCGGTGGTCACAGCGCGCAAACCGAGTTTCTTGGCGAATTGAAAAACCTTGCGTGCCTCGGCCTCGTCCTTGGGGATGCCGACCACGCCGTAATTCACGGCTTTGATTTTGTGCAAGTCGAGCTTCGCTTTGACCTTGGCGATCGTTTCATCCGAGGCATTGTGGTCCCACTTCACTTTGGGCTCATCCTTGCTTAAAGGCTGGCCTGGGTAAAACTCAATGACCTTGCCGCCCGTTTCAGCCGTCTTTTCGATGGCTTCATAAACAGTGTAGTGGTTGAAAGAGTAAGCCTGGCAGCCGATGAAAAATTCCCCGTTCTTGTATTGTTTGGGGATTTTGACTTCGGCCTGGGCCTGAATGGTAATTGCGGCGGCCAGTCCGGCCACCAAACCTAGTAGATGATTGATTTTGATCATGACGTAATTAGGGTTAAAAGACTGGTTCGCCCAGCACCTTATTCATTGTGTAGCCGAAGATTAGAGGGTCCCAAGGAAGGGATCAAGCCTTGGAAAGAGAGCAACCAATGCACCATTACCCGTGACGCTTTACGCTTCGACCCATCAGGTCGGATTCGCATAGACGCTATCGGATTCTTTCTTCGTAAATAGCGCCATGAAGAAGATCAACAAACCGCAAACCAGGTGAGGAATCCATGTGATTTTGTAGAACCCAAGCACCCAAGGCGAGACAGCCAGGAAAATCCCAATGATATAATCAAAAACCAGGTGTGCCCGCATGGAGATGAGCTTGACAAGGCTCGTTTCGTTCCGGCTAGCGAATGCGAGAAAGAGAATGGCGACGCCAAAATGACGCGGGACCCACTGCACTTGTTCGGTATGAAACAAATCCATCAAGTCGGGAGCAACCAGCAGAAAGAAACCAATCACATAATCCGATAACCCATGAACCCAGGTTGGTATGACTCTCATGGAACAAGGTAAAGCGCGGCTTACCCGCGCCCTATGGGGAAAAATCCTCCGCACCACCATCCGGCAGCCCACCGCTAGCCAAACGAGAGCAAAAACGGGTCCCAAATTCTGAGCTCAACAAATGCTCCGACCCCGGAACGATGAAGGCCGCTCCAATTATCGGGCTTTTCAAGAAATTCCCAGTCAGAAAAGTGCCCGGAAATTGAATGTTTTCACTCCCCAAGCCTATAGAGATGTTGCAATCCTTTGGAGGGTTGGGGAATCTGTGCCGATAAACTTGCAAGACAGCAGGTTTGGTCTGCTTTTCGATTTAACGATGACGAACTTTGTCATGATTCCGGCCACCGGCGCACGGGTGCTCCGTTTCGTGGGTGATCGACTTGTTTTTACGCTCCAACGGGCGGATGGCAAAACCCTGCCCGAAGGCTGGCGTGCCTTTCTCCGAACAAACCTGGGGCGAGGCTCGGTCCTCCGGCAAGAAATTATCAATGCCCACTCCGGACGCCGCCGCTTGGCGCAATCCTCTTGGCGAGATGTCCCCATGGAAAGTCTTGATGGCGAATGGCGCCGGGAAATCGTGATGAACGAAGTCGGTTATTTCCGCGCCAAGGCTTATGCGGTTGACCCCCAGGGCCGCCAGCATTGGCCGGACGGACCTGACCTCGGCATCAGCATCCATCCTGACAGTTATCGGACAGCCAACTCGATTTATTGCGCCTTCGTGCGCATGTTTGGCGAATCGCGAACCGCCATCTCCACGCGCAATCCGCTCTTTGAAATGCAACTCGCAGAGCTTGACCAGCAGGGATTCACAGTGATTCCTCCAAGTGGCAAGCTCCGGGATTTAATCAAAGCCCTGCCCCACATCGTGGATACCCTTGGGTGCCGCATTCTGCACCTTCTCCCGGTGAATCCAACACCGACTGTCTTTGCCCGCATGGGACGCTATGGAAGCCCTTATGCCTCGCTGGATTTGACAGGCATCGACCCCGCGCTCGTCGAGTTCGACAAAAAAACCACCGGGGTCGACCAGTTTAAAGAATTGACCTTTGCTGCGCATTGTCGCGGCGCACGCGTCTTCCTGGACATCGTGATCAATCACACGGGTTGGGGCGCATGGCTCCAGGAACATCATCCCGAGTGGTACCTGCGCAAAGAGAACGGAGAATTCATCAGCCCCGGCGCGTGGGGGACTTTTTGGGAAGACCTGAGCGAGTTGGATCACCGGCATCCCAAGCTCTGGGAATACATCGCGGACGTGCTGCTGACATGGTGCCGTCGTGGCGTAGACGGTTTTCGGTGCGATGCCGGTTACAAAATCCCGGTTCCCGCGTGGCAATACATCACAGCTCGCGTCCTGGATGAATTTCCTGAAACAATTTTCCTGTTGGAAGGCTTGGGCGGATCCTGGGAAGCTACGGAAAACCTGCTCACTGACGGCGGCATGCAGTGGGCTTATTCCGAGCTGTTCCAAAATTATTCCGGCTCTGCAGTATCCAGCTACCTGGATTACAGCAATGGCCAGAACGAACGAGTCGGCCTCTACGTCCACTACAGCGAAACCCATGATAACGATCGTCTGGCTAAGGAAGGCCGCACTTGGTCTCTGCTTCGGAATCGGCTCTGCGCATTAACCAGCGCCAGTGGTGGCTTTGGATTTACCTGTGGGGTGGAATGGCTGGCCACGGAAAAGCTCAATGTGCATTCCAGCCGCGGCCTGTCTTGGGGTAACCCCGAAAACATTGTCCCTGAGCTGGCTGAGTTGAACCGGTTGCTTGCGCATCATCCCTGTTTTCTGGATGGAGCAAGCCTGACCCGCCTCAACGCCGCCCATTCGCCCATTTATGCGTTGAGCCGGATCTCTGCGGAAGGGTTGGATAAGGTCCTGGTGCTCGTTAATACCGACCTGAATTCCGCTCATCCTTTTGCCTTAAGCCAGCAGGATTTTGTTGAGATGGGCGAGCCGCAACTCGATCTGCTTACCCAAAAACCTTTCGTTTGGGAGAAGCGGAGCGCGAATGAGGTCGGTTTCCAAATGCCCGCCGGTGGCTGTTTTTGTTTGGCGCTCGGTCTCCTTCCACGGGGGCTCACCGGAAACAGCTACCGCAAGGCGCGTGCGCAGGCTGCCTGGCTGGTGACAGCCCTTCGAGAAACATTGCCGTGTGAGGAGGTTGGCCCTTACCACTGGAGGGAACTGGCGGAAAGGGTGAACACTTCCCCAAGCCGGGTGCTATCAAGTCTCAGTGTCCTGAAGCCCGAACTGGCCCGAACCAATCTGGTCACGGCTCTTGACGATGCCTTGGCATCAGAGCATTACCCAAACGTTGTGCTTTGGTCCCAACTCGATGTGCGCCGTATCACTCCTGTCCCGCCCGGTCATTGGCTGTTGGTCGAGGATAAAGCGCCTTTCCGCGCAACGCTGAAATGTGGCGATCGGCAATACCACGTGGAGTCGATCGAAACCAAAAGCGGACACGTTGCTTCCTTCCATCCGAACATTTACACCGGCAATGTCGAATTGGAAATGGAGCGTTATGGCGCCGGGGAAACGATGCTCGCGGCGACTGTAAGGTTTCTTTCGGCTGAACCGCAGGTCGCCGGGTTGCGAACCACGGCTGACCTCGCCCGGAAAGCCGGCAATATAAAGGCTCCCACTGGTCTGGCTTTGCTGACCAACGGCATCGGTGGCATGGCTCGAATCCACGCCAACCTCGGCGAGGTAACGTCAAAATATGACTGCGCCCTTGCTGCGAACCTTCACGCCAGCGTTCCCGTGGACCGGCATATTTTCGCAAAACGCATCCGGGTCTGGGTAGCTGCGGATGGTTTCATTTCACCGCTCAACGACGATAGCCTCGTGGAATTCCTGCCCGGCCCTCCGGCCAGATGGCGCTTTGTGGCCGGAGCGGGTGACGGCAGAATGATCGAGATCCAGGTGGTCGCCGATATGATCCCTGGTTGGAACACCACTGTGCTCCGTTTTATCCGGCCAGGGAGTCTTCCCCTTTTCGGCAAAGAGCTGCCTCCCGAATCCAAAGTGAGCCTGACCGTCCGGGTGGATATTGAGGACCGCAGCTTCCATATGGAAACGGAGCGGAATCCCGGTGCTGAACATCATTTCGCGGCGAACTCCCGGCCGCTCACCGATAAAACCGGTTTCGAGTTCACGCCAGCAGCCGATCGCCATTTGCGGGCTTTCACGGATTCCGGCTTCTACCATCACGAAGCTGAATGGAGCATGGGAATCTTCCATCCAGTCGAAGCTTCCAGGGGACAGCGAACCCACGCGGACGCCTTTAGTCCCGGTTGGTTTGAGTTGCCTATCTCCAAGGGTACAAGCGTCACCCTCGTGCTGAACGCGGATCGGCAGGAGCCTCCGGCTGGCATTCTCAAAACGTTGGAAGTCGCTCGGGAGACTCAGAACGAGGAAACCGTCAAAAGGTCGGAGCAGCAGGATGCCTTTGGCCGCCAGCTCGCCCTTGCGGTTCAGGCCTTCGTAGTCCGCCGCGAGAACGGGAAAACGGTCATCGCTGGTTATCCTTGGTTTTTGGACTGGGGCCGGGATTCGCTCATTTGCGCGAGAGGAATGCTCGCAGCGGGAATGACCGAAGAAGTGGAGCACCTCCTGATTACCTTCGGTAGGTTTGCAGCGAAAGGCACCTTGCCCAACAGCATCCATGGCGAGGACGCTTCGAACCGCGACACCAGCGATGCACCGCTCTGGTATGGCATCGTATGCGAAGAATTGGCCGAACTCACGGGCCAGCGCATCCTCGATGTCAAAGTGGACTCCAACGGCCGCACGATTACCGACGTGCTCCTAGAAATTGCCACCGGCTACCGGGATGGCACTCCCAACGGCATTCGAATGGACCGGGCCTCTGGTTTGATCTGGAGCCCGAGCCATTTTACCTGGATGGATACCAATTACCCTGCGGGCACTCCTCGCGAAGGCTACCCCGTGGAAATCCAGGTGCTCTGGATCCGGCTGCTCCGGCATCTGGCGAAGCTGGATTTGAAAGAAAGTCCGCAATGGGCGGAGCTGGCCAGGCTCGCCGAAGGCTCTTTTGAACGGCTTTTCTGGCTGGAGAACCGCGGCTATTTCTCCGATCTTTTAATTGCTTCACCCTACCGACCCGCAGCCGAAGCCGTCGCTGACGATGCGCTCCGGAGCAATTATCTTTTTGCTATCAGCCTCGGTTTGGTCAGCGGCCAGAAAGCCCGCCGCGCAGTGGACGCCGCTGCTCGTTACCTCGTGGTCCCAGGGGCTTTGAGGACACTGGCTCCGCTCCCTGTGGAACAGCCCTTGGCGATTTACCTGCATGGCGCTCTGCTGAACAATCCGAACGCTCCGTACCAGGGCCGTTATGAGGGCGACGAAGATACCCGACGGAAAGCCGCCTACCACAATGGAACCGCCTGGACTTGGACTTTCCCGAGCTTTTGTGAAGCGTTAGCGGAAGCCTGGGAGCACTCCCCGCAGTCCATAGCCGCAGCCCGAAGCTACCTGGCGAGCATGGACACTCTCATGAATGAGGGTTGCCTGGGCCAACTGCCGGAAATTGTGGACGGCGACGCACCCCACGAGCAAAGAGGCTGCGATGCGCAGGCTTGGGGTGCTACGGAAGCGCTGCGGGTTTGGAGGAAACTAAATACCCCGAACCGGTAAACGGTTCGGGGCGTGCAACTTACCTGTTATCCGAGCATTATTGTGAAAAGTCACGATCTGTACTCACGGGGGGCGGGGAATGCTCATTGGTCCCTGGTGTCCGTAAAGCCCCTGAAGGTACGTTCCCCATATCGCTGCTGGAACTGCCGGAATTCCAGTCCGATTGGGTACCAACACCGCCTCGCGAGGTGTCGTTCTGATTGTAAGTTCCACCGCGATCTCCGTGGTGTGCACAACCCGCCAAACCGAGGCTGGCGAGCAGTATAAATAGATATCTTTTCATTTTACCTCCATTGTTACCTGCATAAACCAACGCTGGATTTTAACCAGGCACAAGGGGCTAATCTCCGGTCCAAAGGGGGTGAAAACCCCAACGAACCGCTTCCCGGAAGAAGGGTAGGAATATACCTGACTCCCTTTGATTCTTTTGTTTCCAAACAAAGCTTGCTAAATTTTCATGGTTAAGCTAGGAATTGGAACAGCTCCAACAACTTTGGTCTAATAAGACGACGCATGCAAATCCAGGCGCAACAGTGGTCGTTTTTAAAGTTCCGACGGGACAGAGTCCACAGTGGTTTTACTTTGGTTGAACTGCTGGTGGTGATTGCCATTGTCGCGGTACTTGCGGCACTCCTGCTCCCCGCACTTAATAACGCCAAGGAACAGGGACGCTCGGCGCTGTGTAAAAACAATATGCGCCAGCTCACCTTGGGCATCCTGATGTACGCGGATGAAAATGACTTTTACCTCCCTTGGCCTGGAGATGTGAACCGCAATTTGGAACCTGACTGGGTTTGGGGTGGCCAGCCCACCATCAACCCCTTTAACTCAGCTTCCTGGGCAGCCCCCGATTTTGGATTCCGGGCCGATGCCGGTTCCGTTTACAGCTACGCCACCAGCCAGCCTCGCATCCCATCAACCGATTATTCCAAGCCGAACCTAAGAAACACCTATCCGCTTTACCGATGCCCAAGCACAGGCAAGCTGGGTGAATCCTTGCGCGTGAACTTCAGCATGAACGGCTGGTTAAACCCTGGGGCCATTACCTCCAGCAGTTCTGCTCCAGTGGGCGAGAGAGGCGTAATGCACACGGCCATCGCTAACCCCTCGGAGAAAATCCTGCTCATGAACGAGGACCCCAAGACGATGAACAACGCGGCCTTTTATCCGCAGAACGCCTCAGCCAGCGACCAGTTTCTCATGCATCTCGGCCGGGCCAATATCAGCTTTATTGATGGGCATATCTACAGTGCCTCGCGCAAGGAAGTTAAGATCATGCTCAACAGCACCGCGCACTATTTCGACACTTCCCAGCCCTGATTCGAGCCGCCATGGCTGTTGATTCACTCAGCCACCCAGGTAAGCGCTCCTCACCTGCGGATTCACCCTCAGCGCCTCTGAAACATCCTGCAAGGTGACTCGTCCGGTTTCCAGAACATACCCGTAACGGGATACCTGTAACGCTAGATTGGCATTCTGCTCTACCAATAAAACGGTAATCCCGTGCGTTTTATTGACCTCCACAATCTTCTCAAAAATGGTCTTCACCAGCAGCGGAGCTATCCCGAGCGAGGGTTCATCCAGCATCAAAAACTTTGGCTTTGCCATCAACGCCCGACCAATCGCCAGCATCTGCTGCTCACCGCCTGACAGTGTTCCCGCCATCTGCTTTTCGCGCTCCTTCAGCCGGGGAAACACAGCGTAAACGTAATCCATCTCTTTCTGGATTACCTGCTTGTCCGTCTGGAGGTAAGCACCGAGTTTGAGATTTTCCCAGACCGTCAGGTTCGCAAAAACCATCCGGCCCTCTGGCACATGGGAAATCCCGAGCCGCACGATCTCATGCGGCGGAAGGCCGGTGATGTTCCGTCCATTGTAAAGGATCTCGCCGCTCTTGGGACGAAGTAGCCCGGAAACAGTCCGGAGGGTCGTCGTTTTCCCAGCCCCGTTTGACCCGATAAGCGTTACAATATCTCCCTGCTTCACCTCGAGTGAAATAGAGTGCAACGCGCCAATCGCGCCGTAGTTGACTGTCAGATTCTTAATCTCGAGCATGGCGGTCGTTGGTTACTTTAGGTGGTCGTCCCCCAGGTAAGCTTCGATTACTTTTGGATTCCGCCGCACCTCCTCTGGTGAGCCCTCCGCAATTTTAATCCCGTAATCCAAAACGACGATTCGCTGGCAAATGCCCATCACCACCTGCATATCGTGCTCCACGAGCAGCACCGCAATCTTGAACTTATCTTTAATGAAACGGATTAGCCGCATCAGTTCCACTTTCTCGGTGGGATTCATGCCCGCCGCAGGCTCATCCAGCAACAGGAGCTTCGGCCGGGTCGCAAGCGCTCGCACAATTTCCAAACGCCGCTGGTCACCATACGGCAAATTCGTCGCCAACGAGTTGCGGAACCGGGTCAGTTGAAAAATATCTAGGATTTCGAGCACCTGTTTTTCCACCGACGCCTCTTCCTGATAAAACGCCTTGCCTCGCATAATGGCGTGGCGGAGTCCGCCTTTCAAATGCAACTGAAAGGCCACCCGAACATTGTCAAAAACGGATAGTGAAGAAAATAACCGGATGTTCTGGAACGTCCGTGCAATTCCGCGCGTCGTAATTTTGAAAGGCTTAAGCCCGGCTAGCGGTTCACCTTGGAAACGGATGGTGCCCTCGGTGGGAGCGTAGACTCCAGTGATGATGTTAAAAACGGTTGTTTTGCCCGCGCCATTGGGACCGATTAACCCAACCAGATCCTCAGGCCCGATCTCCAGATCCAATGCGCTCACGGCCGTCAAACCGCCAAAGCGCATGGTACATCCTTGCAGGTGCAGAAGCGGGTTTTTGGCAGTGTTGTCGGCCATACGCGCGCTATTTTTCCTTATACTGCCGACGCAACGTGAACAACCCCTGTGGGCGAACCAGCATCAGAATAATGATCATCAACGAATAAAGAATCATCCGATACTCGGCAAAGGACCTCAACAGTTCCGGCATGATGGTCAGAAGCACAGCGGCAAGAATCACTCCAGTCGTGTTTCCCATGCCCCCCAGAATCACCATCACCACCACTTCAATGGAGCGCATGAAATTGAATCCATCTGGATTAATGTACTGCTTGAGGTGCGCGTAAAGACCCCCAGCGATGCCCGCAAAAGCCGAACTGATGACAAAGGCCAGCACTTTATACTTCGTTGTGTTGATACCCATCGCTTCAGCCGCCACCTCGTCATCATGCACGGCCAGGAAACCTCGCCCATAGGTCGAATGAACCATAGTGGTGACAACGTAAACCGTTAGCGCCGCCAGCCCGTACGTCCAAAAAAAGGTTGTATACGAGGGAATTCCCGTCATCCCTCGCGCGCCCCCCACAAACTCCATGTTTTGCAGCAGCACCCGGATAATTTCACCAAAACCTAATGTTACAATGGCCAGGTAATCCCCACGAAGCCGGAGCGAAGGAACGCCAACGATCAGCCCGGCCACTCCCGCGACAACTCCCCCGGCAAGCAGCGTTCCCATAAATGCCACGGACGTGACCACCGCATTTGCGGAAGCAAGATTGGGGAGTAACTTGGGTAAAATCTGGGTGGTCATCCAGGCGGAAGTGTACGCTCCTACAGCCATAAATCCCGCATGGCCCAAGGAGAACTGGCCGGTGTAGCCGTTCACCAGGTTTAAGCTTACCGCCAGGATAATGTTGATCCCTATCCCCAGAATAACATCCAGGAAATACTGATCGATCCTGCCTGATACGGAAGAAATCCCAAAACTTAAAAGCGCGAAGGCCAGCAGCGTGAGTTTCGGGTTCTGCTTAATCATACCTTCTCTACCTGGCTTTTGCCGAGCAACCCGGACGGCTTGAACAGCAGGATTCCAATCAGGATCGCAAATGCGATCGCATCGCGGTAGGTAGAAAACCTCGTTCCGGCCACCAGCGTCTCCACAACCCCAATGAGCAATCCCCCGAAAGCTGCGCCAGGAATATTTCCGATCCCCCCAAGCACCGCCGCCACGAAAGCCTTCAAGCCCGGCAAGATGCCCATCAAAGGTTCAATTTTAGGGTAGTTCTGGGCATACAGAATACCACCGGCCGCCGCCAGCGCGGAACCGATTGCGAAAGTAAACGAGATGACAACATCGTTATTGATTCCTACCAGCGACGCGGCCTGCGCATTAAAGGAAAGCGCGCGCATGGCCGTCCCGATTTTTGTGCGCATCACAATGAATCGGAGGACCAGCAACAGGATTGGAGCCAGGATGAACACGATGATTTGATTGGTCCCAAGCACAAGCGTGCCTACGTGAATTTTGCTGCTGGGCAGCAATTCGAAATATTTGGGGCTCGGGCCAAATACCTTTTGACCTCCATACTCCAGCAACAGCGACACGCCAATCGCCGTAATCAACACCGTAAGCTTGGACCGCTCCCGCAGCGGCTTATACGCGAGCCGTTCGATAATGACGCCAAGGAGAGCGCAAACGCACATCGAGATCAGCAGCACGATCACTCCCCCGAAGATGGGCGCTGTCGGGATGAAGTGCTGGATTTGTGGAGCAACATAGAATCCAATAAACGCTCCCACCATGAAGACATCGCTATGGGCGAAGTTGATGAAGCGCAGCACCCCGTAAACCATCGTATAGCCCAAGGCAATCAGCGCGTACATGGAACCCAGGGAAAGGCCATTGACGAGTTGCTGAAGGAATTCTGACATTCGCGATTGGGCTGCACATCCGTGCCGAAACCCGTTAAGGGCTGCAATGCTTAAAGCTGGGACGGAGCGATGGTTTCCACGTACTTAAATTGCCCATCCTTGATTGTAACAATAACCGCCGGCTTCTTGGCATCTCGGTGCTCGTCCATGGCAGTTTTTCCGGTTACCCCTTCGTAATCCTTTGTGGCCGCGATCGCATCACGCAACTGGGGTTCGGCAGTTGTTCCAGCGCGTTTAATGGAATCAAACAGCACCATGGCGGAATCATAACCCAGGGCGGCCATGGAGTCCGGAACTTTGCCAAATTTTTCTTTGTATTTCTGGAGGAAGGTTTGGACTTTCGCACCTTTGTCTTCCGGGGAGTAATGCGTGGAATAGAAACAACCTTCCATCGCCTTCTTTGTGGCTTCACCTTCAATCAGTTCGGGAGCTTCCCACCCGTCTCCCCCAAAGATGGGCACAGTGATGCCGAGCGAGCGTGCCTGAATCGCAATCAGCCCCGCTTCCGTGTAGTAACCAGGGACAAAGACAGCATCAGGGTTTGCCCCTTTGATCGCCGTGAGCGGGGCATTATAATCCTTGTCACCGCTGCTATACTTTTGGTTCGCCACAATCTGTCCTCCATCCGCACGGAACCGCTTCTCGAAATAATCCGCCAGCCCCACGCTGTAAGCTGATTTCACATCATGGAGAATCGCCACCTTCTTTGCCTTGAGCGTGCTTTGTGCAAACTTGGCAAGCACAGCGCCCTGAAATGAGTCCAGAAAGCAAACGCGGAAAACGTAATCCCCCACCTCCGTGACCTTGGGATTGGTGGACGAAGGGGAAATCATAGGAATTTTGCTCTGCTGGCAAATGGGGCCAGCTTCGAGGGAACGGCCGGAAGCCACTTCTCCCAGAACCGCTACGACTTTGTCGCGTGAAATAAATTTTTTCACGATGGTCGCCGATTCACCCGCTTGTGACCGGTTGTCCTCCGTGAGCAACTGGACCTTTTTTCCGAGCACTCCGCCGGCCGCGTTGACCTCATCCACCGCCAATTGGGTTCCCTTGTGCGAGGAATCGCCGAAGCTGGCTTCGCTGCCGGTTAACGATGCATATTCGCCTACCTTGATGATGTCTCCCCCTGCCCCGCCATCCGCGCTGGAACCTGGCTTGTTGCATCCCACCAAAAAAGCCAATGCGGCCGCAAGGCCCAGAAAGGTCATTGTCTGTTTTCTCATCATAAATAAGTTTCCCATCTCTGCCTTTTTTGACTCACCGAACAGGCTGCTGCAAGGACCCTAGGAAATCCGGCTCACACTTTCAACCTTCAAAGCGAGGAAGCGCGTTTGAACTAATCCTCTTCCGTCGGTATTCCGGAGCCTGACTTGCAATTCAGCATCGTCAGGCCAATCCTTAATAGATCGGAATCGAATCTTCCGGGTTTCAAAAGGGAAAAATTATGCCAATCACTGGACCAGACTTGACCACACAACCTCCCCGCAGCGGACGCGTCCGCCTCGGAGGGTATTGCGTGCTGCCGCGCATGCTCGATAAAGGACGTGCCACCATCAACGGCAAAAATGGAGAGTATCATTACAACTGCCCGCTCGATCAGCGTTTCACCGCCTTCGTGGGAATTGATGCTAACGCCCTCAAGGAGCAACTCGCCGCTGGTAAGGGGGATGGTGAAATCCTCGAATGGATCAATACAAACGCCAAAACTCCACGTCGAGACGATGAGATTGCCTCTTGGACGGCTTACATGGATCAGCGCACGCCCAGCGACGTGGATTCACGTGATTACTTCCACGAAACTCATTCCAAAATAGCTTCCAAACGGGAGGACATCGTCACCTGGTTTGACTTGCTGGATTTGGACGACTTCGTCAGCTACGGCGGCAAGGCCTGAGCATTAAGCAACGAGCCCGATCATGCGCACGCATGTCGGGCTCATAATTTAAGCCTTACTTCAGCCTTCTGCCTTGCTTCAGAGCAGCTTGCCCTGCGCCGCCTCCAGCGCGATGACCTCGGAAAAGCTCTCACTCCGGCTGCGCCGGCGTTCCATGATGTGCTTATCCACCAACGGATCGTAAGCCACCGGATAATTCCCGTCATAGCAGGCCATGCAGAAGTTTTCCTTCGGTAGCCCTGTCGCCGCCACCATCCCCTCCTGTGAAAGGTACCCCAGCGAGTCCGCGTTCAAATACTTCCGGATCTCGTCATGGGAATGATTGGCCGCCATCAGCTTGGACCGGTCCGGGAAGTCGATCCCATACACGCAGGGATTCATGTGCGCCGGGCAACTCACTAGCACGTGGACCTCGGTCGCGCCTGCTTCCTTCAGGTTATTGACCCGGGCTTTGCAGGTCGTGCCGCGGACGATCGAATCATCCACAATAATGACCCGCTTGCCTTTCACCAACTGGGGAATCAGGTTCAGCTTCACCCGCACATTGAAGTCGCGGATGAGCTGCGACGGCTGCAGAAAGCTGCGGCCAATGTAATGGTTGCGGACAAACGCCATCTCGTAAGGAATCCCGCTCTCCATCGAGTAGCCGAGCCCCGCGCAATTGCCGCTGTCCGGCACAGGCACCACGATATCAGCCTTAATCGGATATTCCCTGGCCAGCTGCCGACCCATATCCACGCGTACTTTGTAAACGTTCCGGTTGGCAATCGTGCTGTCCGGCCGTGCAAAATAAACGTATTCGAAAATGCAGAATGCCCGGCGTTCCTGAAGCGGAAATGCCTGGATGCTGGTCAAGCCGTCCTTGTTGATGATAACAATCTCACCGGGTTCAACATCGCGGACGAGCTTGGCGTTAATCAGGTCGAATGCGCAGGTTTCACTGGCGAGCACCCAGGAGTCGCCGACTTTGCCAATCGAGAGCGGCCGGAAACCATGTGGATCGCGCACGCCGATCAGTTCGTGATCGGTCATGATCACCAGCGAATACGCGCCTTCAATCTGCTGAACTGTCCGTAAAAGATTATTGCGGCTGCCCCCGGCGGTCGGCTGCGCCATCAAGTGAAGAATAATCTCGCTGTCCACCGAGGTTTGAAAAATCGAGCCGTTGGCTTCCAGTTCCTCACGCAATTGATTCGCGTTTGTCAGGTTGCCGTTATGCGCAATCGCGATTTGCCCGCGCGCGCAGTCCACCGTCAACGGCTGGGCATTGCGGATATGCGAGGAGCCGGTCGTGGAATAGCGCGTGTGACCCACCGCCATGCTTCCGACAAGGTCATGCAGCACGGAGCCATTAAAGACCTGCGACACCAATCCCATCCCGCGATGGGTCCGGAACTGGTTGCCGTCTGAGACGACGATGCCCGCACTTTCTTGACCGCGATGTTGCAGCGCGTAGAGACCGTAATAGGTCAGCTCCGCTGCGTTCGGGTGGCCGTAAATGCCGAAAACGCCACAGTAATGCTTAGGGTATTCTTGCTCTTCCATGTCTCAACGCATCGCTCGCGCAATGCTATTCCACCAAAGGTCATGTAACTCGGCCAGGTTCCAAACCAATTCCTGGCCCGCTACTTTGATCTTCAGATTTGTGCCACCCACCGTGCCCAGTCTCGTGGCGCTCACACCCATCAGTTTCGTCCGCTCAACCACTTTTACCGCATCCAACGGCTTCACTGAAATCACAACGCGATTTTGGCTTTCACCGAACAAAGCCGCATCCACTCTTTTAGCCGACAAACCAGCCAAATCGCCCAAATCAATCTCTGCACCAATCAACCGCGGAGTTTCACGTGCAATCTGCTGTGAGATGGACGATTCCGCAAGGGCCACCCCCAAACCTCCCTCGCTGCAATCATGCGCGCTCTTGACCAGACCGGACTGAATGAGGCCAAGCAATGTCGTATGCAGCGTTTTGGCCTTTTCCAGGTCCATGGGCGGTGGGTTCCCTGTCTTTTTCCCATGCACCACCTGCAGAAAAGCGCTTCCACCCAAGCCCTGAAGTGAATCAGTTGAATTCACTAGGTCTCCGAGCAGAATGATCACGTCGCCTTCATCCTTAAACCATTGCGTCGTGATGTGCTCGGGTTTCTCAACAATCCCTACCACCGCCACAGTCGGGGTAGGATCGATCGGCCCCGCCGGGCTTTGGTTATAAAGCGAGCAATTGCCACCGGTGACCGGCGCATTAAACGCTTTGCACGCTTCTGCCAGGCCGCGCACGCTCTCCTTAAGCTGATAGAAAAGCTCCGGCTTATGCGGATTCGCAAAATTGAGGTTATCCGTCACTCCCAGCGGGCTGGCGCCGGAACACGCGAGATTGCGGCAAGCTTCGGCCACCGCGATTTTGCTCCCTTCGTAAGGGTCCAGGTAAACATACACCGCGTTGCAATCCACCGTCATCGCGATGTATTTATCGGGGACGGGCTTGCCATTGGAGGATTCAGGCAGCGAATCGCTCTTGATCCGGATGACCGCGGCATCACTGCCCGGGCAGACCGCCGAACCATCGCGCACCATGTGATCGTACTGCCGATAAACCCAGTTCTTCGACGCAATCGTCGGCCAAGCCAAAAGCGCTTTGAGATTTTCCGCGGCGTTGCTCGTATCCTGCACACCTTCCAAGGTGAACGAACGCACTTCTTTGAAATACGCAGGTTCCTGGGACTCGCGGTGGTAAATGGGCGCTTCATCCGCCAGCTTCTTCGCGGGCACATCGGCCACCACTTTGCCGTGATGTTTTACCACCATCTGCCCGGTATCTGTTACGAAACCGACCTCTGCCCAAGGCAAATCCCATTTATCAAAAATCCGCTTCACTTCCTCTTCCCGGCCCTTCTTCACGATGATCAGCATGCGCTCCTGGGATTCGGAGAGCATAATCTCGTAGGAAGTCATGTTCGGCCCCCGTTGCGGGACCTTGTCCAGTTCGATCTCAATCCCTGTTCCAGCGCGTGCCGCCGTCTCGCACGTGGAACACGTCAACCCGGCCGCCCCCATATCCTGGATGCCTGCTACGGCGTCCGTTGCCAGCAATTCCAGGCAAGCTTCGCAAACCAGCTTCTCCATGAACGGATCGCCCACCTGCACCGCTCCACGCTGTTGCTCAGACGATTCCTCGGTCAAATCCTGCGAAGCGAATGCCGCGCCCGCCAAACCATCGCGACCAGTCGCTGGCCCAACGTAGAAAACCGGGTTCCCCACGCCTTTGGCCGCACCGCGAGCAATCTGATCGTGACGCAGCACGCCCAGGCAGAAAGCGTTTACCAAGGGGTTGCCTTCGTACGATTTATCGAAATAAACCTCGCCTGCCACGGTCGGAATGCCGAAGCAATTGCCATAATGCGCAATCCCGCTCACCACGCCGCTGAAAAGCCGTCGCACTTCCGGATTCGAAAGCTCGCCAAAGCGTAAGGAATTCAGCGCCGCCACCGGACGCGCACCCATCGTAAAAATATCCCGGATAATCCCACCCACGCCCGTGGCCGCACCCTGGAAAGGCTCCACCGCGCTCGGATGATTATGCGATTCGATTTTAAAAGCGATCGCCAGGTTGTCCCCAATGTCGATGATGCCCGCGTTTTCCTCCCCTGCCCCAACCAGGATTCTTGGAGACTTCGTCGGAAACGTTTTTAAAAGAGGACGCGTGTTTTTGTACGAGCAATGCTCGCTCCACATCACCGAGAAGATGCCCAGTTCGGTATAGGAAGGTTCGCGGCCGAGAATGTCCTTAATGCGTTGATATTCCTCAGGCGTCAGGTTGTGTTTGGCAACCAGTTCTGGTGTTATTGTAGGCTCTTGCATCTGTTAAAACCGTTCTCAATCCACAATGCGCGCGGAAGCATGAAGCTTCTTTTGCAAAAAACAAGAAAATGCGCACTATCGCAAATTGCGACCCATAAACCTGCCGATTTCTTCCGATTTCCCTGGGCCGCGTGCATTCAATAGAGGCCGGTAAAAAGACCAGAAAAAGTCCCTTTGCGCAAGGGCCGAGGCGAGGTTTTTTTACGCGCTGGGACCGCTATGAAACAGAAAGATTTAGGGACAGAAAATCGGTGCGGTTCGGAACTTCAA
Source organism: Verrucomicrobiales bacterium (assembly GCA_028293425.1). Taxonomy (GTDB): domain Bacteria; phylum Verrucomicrobiota; class Verrucomicrobiia; order Limisphaerales; family JAQGOV01; genus JAQGOV01. The sequence goes on from JAQGOV010000105.1 coordinate 40,604, forward strand.
CAGGAGAGAACGCAACGAGCAGAGCTTACCAAGGAGATTACCGGTTTTCCCTTTTTGTTCTCAACAACTCCAGTTGGACCAACCCGATGCGCATCCCTTTGCGTTCATGAGCGTTCAACGTCCGACAACGTTAGGCCGCCTGAAGCATTTCGATTTTGTTAATGTGGATGAGGGGCACGTGCACCACTTGATCCACAATCCCATCCGGCCCAACGACAGCGGCCAGCGTGATCATCGACCGTCCCGGAAGAACAAAATCCTCGTGCATAATGTCGTAGGTAGAGCCCCCGGTCACGTAAATGCGAAACGGGATAAAAGGTTTTGCTTCAAGCAGGTTCTTGAACTCTTCCGGACGCATAACCAAAGCTTAAAAGTTTTCCAGGCTGTGTCAATGCCTCCTCGGTTTCGTCATTCTGGTTTCGTCATTAATAAACTACGCCGCCCGCTTCAGCAGGTAATTGAGCGAGATTTCTTTATCGTATAATGCACGGATCAGGAGGTTGATGCTCCGACTCGGCCGCTGTTTGCCAGTTTCCCAGCGCGTCCAGCTCTTCTCGCCCACTTGAAAAAGCTCCCCCATTTCCTTTTGGCTATATCCGTGGCGCTCGCGCAGTTCTTTGAGTTGGGCTGGTAAGAGAAGCCCCATACAGCGAGCTTTGGTGTTATCAATAATATCGTGAGCCTCTGCTGTTAGCAGCCACTCTTTAAGTTCCTCATCCCACTCAAGTGGGATCGTAACCATTACTCGCTCCGCCACTCCCGTGCCTTCGAGGTTTGGAATCAACACTTCAAATTCTTCGTTTTTAGTCTTCATAAAACGTGCCTGTTGGTCATTCACAGGAAAGATTGGTGAACTGAGCCAGGTGTGCAGAGAATACAACGATACGCTTTCGATCATTTCGCAACAGAATTTTCCCGTAGAATCGCCTGTTCTGGAATGGAAATAGAAATTCGTATGTCTCTCCTGGCGGATTATCCAGGTCGATCGGGCAGCCCGTTGCAGCGGAGGCAGACAGAAAATCTCTAATCGCTTCATACACCTCATATTTCCAAGCGAATCCAGACCCAGCTTTGTACCGATTCTCCGCATCAATGGTCCAACGAATGAGAGTTCCGGTCCCCTCAGTGGCCAGAATGGCGCACACCGTCTGCCTCCACATTTCTGGTATCTCGATTTGTGCCATTGCGTAAACCGCTTAGTCGCCCTTTGCTCCATTCACCTGAGAAATCATGGTATCAATTGATACCTCCGTCAAGTCATAAGCTGACTCAATTTGCCTCCCCTCGCGACTAATAATCCGGCTCGTCATTCTCCATTCTGGTTTCGTCATTAACCAGTCCCATCCCGACGTCACCGCAGAAAAAATCTGGCGATATTTCGGGACCTTGCGCACGCTTATTCCACCATGAAAACTGTTGAAGGCTATTTTCTGATCCGGCCGGAAGACTTGCACTGGCGGCTTTCCAACATGATGAAGATTCCGAATGCGGATTTCCTGGAGCGAACCAAAAGCGAACTCCTGGGCGCACGGCTCTGGCGTATGCCGCCGCACAGTGCCAACACCCTGCATAAACACATTCGGGCCGAGGAATTTTATTTTGTGCTGGAAGGCGTGGGCCGAATGCGGGTAGGCCAGGAAACTCTGACGGTGCCCAAGCATGGCGGCGTGCTGGTCGGACCCGGCGAGTTGCGCCAGGTGTTCAATGACACGGACGCCGACGTGCTATGGCTGATCGTCGGCGCGCCGGAAGAACCAGAATTGCTTCCGGGCGCACAGGCCGACAAGTCGGCCTTTTATCCGGTGGATCCAAAAAAATTGCCCCCCGAGTTGGAGGGCAAGGAATGGCCGCCGAAACAGCCGTGAACAATCAGTGATCTATACGAGCACGACAGGCGTCTCACCGAACATGGAGTGCTCCTCGGTGGGCATGGATTCGTCAGTCCCGCAGAAATCCTCGCCTCCTGACGTTTGCAGAATGGTTTGGGCGCGATTGATTTCGTCGGTGTGTTCGGTGTGAAAAGAAATCAGCACGCTGCCTTGCTTGATTTTCCGCTGAAAGGATTTGGCTTCTGTTTCCGGGACTCCCAGCCCCATCAGGCTGCGTCCGATCCTGCTCGAGGCAGGGCCCTCGGCCCGTTTCAATGCTCGCGCAATTGGACCAGCCGCAACGTATCCAGGAACGCTTGCCTCGCCACTCCCCTGCAACCAGGCGAGTTCACCACTAAGAGGCGTTGGGCCACTGGCAGCTACGACAGGCTCCTGTCCGACACTCGCGGCTGCATCCACCACTTCATCAGAATACAGCGCCGAAATATCGTGGTTTTGGAACCCTCGGTTTTTGAGCCAATACATCACTTTTCCGGCCTGATGTTGGGATTTAACGAGGCAGAAGATAGCTTTTCTAGACATAATTGTTAATTGATTTGTAGCGCTTATTGCTGGGGTTCGTCTTCTTTTTCGGGCGCATCGGTCACCAGGCAATTCACCGTGAGCAAAAGCCCGGCAATCGAGGAAGCATTCTGCAATGCCGCCCGTGTCACCTTCTTGGGATCCACCACGCCGGCTTTTAAGAGATCCTCATACACCCCGGTAGCGACATTATAGCCTTCGCTGCCCTTCCGGCGTTTAACTTCCTGCACCACGATTGAGCCTTCAATTCCGGCATTGTCGGCGAGTGTTCGCAGCGGCGCCTCAATGGCGCGCTTGATGATGCTTAATCCAATCTGCTCATCCTCATCTTCCAATTTTAACGCTTCAAGCACTCCCAAACAGCGAATCAAAGCCACTCCACCTCCAGGAACAATTCCTTCTTCCACTGCCGCGCGCGTCGCGTGCAAGGCATCCTCCACGCGGGCTTTCTTTTCCTTCATCTCCGTTTCCGTGGCCGCGCCAACATGAATGATGGCCACGCCACCGGCGAGCTTCGCCAGGCGTTCCTGCAATTTTTCCTTGTCGTAGTCCGAGGTGACCTCCCCGATTTGTCGGCGGAGCTGCGTCACCCTTGCCTGCACGGCTCCAGGTTTGCCGCTGCCGGCCACCACGGTGGTCGTTTCCGCTTTCACCAGGATCGACTTCGCACGACCCAAATCCTCGAGTCCAACCGATTCCAACTTAATCCCCAGGTCTTCGGTAATGCACTTGCCACCCGTCAGGATGGCAATGTCTTCCATCATCGACTTGCGGCGATCGCCAAAACCGGGCGCCTTCACCGCGCAAACATTGATCGTGCCGCGCAGTTTGTTCACCACCAGGGTGCTGAGCGCTTCACCATCTACATCCTCGGCCATAATCAGCAGGGGCTTGCGCGCCGCGGCTGCTTTTTCCAGGATCGGAAACAATTCCTTCAAGCTGCTGATCTTCTTTTCGTAAATCAGAATGTAAGCATCCTCCAACCGCACTTCCATCGTTTCGGGGCTCGTCACGAAATACGGCGAGAGATACCCTTTATCAAACTGCATGCCTTCGACCACTTCCATCGTGGTTTCCACGGACTTGGCCTCTTCAACTGTGATCGTGCCGTCCTTGCCCACCTTGTCCATGGCGTCCGCGATAATTCCGCCGATAGTCTCATCCCAATTGGCTGAAACCATCGCCACCTGTTTGATCTCTTCCTTTTCTTTGACCTTTTTGGAGATCTTGGCCAGGTGTTCCACCGCGCACGTCACGGCCTTTTGCATTCCACGTTGAATGCTAATCGGGCTCGCGCCGGCCGTTACAAATTTCATTCCTTCACGGAAAATCGCCTCTGCCAGGAGCGTCGCGGTGGTGGTGCCATCGCCCGCCACATCGCTCGTTTTGCTGGCCACTTCACGCACCATCTGCGCACCCATGTTTTCGCACGGGTCTGTCAGTTCGATTTCCTTGGCCACCGTTACGCCGTCTTTGGTAATCGTCGGCGAGCCATAGCTTCGGCTGAAAACCACGTTGCGGCCCTTGGGCCCGAGCGTGGCCTTGACGGCCTTGCTGAGCTTTTCCACTCCGCGCAGGAGGGCCTGGCGTGCTGTTTCATCAAAGATCAATTGTTTTGCTGCCATAAAAAATAGAAAAAATTCGGGTTGGTCGCTGTAATGAGTGAATGCTCGTTAGTTAAGGATAGCCAGGATGTCGTCTGAGGTGACGACCTTGTAATCCTTGCCATTCAATTTGATTTCCGTGCCGCCATACTTGCTCATCAGTACGCGGTCGCCTTTTTTCATTTCAAAAGGCACCTTCTTGCCGTCGTCATCGGTCTTGCCCGTCCCGAGCGCGATCACCACGCATTCCATCGATTTCTCCTTGGCGGTATCCGGGATAATAATCCGGCTTTTGCTCGCTTGCTTCTCTTCAACCGGTTCCACGAGAATTCGATCACCGACGGGTCTTACATTCGTCATAATTACTTTATTACTTTCTTCGAGCTTGTTTTAGAAATAGGACGGTTTCCGTTTTCGCCAAAAAGGCTGGGTGGCTCGGCGCGACGTCCCGAGCATACCCTCGGCGATCTGTGACGGATGTCGCAACAACGCCAGACGGCCTTTTTCGCGAAAACTCCCCATCCTGTAATGGTCTAGGTTTTCAACGGTTCATTCACTGTTCACTTCACCAACGGGAGCCTTCATCGTTTTAGAACGGGCTCTCAGAGGACGGCCTCTTGGAAATTTTGCGGGGTTGAGCTGGAGAGCATTCCGAAATGGGGACCACTTTGAGTGGGGTCAGTTCCCGGGCTAAATCTCTCGCGTGCTGCTGGGTCGCAGAATCGGTTCTTCAGCGGGGTTGCCCCAACTTCCGCGTCTTTGCCGTCTGTTAACTAAACACTCTGGCCTTCCCCTATGCTTAGCAAGTTATATCCGGGAATACTTTCTGGACCCGAAGCAATTGCCGCCGGAGTTGGAGGTCAAGGAATGGCCGCCCAAGCAGCAGGGTTGAAGTTTGGATGACGAAATCAGGAATCTTTTTCCTTTTGCGAACTATGCCCCTTTTTGCGGCCAATCCCGCTTCGTCATTCGTCATTCGTCATTCGTCATTCGTCATTCGTCATTCGTCATTCGTCATTCGTCATTCGTCATTCGTCATTCGTCATTCGTCATTCGTCATTCGTCATTCGTCATTCGTCATTA